>NZ_VPAP01000060.1:0-1074 GCF_013419195.1 Acinetobacter sp. YH12099 | reverse complement strand
AGTCCTATCACCATCAACAGCGTACCTTCTCCCGAAGTTACGGTACCATTTTGCCTAGTTCCTTCAGCAGAGTTCTCTCAAGCGCTTTGGTCTACTCGACCTGACCACCTGTGTCGGTTTCGGGTACGATTCCAGTGTAACTGAAGCTTAGAGACTTTTCCTGGAAGCAGGGTATCAGCCACTTCACTGTACAAGTACAGCTTGCTATCAGATCTCAGCATAGAGCACCCCGGATTTGCCTAAGATGCATGCCTACTTCCTTTCACCTGGACTACCAACGCCAGGCTGACTTAACCTTCTCCGTCCTCTCATCGCATTACACTGAAGTATTGGAATATTAACCAATTTCCCATCGACTACGCCTCTCGGCCTCGCCTTAGGGGTCGACTCACCCAGCCCCGATTAACGTTGGACTGGAACCCTTGGTCTTTCAGCGAACGGGTTTTTCACCCGTTTTGTCGTTACTCACGTCAGCATTCGCACTTCTGATACCTCCAGCAGACTTCTCAATCCACCTTCTTCGGCTTACAGAACGCTCCCCTACCACGTATACAATGTATACATCCGCAGCTTCGGCACATAGTTTTAGCCCCGTTACATCTTCCGCGCAGGCCGACTCGACTAGTGAGCTATTACGCTTTCTTTAAAGGGTGGCTGCTTCTAAGCCAACCTCCTAGCTGTCTATGCCTTCCCACATCGTTTCCCACTTAACTATGATTTTGGGGCCTTAGCTGGCGGTCTGGATTGTTTTCCTCTTGACTACGGACGTTAGCACCCGCAGTCTGTCTCCCGGATAGTACTCATTGGTATTCGGAGTTTGCATCGGTTTGGTAAGTCGGGATGACCCCCTAGCCGAAACAGTGCTCTACCCCCAATGGTATTCGTCCGAGGCGCTACCTAAATAGCTTTCGGGGAGAACCAGCTATCACCGAGTTTGATTAGCCTTTCACCCCTATCCACAAGTCATCCCCTGGCTTTTCAACGACAGTGGGTTCGGTCCTCCAGTTAGTGTTACCCAACCTTCAACCTGCTCATGGATAGATCACCCGGTTTCGGGTCTATACCCAGCAACTA
>NZ_VPAP01000059.1:0-1122 GCF_013419195.1 Acinetobacter sp. YH12099 | reverse complement strand
CTTCCACATCCAACCTATCAACGTCGTAGTCTTCAACGGCTCTTTAGGAGGCATAAAGCCTCGGGGAAATCTTATCTTGAGGTAGGCTTCCCGCTTAGATGCTTTCAGCGGTTATCCCTTCCGAACATAGCTACCCGGCGATGCGACTGGCGTCACAACCGGTACACCAGAGGTTCGTCCACTCTGGTCCTCTCGTACTAGGAGCAGATCCTCTCAAATTTCCAGCGCCCACGGTAGATAGGGACCGAACTGTCTCACGACGTTCTAAACCCAGCTCGCGTACCTCTTTAAATGGCGAACAGCCATACCCTTGGGACCTGCTTCAGCCCCAGGATGAGATGAGCCGACATCGAGGTGCCAAACACCGCCGTCGATATGAACTCTTGGGCGGTATCAGCCTGTTATCCCCAGAGTACCTTTTATCCGTTGAGCGATGGCCCTTCCATACAGAACCACCGGATCACTAAGACCTACTTTCGTACCTGCTCGACTTGTGGGTCTCGCAGTTAAGCGCGCTTTTGCCTTTATACTCTACGCGTGATTTCCGACCACGCTGAGCGCACCTTCGTACTCCTCCGTTACTCTTTAGGAGGAGACCGCCCCAGTCAAACTACCCACCAGACATGGTCCTCGTCCCGGATAACGGGACAGAGTTAGAACCTCAACATTACCAGGGTGGTATTTCAAGGACGGCTCCACTCGGACTAGCGTCCAAGTTTCAAAGCCTCCCACCTATCCTACACAAGTAAGGTCAAAGTTCAATGTCAAGCTGCAGTAAAGGTTCACGGGGTCTTTCCGTCTAGCCGCGGGTACACCGCATCTTCACGGCGAATTCGATTTCACTGAGCCTCTGCTGGAGACAGCGCCGCCATCATTATGCCATTCGTGCAGGTCGGAACTTACCCGACAAGGAATTTCGCTACCTTAGGACCGTTATAGTTACGGCCGCCGTTTACTGGGGCTTCGATCAAGAGCTTCGCTTACGCTAACCCCATCAATTAACCTTCCAGCACCGGGCAGGCATCACACCCTATACGTCCACTTTCGTGTTTGCAGAGTGCTATGTTTTTAATAAACAGTTGCAGCGGCCTGGTTTCTGAGGCTGTCGACAGCTCAAGGAGC
>NZ_VPAP01000058.1:0-1168 GCF_013419195.1 Acinetobacter sp. YH12099 | reverse complement strand
ATTATTATAGAAGCCCCCATGAATAAATCGCTCATCATTTTCGGCATCGTCAACATAACCTCGGACAGTTTCTCCGATGGAGGCCGGTATCTGGCGCCAGACGCAGCCATTGCGCAGGCGCGTAAGCTGATGGCCGAGGGGGCAGATGTGATCGACCTCGGTCCGGCATCCAGCAATCCCGACGCCGCGCCTGTTTCGTCCGACACAGAAATCGCGCGTATCGCGCCGGTGCTGGACGCGCTCAAGGCAGATGGCATTCCCGTCTCGCTCGACAGTTATCAACCCGCGACGCAAGCCTATGCCTTGTCGCGTGGTGTGGCCTATCTCAATGATATTCGCGGTTTTCCAGACGCTGCGTTCTATCCGCAATTGGCGAAATCATCTGCCAAACTCGTCGTTATGCATTCGGTGCAAGACGGGCAGGCAGATCGGCGCGAGGCACCCGCTGGCGACATCATGGATCACATTGCGGCGTTCTTTGACGCGCGCATCGCGGCGCTGACGGGTGCCGGTATCAAACGCAACCGCCTTGTCCTTGATCCCGGCATGGGGTTTTTTCTGGGGGCTGCTCCCGAAACCTCGCTCTCGGTGCTGGCGCGGTTCGATGAATTGCGGCTGCGCTTCGATTTGCCGGTGCTTCTGTCTGTTTCGCGCAAATCCTTTCTGCGCGCGCTCACAGGCCGTGGTCCGGGGGATGTCGGGGCCGCGACACTCGCTGCAGAGCTTGCCGCCGCCGCAGGTGGAGCTGACTTCATCCGCACACACGAGCCGCGCCCCTTGCGCGACGGGCTGGCGGTATTGGCGGCGCTGAAAGAAACCGCAAGAATTCGTTAACTGCACATTCGGGATATTTCTCTATATTCGCGGTTCAGCAGGCATGTCCCCTTTGAGGGCGACCCGACGACAGGATAATCGACCTTATGGTGCGCAAATATTTCGGCACAGACGGTATTCGTGGCAAAGCCAACGAAGGCGCGATGACGGCGGAAACCGCCTTGCGCGTCGGCATGGCGGCTGGCCGTGTCTTTCGTCGCGGTGACCACCGCCATCGTGTCGTGATCGGCAAGGATACGCGCCTGTCGGGCTATATGCTTGAACCCGCGCTCACAGCCGGTTTCACCTCGATGGGCATGGACGTATTCCTTTTTGGCCCGCTGCCGACAACGTA
>NZ_VPAP01000057.1:0-1190 GCF_013419195.1 Acinetobacter sp. YH12099 | reverse complement strand
CCCTAAAAATAATTGAGTTTAAAAGTAGAAAATCGAATAACCTTGATTTAAGGAGATTTTCTATGAAAACATCTAAGTATTCAGACAGCTTGATCATGAGTATCTTGAAGCAAGCTGAAGCAGGAACACCCATACCGAACTTGTGCCGCGAACATGGTATGAGCTCTGCTACATTCTACAAGTGGAAGTCCAAATATGGCGGCATGGATCTTTCAATGATGACGCGGCTTAAAGAACTTGAGGCTGAAAATGCCCGTTTAAAACGCATGTATGCTGATGAGCGGCTAAAGTCAGACATCTTGCAAGATGCACTTTTAAAAAAGTTTTAAGGCCTGTTCAGCGAAAGTCACTTGCTCAGCAAGCTACTGAGCAATTTAAGATTTCAATCAGCATGGCCTGCTTAATTTTTAAAGTCAGTCAAACGTGTTATCGCTATAAAGCTCGTTTAGATGAAGAGAATCAACAGATTGCCGAATGGTTGATTCAATTAACCAATGATCATAAAACATGGGGCTTCAAGCTTTGTTTCCTGTATTTGCGTAATGTTAAAAAATACAAATGGAACCACAAACGTGTCTATCGCATTTATAAGGAGCTTGAGCTTAATTTAAGAATCAAGCCTAATAAGCGGATTAAACGAGAACAGCCAGAACCCCTTGCAGTACCGACAGCTAAGAATGAATCATGGTCAATGGACTTTATGTATGATCAACTCAGTGATGGACGTAGTTATCGAGTTCACAACGTGATTGATGACTATAATCGCGAGTCATTGGATATATTGATTGACTTTTCGTTGCCAGCAGAACGTGTGCTGAGAGGACTTGATCAGCTCATTGAATGGCGAGGTAAACCTAAACGCATTAGAACCGACAATGGCCCAGAGTATATAAGTGAGCTGATGGAAAAGTGGTGTGATCAGCATGGTATTGAGCATGTATTTACTCAACCAGGCAATCCACAGCAAAATGCATATGTTGAGCGATTTAATCGTACAGTACGTTATGAGTGTCTAAATCAATATTTATTTCGAGATCTGAGCGAGGTGCAGGACTATACAACTGACTGGCAGTACTTTTATAATCATGAACGACCTCATATGTCAGTAAATGGTTGTCCACCTATTTTTAAACAATAACAAGGCTTTAGATTTTCTACCCATTAATTCAATTAAAAATGGGGGTATTACC
>NZ_VPAP01000056.1:0-1254 GCF_013419195.1 Acinetobacter sp. YH12099 | reverse complement strand
GATGACCAACATTGTTTAGGGTAATACTCCTAGAGTGTGTTTATACATGCTCTAGGGTGAGTATTCCCTGATCTTCTCCAACTCTCACCATAATGATCTAGTCACTAAATCAAAAACTTAAAAAAAAGGTGTTTAAGATGGAACAAGTCATAGAGCTTTTAGGCAAAACAGTAAAATTTATACATACAGAGAATGGTCATTTCTTTGAAGAACAAGGAAAGGTCACAGAAGTTTTATTGTCTTTGAGTGGTGAAAACAGAATTGCTTTAGATGAACAAGAATTATATTTGTTGTCTGATCTGCTAGAACTTGAGGTGCTTTGAAACCCTTACACAGCAAGGCTTACATGAGATTTCGTAAATATACCAAGAGAATCTGTTTTGACACGCGCCAACAGTGCGGGCGTCGTCGTCGAAACTCCTTCTCCTTCCTTACAGTTGGCTTTCGTGTCGCATTCGCTAATTCTTACCGATATAAGGCAAAAGGGAGCTTGTAATCAGGGAGAAAAGCGTTTTCGTAGCTTATTGCATCAGTTCGGGGCTACTCCAGCCCCTCTGAAATACCAGCCAAGGATACACAAAGGGGACTTTATGCCTTGTTAGGGATACCCTAAAACCCTTAAAACAATAAAATAAGAAAAAAAAAATCCTAACTGGAGAGAATAGGATTGTAAAAAGGGGTCGATTTAAATATATTCTAAGCACGGTTATTAATTCTTGCAGGAATTAATAACGAAAGTTATCTGTGTTAGAAGCACTAGATAAGATCAGGATAAAATCCCCGTGCGGTAAAGCGATTATAACGGCACAAGATTTAAAATAAATCCCTTTCGTTGTTAAAACTTCTCCAGTGATTAATTCCGTCCGTTTAAATGGGTGGTAGGTACAGTGACGACAGCATTTAAGCGGTGATTTTTAGCCTGTTACTGGGGGAACTGAACAAAGCAGGCAGCAGCATGAGTAGTTTTGAGCCGTACGTGAGTATATTGGGCGTTCCGCCCTTGCGATGTACAAAAGGCAATATAAGCGGTCTTAAATGCGTTCAGGCGGTGATATAAGCCGTAATTAAGACAGACACAGCGTTATACCGTAATGTGTCCCTGTGAAGCGATGGCTCGGCTCCGTAGTGATGACCAACATTGTTTAGGGTAATACTCCTAGAGTGTGTTTATACATGCTCTAGGGTGAGTATTCCCTGATCTTCTCCAACTCTCACCATAATGATCTAGTCACTAAATCAAAAACTTAAAAAAAA
>NZ_VPAP01000055.1:0-1295 GCF_013419195.1 Acinetobacter sp. YH12099 | reverse complement strand
AGAGCAGTTGAAGAGTATTTAGTAAAATCGAGAGTCCTGCCAATATGGCAGGCGCACTCTCTATCTTGCCTCTTTTCTGCTGTCTACCTGAAAGCCTAGTCAAAAATGCACGGACTTTCTGATTTTGCTCATCTGTACAACGCTGCACTCTCCACGTCAACACACAAGCCATACAACTGATCAGCAAACGCCTTAAAATCGCTTCTGGGGTAGTCTGAAGCCATGACTCAATATCATGACCTGCTTGCTTGAGAAGTTTGAAATAACATTCGATTGACCAACGCCAGTAATACCAAGTTGTCAATTCCACTGCGGTAATCTCGGTTGATACATTGCTGATCAATGACCATCTTGCAACTGTCTTTTCATTAATATCTTTAACCACCGCAATAATCAGTCTAGCCTCAATTGCAGCACCTTTCTGAGGAGCAACTCTTTGACCTAAAGAATCTTTTTTATTTGATTTTGCAGCACGGGTAAGCCGAACATTGGTTTCTCCAACATAAAGCATATGTTGATTACCCTTGTAAGAAATGGGTTTCACTTGCTGTATTTCGATACGTTCAGCAACTTCTCCAACTTTACATATTTCACCCTGATGCTCAATCCGATTGCCTTCCTTTGCTCGAATAAGCCATTGAAAACCATGACTGCTTAATTCCCTGAGATGAGCAATGGAATCTCCTTCACGATCAATAATATGTACGCAGGTTTTCTCAAGAGGAAACTGTTCAACTTTTTGTATTTGTTCAGAAAGGGAGTCTAAATGAGTTTTACGTTCGGTCTGTTGCTCATTAAATGTCGAATAGCAACCTGAAGCACTAGAAAGGGTTTGAGCTAATGGAGCAACAGGAAGTCCAGAAGCAGCATCAACAAGTAAGCTCGTTTGTAATTCATAGCCTGAGTCGTACTGATGTGTCCTTTGGAGTTTTTGAGTTTTATTACGATGTGTCACATATTGGATTTGTGACCAATCATGAATAACTAAAGCATAGCGATGCAGCGATGTCTTAATCTGATCACAAGCAAGTTTTTGAATAGGTTCATTTAATTGTTTAAATGAAATTTTATCATTATTTAAAAACCGCCATACAGCTTGCGTCGTTGCGAAACTATTTTTTTGAGCAGAGGCAATATCTTTGATTGCAGGGGCAAGTGAAGCAAGAGGATTCATATTGAACTGAACAAGGTTGTTGTAACGTTTGACAAGGCGCTGATCTAAGCGAGAGATGTTAAAATTGAAGAGCATGCTCTTCAATTTAACGCAAAACATGGAAATTGTGTAGATACCTATG
>NZ_VPAP01000054.1:0-1351 GCF_013419195.1 Acinetobacter sp. YH12099 | reverse complement strand
TTCCCGTTTCAGCTGCGTTTCCTGTTTGCCAGCCGGCCCGAGATCATGGGGTGGGTGCTGGGCATCGTTTACCGCGTCATTGCCACGCACCTGGTCAAGAAAGCGGGCCATACCCACCAAGTGGCCAAGACGGGCGCGGTCACCCTGATCCAGCGTTTTGGATCGGCGCTCAATCTGAATGTTCACTTCCACATGCTGTTTCTCGACGGTGTGTATGTCGAGCAATCCCACGGCTCAGCGCGTTTCCGCTGGGTCAAGGCGCCGACCAGCCCAGAGCTCACCCAGCTGACGCACACCATCGCCCACCGGGTGGGTCGCTATCTGGAACGGCAAGGCCTGCTGGAACGGGATGTCGAAAACAGCTATCTGGCCTCGGATGCGGTGGATGACGACCCGATGACACCCCTGCTGGGGCACTCGATCACTTACCGTATCGCTGTCGGTTCACAGGCGGGGCGAAAGGTGTTCACTTTGCAAACTCTGCCGACCAGTGGTGATCCGTTCGGTGACGGGATTGGCAAGGTAGCCGGGTCCAGCCTGCACGCCGGCGTGGCGGCCAGGGCCGATGAACGCAAGAAGCTCGAACGGCTGTGCCGGTACATCAGCCGCCCGGCGGTATCCGAGAAGCGGCTGTCGTTAACACGAGGCGGCAACGTGCGCTACCAGCTCAAGACGCCGTACCGGGACGGCACCACGCACGTCATTTTCGAACCATTGGATTTCATTGCAAGGCTGGCCGCCCTGGTACCGAAGCCCAGAGTCAACCTAACCCGCTTCCACGGGGTGTTCGCACCCAACAGTCGGCACCGGGCGTTGGTCACGCCGGCAAAACGGGGCAGGGGCAACAAGGTCAGGGTGGCTGATGAACCGGCAACACCAGCACAACGGCGAGCGTCGATGACATGGGCGCAACGGCTCAAGCGTGTTTTCAATATCGACATCGAGACCTGCAGCGGCTGCGGCGGCGCCATGAAAGTCATCGCCTGCATTGAAGACCCTATAGTGATCAAGCAGATCCTTGATCACCTGAAGCACAAAGCCGAAACCAGCGGGACCAGGGCGTTACCCGAAAGCCGGGCGCCACCGGCTGAGCTGCTCCTGGGTCTGTTTGACTGACGAGCCTGAAGGCCAACGATACCAATCAAAATGCTGCGTTCACAGCGCCGCGGCAGGGATCCGCCGTGCTGGTTGTCGGAAAAGGAGCCGCTAGTGGGAAAGAGGAGGGTAAATTTTCAGCGTTGCTGGCTCCCCGTCAGCCGGATTGGGTTGCATCGCAGGGGTGTCGAAAGAGTCAACTGCGGTCCAAAGCTGTTGGACTTGGGTGAAAAGGGCGTTTATTCTTCCTATACGT
>NZ_VPAP01000053.1:0-1468 GCF_013419195.1 Acinetobacter sp. YH12099 | reverse complement strand
GCTTGCTTCAAGATACTCATGATCAAGCTGTCTGAATACTTAGATGTTTTCATAGAAAATCTCCTTAAATCAAGGTTATTCGATTTTCTACTTTTAAACTCAATTATTTTTAGGGAGGATTACCGTTTGCTTGGTTATAAAAAAGTGGAGAGATTAAAAAGCTGCAAGGGCGATCTATGATCGTGCATTTACCCTTGCGGTCTTTTTTGAACGAACTATAACCAGAAAAAGCAAAGCCCTTAGCACACTAAAATATTAGGTACGTCAAGCGGTATCTTGGATAGTAAAATCGAACGGAAAAAAAGCACTTGATATACTTATCAAGTGCTTTCCTAGCCTTTATGTTCGTAAATAAACCACTTGTAACTTGTAACTTTTTTCATGTTACAAGTTACCACTCGTGGTAGTTACCACAAAGCCACATGTTAACATTAAATAATGTTAAGCATTTCATGGAAAAGCTTTTCTATAATCTTTAAGGCTTCTTGTGTACTTCTTGCTAGTCTAGGGACCTCTTTAGCTCCTTGGAAGCTGTCAGTAGTATACCTAATAATTTATCTACATTCCCTTTAGTAACGTGTAACTTTCCAAATTTACAAAAGCGACTCATAGAATTATTTCCTCCCGTTAAATAATAGATAACTATTAAAAATAGACAATACTTGCTCATAAGTAACGGTACTTAAATTGTTTACTTTGGCGTGTTTCATTGCTTGATGAAACTGATTTTTAGTAAACAGTTGACGATATTCTCGATTGACCCATTTTGAAACAAAGTACGTATATAGCTTCCAATATTTATCTGGAACATCTGTGGTATGGCGGGTAAGTTTTATTAAGACACTGTTTACTCTTGGTTTAGGATGAAAGCATTCCGCTGGCAGCTTAAGCAATTGCTGAATCGAGACTTGAGTGTGCAAGAGCAACCCTAGTGTTCGGTGAATATCCAAGGTACGCTTGTAGAATCCTTCTTCAACAATCAGATAGATGTCAGACGCATGGCTTTCAAAAACCACTTTTTTAATAATTTGTGTGCTTAAATGGTAAGGAATATTCCCAACAATTTTATACCTCTGTTTGTTAGGGAATTGAAACTGTAGAATATCTTGGTGAATTAAAGTGACACGAGTATTCAGTTTTAATTTTTCTGACGATAAGTTGAATAGATGACTGTCTAATTCAATAGACGTTACCTGTTTACTTATTTTAGCCAGTTTCGTCGTTAAATGCCCTTTACCTGTTCCAATTTCGTAAACGGTATCGGTTTCTTTTAAATTCAATTGTTTTATTATTTGGTTGAGTACTTTTTCACTCGTTAAAAAGTTTTGAGAATATTTTATATTAAAATAAGCCTTATATCCAAGCATAAAACAAGGTTGTCTAGACTTCTTTTAACAGTAAAGTTATCATAAAACTGAATTTTATTTTTTAGGTAAGTTTATGCATTCTATCCGCATTCGTTAAGACA
>NZ_VPAP01000052.1:0-1659 GCF_013419195.1 Acinetobacter sp. YH12099 | reverse complement strand
GCCAGGCCTCAGCATTTTATTATGGTGATCCCCTGGGCGAAATGCGCCTGGTAAGCAGAGTTTTTGAAATGTAAGGCCTTTGAATAAGACAAAAGGCTGCCTCATCGCTAACTTTGCAACAGTGCCATTTTAAGCGTTATGCTAAGCCCAGGAAGCCGCAGGATCTTTTGAACCACAACTGCATTAACGTCCGCTATTCTGATACGAGTGGATTGTACGCCTGGGAATTCGAGAAAGATGCTCAGAAATTCAGTCTGAAAGTCAAAGGGCAATATATTGCGAACAGCACGATTCATCAGCTCGATGCAGCATTAGACGGGCTGGGGATTGCCTATATTCCCGAGTATGTTGCAGATGGATATATCAAAAGCGGCAAGCTGATTGCTGTTCTGACCGAGTGGTGTCCATATTTTGACGGCTACCATATTTATTATCCTCACCGCCGACAGGATTCTCCTGCGTTTATGGCTTTTCTGCAAGTTTTGCGTGACAGGTACAATAATGGAATAAGATAAATTTATGAGTAAAGGATTATGTCCACGATAAGCACCTGGGTCGATTCCTGGGAGGCGGCCATGAGGGTAGGGAAGCGCCGTCCCGTCAAGTCAGCGTAATGCTCTGCCAGTGTTACAACCAATTAACCAATTCTGATTAGAAAAACTCATCGAGCATCAAATGAAACTGCAATTTATTCATATCAGGATTATCAATACCATATTTTTGAAAAAGCCGTTTCTGTAATGAAGGAGAAAACTCACCGAGGCAGTTCCATAGGATGGCAAGATCCTGGTATCGGTCTGCGATTCCGACTCGTCCAACATCAATACAACCTATTAATTTCCCCTCGTCAAAAATAAGGTTATCAAGTGAGAAATCACCATGAGTGACGACTGAATCCGGTGAGAATGGCAAAAGCTTATGCATTTCTTTCCAGACTTGTTCAACAGGCCAGCCATTACGCTCGTCATCAAAATCACTCGCATCAACCAAACCGTTATTCATTCGTGATTGCGCCTGAGCGAGACGAAATGCGCGATCGCTGTTAAAAGGACAATTACAAACAGGAATCGAATGCAACCGGCGCAGGAACGCTGCCAGCGCATCAACAATATTTTCACCTGAATCAGGATATTCTTCTAATACCTGGAATGCTGTTTTCCCGGGGATCGCAGTGGTGAGTAACCATGCATCATCAGGAGTACGGATAAAATGCTTGATGGTCGGAAGAGGCATAAATGCCGTCAGCCAGTTTAGTCTGACCATCTCATCTGTAACATCATTGGCAACGCTACCTTTGCCATGTTTCAGAAACAACTCTGGCGCATCGGGCTTCCCATACAATCGATAGATTGTCGCACCTGATTGCCCGACATTATCGCGAGCCCATCTATACCCATATAAATCAGCATCCAGGTTGGAATTTAATCGCGGCCTCGAGCAAGACGTTTCCCGTTGAATATGGCTCATAACACCCCTTGTATTACTGTTTATGTAAGCAGACAGTTTTATTGTTCATGATGATATATTTTTATCGGCACTGTTGCAAATAGTCGGTGGTGATAAACTTATCATCCCCTTTTGCTGATGGAGCTGCACATGAACCCATTCAAAGGCCGGCATTTTCAGCGTGACATCATTCTGTGGGCCGTACGCTGGTAC
>NZ_VPAP01000051.1:0-1952 GCF_013419195.1 Acinetobacter sp. YH12099 | reverse complement strand
AAATTTTCCCTTTTTGGCGTTTCGCACCCATTGGATTTTTTCCAATGGTAAAGTGCGCCCTTCATGTTATTTCGGGAAAAGCCGAACGAGTGTCTACGAGTGACGACCCCATCATAAAAATTCCAAAACCTTTCTTCCCTGATTACAAGCTCCCATAAAAATTCTAAGCGGGAAAAACCGAGCAAAGCGACGACCCGATTTTTGTTTCTCGAATGAGAAACGCGGAAGCGTGCATTACTGAAAAATCATCACGAATTGGCTAGGGGTGAAAAATCAAAAAAAAGGCATCTGAAAAGGGGGCAAAAATGGGGATTTTTGGGGGTGTTTTTCCTTGTATTTATTATTAAGGGATAACTTCGATATTAAAAATGTGGCTCTATGCCTTGTGTGGCGTGGCTTTTAGCATGGTTTGACAGATAGATAAAAAGCCCGTAAATTTTGAGGTGCGATCCAACAAAACTTAAACGAGCTTTTTAATGACTCAATCTTGCCATAATTCCGATCTTGGAATCAATTTTTTAACAGAAATTTCACCTCATGAAGTTTCTTGGGATGAACATCGCTCCGATGCTGAATCCGTTAAAATTCTCTATAACTACTCCGTTGAACTCTCAAAATATGCAGACCGAATTAACGGCTGTTCAGGTATTTTGAAATTTGGAGTTAATCCCGATCAGGGAAAATTGGTTCTCAAGCAAGCATTTTTTTGCCGTGTCCGTCATTGTCCTGTATGTCAGTGGCGCAGATCTCTACTCTGGAGGGCAGTTATGTTTCAGCAATTGCCAAATATTCAGGAACGCTTTCCTACCCATCGTTGGGTATTCCTAACTCTGACTGTGAAAAATCCGCCTGTTACCGAATTGCGTGACACTTTGAAGCACATGAATGATTCATGGAAGCGACTGATTGAAACTAAGCGATTTAAGTCAGGTGTAGCAGGTTTTTTAAGAACAACGGAAGTGACCAGGGGGAACGATGGAAAAATGATGGCACATCCGCATTTTCATGCCTTGCTGTTGGTTAAGCCTAGTTACTTCACGATTAATTATATAAAACAAGGCGATTGGGTCGAAATGTGGGCGAAAGCCTTGCGAGCTGACTACTTGCCATCGGTGAACGTGAAAGCCGTAAAAGCCACTTTAGACGAAAAAGGGCGCAAACAACTCGACAAGGCAATCTGTGAAACGCTCAAATACAGCGTAAAACCGTCTGATTTGGCTTTAGAGGGTGATAAGGGTGCTTGGCTGCATGAGATGACCAAACAAGTCCATAAGATGCGTTTTATCGCAACAGGAGGCGTTTTAAAGGGGATTCTCAAGCCTGAAGATGAAATCACCACGGAAGAAATGATTTCGTCCTCTGAGGAAGTACAGGACGTTGGAGAGGGTCGAGTAGCGTTTCAGTTCAAACCTGAATATCGCCGATATGTCTATGCACCCAAATTCAATGAATATGCGGAGTGATCATGGATACAGAAAAAAACCGACGTTTGGAACGAGTCTTTTTGAACAGATCAGACCGTGAATATTACGACCTAGAAATTACAGAAGAACATCAGCAGCTCTATGATCAATACGTTTCAGGGGAATTAAGCGACCAAGAATTTGAAGATGGTTTAAAGAGATTAATTCCACGATCTTAGTCACGACTAAACGCCAAAAAACAAAAATCGCTATGGCAGGATAGGCAATCGTTTAACGAATTTCAGTTTTGTATGACAAATCCCGAAGGGCGCACTTACCCATTTTTTCGTTTCACTCAAAAACGGACGTTGCGTAAGGGGTTCGACCCCTTAACCCCAAGAACGCCAAAAATGAAAAATTGGAAATTTTCCCTTTTTGGCGTTTCGCACCCATTGGATTTTTTCCAATGGTAAAGTGCGCCCTTCATGTTATTTCGGGAAAAGCCGAACGAGTGTCTACGAGTGACGACCCCATCATAAAAATTCCAAA
>NZ_VPAP01000004.1:0-152870 GCF_013419195.1 Acinetobacter sp. YH12099 | reverse complement strand
CTGCCATATTGGCAGGACTCTCGATTTTACTAAATACTCTTCAACTGCTCTCAGAATATTCAATAGATGAACTGAATGAAATCGCAACCATTGCACTAGGTACCTAAAGATGTGTAGATACCTATGCTTTTAAGGGGGGGGAGGATGTCAATTCTCCTGACTGTGTTTTCATCTGTTTGGTGCGAGTGGTTCAGCTGCATCTCGCAATCAATCGGTGTGCATTTTTTTGCATCCATCCCGCAAAAGACAATCTGAAATTGTGTTCATCTTGCCTAGAATTGTGTAGGCAGTAAGTGATGCATAAATTGTCGGCAGACTATTGCTGTTTTGATAAAAAGCCTGTGAAAAACGTGCAGGAAGGTGCAAATTTTCATACAATAAGCCCACCTTGATATTGGTGCAGACCATGCTTGATACCCAACCAGATTTCCAAAGTGATGAATTTTTGTTAGATCATTATGTGGGCAAAACCCCATTGGTGCGTTTACAGCGTTTGGCAAGTCATACGCAGGCAACGGTTTTGGCAAAACTGGAAGGCAATAACCCTGCGGGTTCTGTTAAAGATCGTCCTGCCTACAACATGATTATGCAGGCAGAAAAACGCGGTGAAATTCAACCAGGCGATACTTTAATTGAGGCAACCAGTGGCAATACCGGTATTGCTTTGGCGATGGTTGCAGCTATGCGTGGCTATAAAATGCAGCTGATCATGCCTGATAATATGAGCCAAGAACGTAAAGATGCCATGCGTGCCTATGGTGCAGAATTGATTGAAGTGACCAAAGCACAAGGCATGGAAGGCGCACGCGATTTGGCTTTGCAAATGCAGAGAGAAGGCAAAGGCTTGGTGCTGAACCAATTTGGGAATCCAGATAATGTTGAAGCACATTACCTGACAACAGGGCCTGAAATTTGGCAGCAAACGGGCGGTAAAATTACCCACTTTGTCAGCTCTATGGGCACAACAGGCACCATTATGGGGGTGTCTAAATACTTAAAAGAACAAAACCCAGAGATTCAAATTATTGGTTTACAACCATCAGATGGTTCAAGCATTGCGGGGATTCGCCGTTGGCCTGAAGCATATTTACCAACCATTTTTGACCGCAGCCGTGTTGACCGCATTATTGATATTCCGCAAATTGAAGCAGAAAAAACCATGCGCAAATTGGCGCAAAAAGAAGGCATCAGCGCAGGCACATCATCGGGCGGCGCGGTATGGGCAGCTTTAAAAATTGCCGAAGAAAATCCAGATGCAGTGATTGTTTGTATTGTTTGTGACCGTGGTGATCGTTATTTATCGACAGGTTTATTCTCTGTTCAAGATACTGAATTGTGATATTCATTTTTCTATCACCCATTGAGTAAGATTTTATGCGTTTACCTGTGCTGATTTTCGATATAGAAACCGTTACCGATTTGAAGTCAGGCGCGCATTTATATCAACTCGATTTACCCGAAGCAGAGCTTGAACAAGCATTAATGAAGTTGCGTCGCCAAGAGGCAGGAACCGATTTTCAGCGTTTGCCTTTGCATGAAATTGTGTGTATTTCAGGCTTGTGGATTGATGAACACGGCATGAAGCTGTTTTCCTTTAGCCGTGAACATGACAGCGAAGCGACAATGCTGAAAAAGTTTTTGTCTATTTTTGATAAGCGTCATCCGACTTTGGTCAGTTGGAACGGTTCGCAGTTTGACTTGCCAGTGATTTTATTCCGCGCCATGTATCACGGGCTGTCTGCACCAAGTTTATTTGATCAGGGCGAGATTGATCAGCAAAAGCGCTATAACAATTATCAAAACCGTTACCATCAGCGTCATGTCGATTTAATGGATGTGATGGCAATGTTTAATGGTCGTCATTTTCAAAAGTTGGATGACATTGCGTATTTGCTAGGTTTTCCGGGTAAACGTGTAGATGCGGGCTATCATGTTCCTGCATTTATGCAAAGCGGCGAATGGTCAAGGCTGACGCGTTATTGTGAAGGCGATGTCTTAAATACTTGGTTGATTTATTTGCGTTGGCTGCTGCTCAAAGGGCAATTGCTGCTTGAAGAGCATACTTTATGGGTACAGCATACCATTCAATATTTGCATACTCAGCCGCAGCATGCAGACTTTTTAAGCGTGTGGCAGCACAGTTCGCAGCAAACTGAATTTACCCGTACAGATTTTCCTGAACAAAGTGTCACCACGCCTTCAAATGAATCCGTGATGCCTTTTCAATCTTCCCCATCTTCCGATATTTAGACTGATATGAAACATCGCAGTAAAAACCGTACCACGCAGCAGGCTGAATATTGCTTTCAGGTGGAATCGTTGTCACATGAAGGGCGCGGGATTGCACACTACACAGCTCAGTCGGGTCATCCAGCCGAGAAGCAGGGGAAAACAGTTTTTATAGAGGGCGCATTGCCTGGTGAAACAGTACGCGCCAAAATTACGCATAGTAACAAACGCTTAGAAGAAGCCGAGTGTCTAGAAGTGCTGGGTGAGCCTTCGACATTACGGGTTACGCCACAATGTCCACATTATCAGCGTTGCGGTGGTTGTAGCATGCAGCATATTCAGTTGGATGAGCAGATTCATCTCAAACAACAGGTGTTGCAGTCGCATCTGCAACATTTTGCGCAAATTCAGCCTGAAGAATGGTTAGCGCCTTTGCGTTCACAGCGTGAAGATTATCGCCGCAAAGCCCGTGTTGGGGTGCGTTATATTGCCAGTCAAGACAAATTGGTGGTCGGTTTTCGTGAGCGCAATAGCAATAAACTGACCTCAATTGACCGCTGTATGGTGTTGGATCAGGCATTTGGTTCGTTAACACGAATCAAGCAGCTACTCCAAAGTCTAACAGGCAAGGCCCATATTGGTCATATAGAATTGGCGATGGGAGATCAAGAGATTGCTTTGGTGGTGCGGCATACAGAACAACTATCTGCAGCCGATATCAACCAGTTACAGCAGTTTGCGTTACAGAAACACTGGCAATTGTATTTGCAGCCTGAAGGTCCAGACAGTTTGCATCGGGTTGATGATCCGCATGCAGCAATGCGTTTGCATTATCGTTTAGATGATTTTGATGTGAGTTTTGGCTTTCATCCCCAAGACTTTACCCAAGTCAATTCTACAATTAATCCACAAATGGTTAAGCTGGCATGTGATTTGCTTAACTTAAAATCAGGTGATCGGGTGCTTGATCTGTTTTGTGGATTAGGCAACTTTTCATTGCCGCTTGCACGTTGTGTAGGTGCAACAGGAAAGGTGGTTGCTGTAGAGGGTTCAGAGCAAATGGTGCAGCGTGGTGCAGAGAATGCACAACGTAATGATTTAGACAATGTTAAGTTTTATTCACAAGATTTAACAAAAGATTTTTCGCATCATTCTTGGGCAAATCAAGGATTTGAGGCATTATTAATTGACCCTCCGCGTTCAGGCGCAGAGGAAGTGATGTATTATGTGCCCAAATTTGGCGCAGATAGAATCGTTTATGTGTCTTGTAATCCAGCCACACTCGCAAGGGATGCAGGTGTATTGGTCAAGCAGGGCTATCAATTGAAAAAAGCAGGCGTGATGGATATGTTTCCGCATACGGGGCATGTCGAATCCATTGCCTTGTTTGAGAAAGAAAAGCAAATAAACGATTTATAATATGAAGTACATAGAGGTAGGAGAAGGGTATGGTCACAGTACGTGAACAACTTCCTGGACGTTTAAATGAACTGTCTGAGGAAACGACTGTAGAACATGCCGAGCAAGCCCGACAGGATTTAGCAGAATGGCTAGACCGAGTACGCGGGATTTACGATGGGGCGGCACTTGAACAATTAGAACGCGTTGCCAATTACACCCTGAAAAAAGAGCTGGAAACAGACGTCAGTCATCCATCGCATACCTTATATACAGGTATTGAGATGGCGAATATTTTAGCGCACTTGCATGTCGATGAAGACACTTTGTCTGCAGCCATGCTCTATCGTAGCGTGCGTGAAAATGTCATGCAGTTAGATGAAGTGCGTGAAGAATTTGGTGAAGCAGTTTATGGCTTGATCAAAGGCACCTTGTCGATGGGTAAGTTGTCTGAACTGATTGAGAAAAATAAGCGTTTAGAAGACCATTTTAATAATAACCAGCGTGAACATTTAACAGGCATTTATAAAATGCTGATTTCCATGACGGAAGATGTGCGCGTGGTGCTAATTAAACTGGCAGAACGTACCTATTCATTACGTGAGTTGGCAACCGCTTCCAAAGAACGTCAGGAGCGTGTGGCGCGAGAAATTTTAACCATTTACTCGCCATTGGCACACCGTTTAGGCATTGCCCAACTGAAATGGGAACTCGAAGATTTAGCCTTCCGTTATTTGGCGCCAGACCGTTATAAAGAAATTGCGACGTTACTGAATGAAAAGCGTTTGGAGCGTGAAAACTACATTCAAAACGTAATTGAGCAATTGCGTACAGAGCTGGGCAATAATGGTATTCATGCCGAAATTAGCGGGCGGGTGAAACACATTTATTCGATTTATCGAAAAATGAAGAGTAAAAACCTCAGCTTCGATCAGCTCTATGACATTCGTGCTGTACGTGTTTTGGTGAAAACCATTCCAGAGTGTTACCACTCTTTGGGCATCGTACATCAATTGTGGCGGCATATTCCGCACCAGTTTGATGATTACATTACCAATCCAAAAGCCAATGGTTATCGCTCATTGCATACTGCCGTAATTGCAGAAAACAAGTCGCTTGAAGTGCAAATTCGTACCCTAGATATGCACGAAGAAGCCGAGCTTGGGGTATGTTCACACTTTAATTATAAAGAAGGTTCTAAAGCCACAGACCATTCGTTTAATCATCGTTTACATTCTTTGCGTTCTGTTTTAGAGCACTATCAGGAACGTAACGATGCCAGTGCACATAAAGAAGATGATGATTCTGAAAACTTTGAACAAATCCAAGAGTTTGAAGATTTTGAGAAAATTTATGTGTTCAGCCGTGATGGTGATATTAAAGAATTGCCACGTGGCTCAACGGTGCTGGACTTTGCTTATCATGTGCATACCGAAGTCGGCAATAAATGCTATGCCGCACGGGTCAATCAGCGCTATGTGCCGCTCACCTATACTTTAAGAACAGGCGAGCAGGTCGAGATTTTGACCAAAAAAGACCGTGAACCGAACCGTGATTGGTTGGTGAATTCTTTAGGTTATATTAAGACAGCACGTGCGCGCGATAAGCTGCGTCATTGGTTTAGACAGCAAGACCGCAGTAAAAATCTGGAAGTTGGGCGTGAAGTGCTCAATAAAGAATTGTCACGTTTGGCGATTCATCCAAAAAGTATTGATTTAAATGATTATTGCAATCACTTTAACGTCAAAACAGGTGAAGACATTCTGATTGGTTTGGTGAATGGTGATATTAGCCTGCATGCCTTAATTAATCAGGTCAATCGTCACATGCACTTAGATCAGGATGAACCTGAACTGGTGTTGAAGCCAACCTTGAACCCACGTGCCAGCCATACCTTATCGGCACATGGCATTTTGATTGATGGTTTGGATAACGTTGAACTGCATATCGCACAATGCTGTCAGCCTGTGCATGGTGAAGCGATTGCGGGATATATTACCCTGAACCGTGGTGTGAGTATTCACAAAGTGGCGTGTTCGGACTATGTGCGTATGATTGGCAACGAACCTGAACGTGCGGTAGAAGCCGATTGGGAAATGCAGCCAACCCGTGGTCAAAGCGTACAAATTGTGGTGGAAGCCTATGACCGCCGTGGTTTGCTCAAAGACTTAACCCAAGTGATTTTTGCCGATCAAATTAACATTCGTCAGGTGAATACTATTTCTGAAAGTGATGGTATCGCCAATATGAAATTGTTAATTGAGGTTAAAGGCTTGGCGCAACTTTCTCGTTTGTTGGCACGTTTAGAGCAGCAACCAGGGATTATCAGCGCACGTCGTTTGGTGCAAGGCAGCTAAGCGAGCACGCTTTAAAAAACCAGCATGTTTGCTGGTTTTTTTCTATCGTATTTCAGCCAAAATGGAGAAGGGCGGATGAATAAAACACCTAAAAAAATTTGTGTGAATGTTAGCCGCATTCAGCAGATTTTTAGTCCCGATCCAAGTGCTGTACGCAGTGAACAGATTCAACAGCAAAAACAGGCTATTTATCGGCATCGGAATCAATTGCTTTCTGGATACTTAGAACACGATATTCAAAACAGCGATATTGAGCGTAACCCACATGGCAAGCCATTTTTGACAGCATTCCCTCAATTGCAGTTTAACCATAGTCATAGCCGTCAGCATTATGCTTTGGTAAGCAGTTTTGAATTGCTCGATGTTGGCGTAGATGTCGAGGACTTAGACCGTAAGGTGCGTTTCGATGCCTTGGCACAACATGCGTTTCATCCCAATGAACTCCAATACTGGCAAGATTTGGAACACGACGCTGATTATTGGTTTCGTGTCTGGACAACTAAAGAAGCAGTGCTGAAAGCATCAGGTTTAGGGATTCGTTTAAGCCTGAATGAGTTGGATACTCGTATGCATCCCAATGCACAGGGCGGCATTTGTCATCATCCACAGATTGGGCATTTTGCCTATCAAAACTTTCGTTTATCAGATTGTATGTTGACCGTAGCATGGCGAGCAGCGCCATCTTGCGTAGGCTTTCAGTTTCCACAGATTCATATTATTCAGCATTAACATCGCAACGTCAGCGTAAATATCGCAATGCTAAGGCACAAAAAAGCCTATCCGAAGATAGGCTTGAATGTTGGTGTCAGCAGAAATGCATTAAGGAATTTCTTGCTCTTCACCTTCAAATTCAGGTTTGACTTGAACAATGAAGTCCTGACGGTTCAAACCGCGCCATAAGGCAAAGGCTGTACCAATGTAAATAGATGAATATGTTCCGACAAAGACACCCACAAACATCGCAATCGAGAACCATTTCAGACCATCACCACCCATGAGCATCATCGCGACTACAACCAATAATAGGGTCATAGAGGTGTGAATGGTACGACGTAAAGTTTCTGTCAGCGCAATGTTTACCACTTCAAGTGGTGTTGCACCACGGATTTTACGGAAGTTTTCACGAATACGGTCAGATACAACAATGTTATCGTTGAGTGAGAAGCCAATAATCGCCAATAACGCTGCCAATACAGTCAGGTCAAATGGCCATTGCATCATGGCAAAAATACCCAGTGTCACCACAATATCGTGGAACAATGACAGTACCGCACCCATTGCCAGTTTGAATTCAAAGCGAATGGTGACGTATACCAACATCAATAACAGCGCTAAAGCTACAGCGCCCGCAGAACGTACGTACAGCTCATTACCGACTTGACCACCAACCACATCTACCTTTGGCACAGTTGCCGTGTTATTTGGTAGTTGTACCGCAGCAGTAATTGCTTTGGTTAAGTCTTCTGCTTCAACATCTTCTTGCACAGGCATACGTACCATTAGGTCGCGGTCTGAACCAAGCGTTTGTACCACAGGGTCGTTAAAGCCTGCTTTGACCAATGCGTTAGAAACATCGGTGGCTTTTACTGGATTGCTATAGTTGAGTTCTGCAGCAATACCCCCAGTAAAGTCCAAACCTAAGTTTAAACCTTTGGTGGCAATGAAGAAGATACTGGCAACCGTTAATAGAATAGAAAGCAATGCCGCAGGCAAAGCAATCTTCATAAACGGAATCACGCGCTCATCATCAGGGCGGCCATATTTTTTTGAAGGCAGTTGAGTATTCTCAGTCATCAGTGATCTCCTTAAATGCTCAACTTTTTCAAGTTACGTTTTTTGCCGTAGATGATTTGTACAATTGCACGGGTCACTGTAATTGCAGTAAACATCGAGCAGACAATACCAATCATGAGCGTCACAGCAAAGCCTTTGATTGGACCTGTACCAATCGCAAACAGAATGAATGCCACCAAGAATGTGGTTAAGTTCGAGTCGAAAATAGTGTTATACGCTCGGTCATAACCCGCCACAATGGCTTGTTTGGGCGAGGCCCCCCACTTAATTTCTTCTCGTATTCGCTCACAAATCAAGACGTTGGCATCTACCGCCATACCAATGGTAATTACGATACCCGCAATACCCGGCAAGGTGAGTGATGCACCAATCCAAGACATGACGGTTAAAATCATGGCTAAGTTAAACACTAAAGCGAAGTTGGCAATCAGACCAAACAGACGGAAGAACACCACCATCCAGATTGCAACCAAAATGAAGCCAATCTGAGTCGACAATACGCCTTTATCAATGTTTTCTTGACCCAAGCTTGGACCAATCACACGTTCTTCGACAAAGTACATTGGCGCTGCCAAGGCACCTGCACGAAGCATTAAGGCCAATTCAGAGGCTTCTTGTGGGGAATCTAGACCTGTAATACGGAACTGCGAACCCAATACCGCCTGAATGGTTGCAGCATTAATGACGACAGATTCGGTATATGGGGTGCGTACTTCAGTTTGTGTGCCAGTTTCATCGGTCACATAGCTAATACGTTGTTTGTTTTCAATAAACAATACCGCCATACGTTTACCCACAGCGTTACGTGTCGCATCTGCCATGAGTTTACCGCCCGCAGCATCAAGGGTAATGTTAACTTCTGCACCGCCTGTATCTTGGCTAAAACCACTCGACGCATTTTGAACACGCTCACCCGTTAAAATACGGCTGCGGTTCAATAATAATTGGCGACCACTGTCCAAAGATTCAAAGGCAAACGCTTCTGTGCCAGGTGGTACTGTACCTGTAGTCTGACCTGTGTACGGATCAATATATTGATCATTTAAGTCAGACACCAAACGGAATTCGAGGTTCGCAGTACGACCGAGTACACGCTTCGCTTCAGCAGTATCTTGTACGCCTGGCAATTCCACTACAATACGGTTGCTACCTTGAGTTTGTACCAAAGCTTCAGCCACACCTAACTCGTTAATACGGTTACGTAAAGTAGTTAAGTTCTGATTGACCGCATACGACTGAATTTCCTGTTTACGGACATCGGTATAGTTCAGACGTAAGCTAGAGCCTTCTGTGGTGGCTACAGCTTGCTGTGTGTATTCATTGCCGTTACGACGCAAGAAATCCATCACTGCATCACGGTCTGCATTATTGGCAAACTGTAGGGTGATGGTGTTGTTATTCAGCGAAAGGCTATTAAATTTCAGCTTGTTGTCACGCAATTGACGGCGTAAATCGGTGGCTGAAGTTTCCATACGCTGGCTGATGGCCTTGTCCATATCCACTTCTAATAAGAAGTGCACACCACCACGTAAGTCCAGACCGAGTTTCATTGGTTTTGCACCAATTTTTTGTAGCCATTCTGGTGTGGTTGGCGCAAGGTTCAGTGCCACGACATAGTCATCACCTAAACCGCGACGTAAAGCTTCTTTGGCTTTGAGTTGGGCTTCTGAGGTGTCTAAACGCAACAATGCAGCATTGTTGGTAAAGCTGTTGTCATGACTGGCAATATTTTCTGATTGTAAAATTTGCTCTGCTTTTTGTATGATGCTTTGATCAATTTGGGTACCAGCTTTGGCACCTGAAATTTGAACAGCAGGTTCATCTGGATACAAGCTAGGCAGGGCATATAATGTACTCACCACAAGAACAACGAGGATGAGCAGATATTTCCATGCTGGGTAACGCATTTATTTTCTTCTTAAAATGAAAAAGTCGTGCGTGAGCACGACTCTTTTTGATTAGAGGTTGTTTAATGTGCCTTCAGGAAGAACTGAAATGACACTCGCGCGTTGTACTTTTACTTCTACACCACGGTTCAGCTCTACCACTGCAAAATCACCTTCAATTTTCGTGATTTTACCCATAAGACCACCTGCGAATACCACTTCACTGCCTACGCCCAAGCTTTCAATCAGTGTACGATGCTCTTTGGCACGCTTTGATTGTGGACGCCAAATCAGGAAGTAGAAAATTGCAATGAAGACTGCAATCATTAAAAGGTTAGCCACAAGGCTTGGTTGTTGTGCAGCTTCACCTGCTGCGTGAGCGGTCGAAATAAAAAGGCTCATTTCATTTTCCTAAACTAAAAACTGGCGATCAGTGATCTGATAATAAATTGGGTTTGTTCTGCAATTTACCTTGTCTTTTTACTCAGCGCAAATACTGAAAAGACTAATCTTCAGGACAAGGCGGTACTTCTAGGCCACGACGGGCATAAAAGTCCTGTACAAATTCATCGAAAGTGCCGTTATCTAAGGCATTGCGAATATCTTGGGTAAAGCGTTGGTAATAACGTAAGTTATGAATAGTGCCCAACATTGACCCCAACATTTCGCCACATTTTTCTAAATGAAACAAATAAGCGCGGGTAAAGTTCTTGCAAGTATAGCAATCACAATGCGGATCGAGCGGGCTTTGGTCATGACGATACTTACTGTTACGAATACGCACCAAGCCATCGGTTACAAAGTAATGACCATTGCGCGCATTACGGGTTGGCATCACGCAGTCGAACATATCGACGCCACGACGAATTGCTTCCACAATATCTTCTGGCTTGCCGACGCCCATCAAATAACGTGGTTTATCTTCTGGCATTTTAGCTGGCAAATAATCCAGTACTTTGATCATTTCTTCTTTCGGTTCACCCACCGAAAGACCGCCAATGGCATAACCATCAAAACCAATTTCAAGTAAGCCGTTTAAAGATTCAACACGTAAATCTTCGTACATACCGCCTTGAATAATCCCGAACAGCGCGTTGCTGTTTTGTAGTTCATCATGGTGATGTGTTTTACAGCGTTTTGCCCAGCGTAAAGACAATTGCAAAGATTTTTGTGCTTCTTCATGCGTTGCAGGATAAGGCGTACATTCGTCAAAAATCATCACGATGTCAGAGTTCAAAGTTTTTTGAATTTCCATCGAGATTTCAGGCGAAAGAAAAACCTTTGAGCCATCAATAGGCGAACGGAAGGTCACACCTTCTTCTTTAATTTTACGCATTGCGCCTAAGCTAAACACCTGAAAGCCACCAGAGTCAGTCAAAATAGGCTTATCCCATTTGATGAATTCATGTAGACCGCCGTGTTGCTGAATCACTTCTAGCCCTGGACGCAAATATAAATGAAAGGTATTGCCTAAAATAACCTGTGCCTGAATTTCTTCAATATCGCGTGGCAGCATGCCTTTGACTGTGCCATACGTCCCCACAGGCATAAACACAGGGGTTTCTACCACACCATGAGCAAGTGTTAAACGACCACGACGGGCGCGCCCCGACTGACCTAATTTCTCAAACTTCATATATGTTCCAAATCAAGGCGAAAAAACAGTTCGCTGATTGTTCATGCTAAAAGTGCAATATTTTCCTAGATTCTGCACGGAATTGCCAGTTGAGATACGTTTTCCTTGGTAAAAATTGCGAGTAAATATTTTGTTCAAATCCATTGTGCTTACATGGCGTAAAATTGCTGAATACGTTGGGTAATTTCTTTATGTAAGGCAATTTCACCTTGTTCATGATTGTCCATTGCAGCAACGTGCTGAATTAAACGCTGAATATATAAATTACTGTCAATAAAACTCGGTTCTAATGTGAGCAAATAGGCTTCATGTGCAATGCTCAAATAATCATACGGTTCCACTTCTAAAAGTTGTGCCAGATCAATCAGCAAGTCTTTATCCACTTGTTGTAGTTTGAGCTTGGGTTGTGCGGTGGATTGTTCCATCGTGGTTTGAGGCGCTTTGTTGTGCAGGAATTCATCGAGCAAAGCACTTGGAGTGTTTAGAAATTGCGCTGAGTGGATTTCTACATCGACCTGTTTGGGCACATGAATAAAAAACAGAATTTGGCTTAAATCTAAGCCATAAGCGCCCGATAAAGATTGTTTAGCCTGCTGAAATATATCCAGTAAAAGTTCAAGATGGTTGTATTGCAGCGTGTCATTGGAATTCAGCAGAGGATTGCCATAGATATGTCGCTGTTTAAAATAATCTGCAAAAATATTTTTAAATTGATGCAGACCGCTAGAATTGTTGGCTTGAGTGCGATAACGCCATTTTTCTATATTCCATTTATTTACTTCAGATAAATATTGTGCTTCATCTTCCTGTTCATTAAACAGGCTGCGTTGGCTTGAAACAGCTAAATAATCGACCCCAAGATATTCATTAAAGACCAGTACACAGGCATAAATTTGGTCTTGTTCATATTGCTCATAGAGTTGGAAAAACTCTTGAATGAGGGGTTTTTCAGGTTCTGAATATGTTCTAACATTTTATCGGCTTACTTTTTATTTTGGGATTTATGTTTTGAGCAATTGTTGTTTATATTTTGCTCAACCTCATGATTGTGTCAAAGCTGAGAAAAATGTCAATAAGACAAAACAAATTGTAGTCAAAGCTCACTTAAGTTGTTAAATTGTAATTAAAATCAATTCATAGAGGTGGGCTATGAGTGAATTAAATAGTGCACTAAAAGAAGACCAATTCTATAAAACACTTTTGGAAACCACGAATGCAATTCCGTGGCAGATTAACTGGAAAACCAAAGCTTTTAGCTATATTGGCCCACAAATTGAGTCTTTACTGGGTTGGACGCAAGACAGCTGGAAAACTGCACAAGATTGGATTGATCGGATGCATCCTGAAGATCGGGACAAGACCGTGAATATGTGTGTGAGTCTGTCCGATCAAGGCACAGACCACGAAGCGGATTATCGTGCCTTAACCGCTACAGGAGATTATGTCTGGATTCGTGATGTGGTGCATGTGATTCGTGAAAATAACGAAACTGTGGCGATTATTGGGTTTATGTTTGATATTTCTGCGCGTAAACAAATGGAGTTGGAATTCGAAGCGTTGAGTCGCAAAAATCTGGCTTTGAGCTTACAAGACCCGCTGACCTTGGTTGCCAATCGAAAGGCGCTCAGTGAGCGTATAGAAAACGAATTTAAACGTGCTGTGCGTCATCAACATGCATTGTCTCTCTTGTTTATCGACATCGACCATTTCAAGCCTTATAACGACAATTATGGACATTTACAGGGTGATCATTGTTTGATTAGTGTGGCGCAGTTGCTTAAACAACACTTTGCTCGTGCATCTGACTTTGTGGCTCGCTTTGGTGGCGAAGAGTTTGTGGTGCTGTTGCCTGAAACACCATTGGCAGATGCTGTACAACTTGCTGAAAACTTTAGACAGGCAGTATATGCGCTGGAAATTCCACATACCAAGACAGGGGAGACGACCCAAGTTACTGTGAGTATTGGTGTAAATAGCTATCACCAAAATCAGCAGTATCACAATGTGGTCGATTTTCTGCATTCAGCCGATGAATTGTTGTATTTGGCAAAAAACAAAGGACGTAATCAGGTGCAGTATCTGACACAGTCTTGTGTTTAGTCGAAATCTGAAAAAACAGCAAGCTTCGTGCTTGCTGTTTTTATAAATAATTTCAAAGGAGCGGCTTAGAATTAAATGGCTTAAAAGTTTGGACGATAATCAAAACTTTGTGCTGCACCGTTGTCCCGAAAGGCACGCACAGGCTTTTTCGCTGTGGTTGCAGTGTTGATCATGTTGTTGGGAAAGACCTGAATATAGTTATTAAACAACTCGACATTGCGGTTATAAATAGTAATCGCAGCACCGACATTTTCGTTCTGCTCATCAATTTCATGCATCATTTTTAAATACAATTGGTCGGCTTTGAGTTCAGGATAATTTTCGACCACCACATTTAAGCTGCGCATCAATTCTTTGCTCAAGGCTTCAACACGTTGTAATTGGCTGACATCGGCATTGTTGATGTTTAGGTTCATAATATTTTGGCGCAGTTCAGTCACTTTTTCTAAAGTGCCTTTTTCCATACCTGCATATTGTTCGACCACTGGCGCAAGTTCTTCAAGCGTTTTTAACTTCTGTCGTTCAAAACTGGTCACATCTGCCCAAGCGCGGATGGTGGCGTTGTGGTGGCGTACGATGTTGTTACGAATCATGATGCCCAGCATCACCAAGACGATGACAACCAAAAGAAAAATTGCGATACCCATGTTTTGCCCCAAGATGATTTTCTTAGTCCAGAAAATCAACCAAATCTGTCTGTAATTGTTCTAAATAAGGTAATTTAAAAGTGCGTAAGTGTCCACGCAATGCGGAAATATCTTGAATATTTTTTGCTTTACTGGAAATTTCAAACAGGTTGCGATTGCCTAAAAAACAGAGCGTGTTCCGCTCAGGGTGAAATAACAAATCACCTTGCTGATGCTGAAAAAAATCATCCAGTTTTAACACCATTGCAGGGCTGAGGGTGCGCGCCAGTTGAATTGCATCACTACCAAAAAAGTTGAGTTTTTGATTCAGGCGAATGTCACTGGTATGCCACGGCACATGATAAGGAGCACCAAAAGTTTTATTATTTGAGGTAACGGCTAAACCTTGTAGCTGCACATCAAAGACAAATACGCCCGATAAATGCCGCACCACTTCACGCACTTTATAGTCATTGCCATTTTGATCTTTAATGCGGGTTTCACTGACATAGCGATATTCAAAGACCAAAACCTGATGTTGCTTGCCTTGTTGATCTTGCCAAACAGTACTGGCGTAACGGCGAATTTCATTGGACAGATTCCCCAAATTAAACAAGGGAAACAGACTTTTTAAATGAGCAATCAAATAAACGGGTTGTAGGGTTCGGGCAAGATGTTGCGGTGGTTGCTGCCATGCCAGTTGATAGCGCTGTGCAATGCTTTCTTGTTCTAAAAAAGTGATGACTTCTTCAATGGGGTCGTCTTGTTCATAGGTAATAAATGCCCAGAAGATACAGCCTAACCCAATCAGCAAGCAGAATTGCAGCCAAATATTACTCGGTTGAATCAAGAGCAATAAACAGAACAACACACCTATAATGCCAAGCAGGACAGGCAAAACATTTTCAAACTTGAGGGTGATGTCATCTTGCCAAGGGTGTAAGCCATCTAAAATATCTTGATGGCTTTGTGCTTTTTTTCCAATATCCCATAACCGCGCGATATTACGAAATACCCGTTGATTCTTCTTGCGTCGAATATGAATGGAGTGTTGCACGGTATCGAGCGGCATGGCGGTTTCTTTTACAGTTTGAAAATTAAGTCTGAGCTTGATCAATCAGCATGGCATCGCCATAGCTAAAGAAACGATAGCGTTCCGCCACAGCATGTTGATACGCCTGCATGACATTTTCACGGCTTGAAAGCGCAGATACCAACATTAATAAGGTGGATTCAGGCAAGTGGAAATTGGTGATTAGACGATCCACCACTTTAAACTGATAACCTGGGTAAATAAAAATTTGCGTATCACCCGACCAAGCCGCAAGTTCGCCTGAATGGGCTTGAGCTGCACTTTCCACGGCACGGGTGGCAGTTGTGCCCACTGAAATAACTTTGTTGCCTCGTGCTTTGGTTTCACGAATCAGCGCTACGGCAGCTTCAGAAACTTCACACCATTCACTGTGCATGATGTGATTGGCAATATCATCGGTACGTACAGGCAGGAATGTACCTGCGCCCACGTGCAAGGTCACAAAGGTTTTTTGAATGCCTTTATCTGCTAGCTGTTGCAGTAAGGCTTCATCAAAGTGCAAGCTGGCAGTGGGTGCGGCAACACTAGCGAGTTTTGTTGGGTCGTTAAATACGGTTTGATAACGCTCGGTATCAATCGCTTCTGCTTCGCGGTTAAAGTAGGGTGGAATCGGCAACTGACCGTAGGCATCCAATACGTCTAAAATAGGCTGCGAAAACTCGACAATAAATAAGTTTTCATGGCGACCTTGTACGGTCACTTTTACAGCATCAGGCCCAATAAACAGTTCTGCACCTGCTTTTGGTGAGTTGCTGGCTTTAATATGGCAATGGGCAATAAATTGATCTTGCAGACGTTCTACCAAGACTTCCACTGCACCGCCTGTGGCACGTTTACCTTTAAGACGCGCTTTCATGACTTTGGTATCGTTAAGTACCAGTAAATCGCCCGCTTCGAGTAAATTCAGTAGGTCGGTAAATTGATGGTCATGATACTGACCTTGAGCATCAAGATGCAGCAGACGAGAGGCGCTACGACTTGCTAGTGGGTAACGAGCAATGAGTTCATCGGGGAGATTAAAATTAAAGTCAGAAAGCTGCATGATAAAAACAAGTTAGAACACTGGGAAAACTGCGCCTAGTATATGCTTTTTTAGGTTTTATGGATGAAATTGGTCGATTATAAATCAAAAAAATGACAGCTGATTTAATTTTAAACAATTGCAAAAAACTTGCGTTGACAAGCTGTCAAAAAAGTTTATTATACCCATCAACACCTACCCGAGGTGGTGAAATTGGTAGACGCGGCGGACTCAAAATCCGCTGTCAGAGATGACGTGTCGGTTCGAGTCCGACCCTCGGGACCATATAAAGGAAAAGCCCTCAAGCATATTAAGACTTGGGGGCTTTTTTATTGTCTGTATATTAATGGGTTGTGCCATTTTTTAGCTCCAGTCTTAATGATTCCATTAGCCACAATTCAGGTGGTCACTTTGGAAAATGAGTACCCAAATGAGTACCTGATTTTTCATTGGTACTCATGGTGGAATCAGATGCTAAGCTTAAATTATTAGATCAATACAATAATCAAATGTGATTGATCGGGTGTCTTATAGGGCTTGTAGTACTTAAAAGCTTTATTCACTATCTAAAGCTACTTTGATGACATCTGCAATTGTCTCAGTGGTGACGCCTCTTTTTCGAGCATTCTCAGAATGGAGCCAAGTTGCTAAGTCTTTATTGCCTTTAGATGCATTGCAGCCAATACAGCACAATGCAATATTGGATAAGGTTGTAATTCTTATATCGTTGATAATGTGTTCCCAAGACTTCTTATTAGCTCTTTCAGTGCCAAACTTTTTGCCGCAATATACACAGCACAGGTCTCGCTCCGAGACCGCATCTTCTATGTGCTTTGGTATTCCCCACGAATTTGCCATTTTAGGTTTTCCTTATTTTATGGCTCTAGTTGAATGAAAAATCCTAACCTTTGATAACTCACATTCATAAAATTTAGATCTAAGCATAAAATGAAATAGTTGTCATAACACTATATAAATGAGGGTGTAAAAAAACCAGCGCCGAAGCGCTGGTTTTTTACATCACTAACTTAGGTTAGTTTTGCATCATCTTATTGAGCTGCATCAAGAGCAGCATTGAATGTTGCGCTTGGACGCATTACTGCATTCACTTTAGCTTGATCTACTGCGTAGTAACCACCGATATCAACCGATTTACCTTGTACTTCCGCAAGTTCAGCAACAATTTTGTCTTCGTTTGCAGCTAAAGCTTGTGCAAGTGGTGCAAACTTCGCTTTCAACTCAGCATCTTCATCTTGAGCAGCAAGTGCTTCTGCCCAGAATTTTGCCAAGTAGAAGTGGCTGCCACGGTTGTCCAGTTCGCCAGTACGACGTGATGGAGACTTGTCGTTATCAAGTAATTTGCTGGTCGCTTGATCAAGAGTTGATGCAAGTAATTTCGCACGAGTATTATCTTCTTTAATACCCATTTCTTCTAAAGAAGCAGCAAGCGCAAGGAACTCACCTAATGAATCCCAACGTAAGTGGTTTTCTTCAACAAGTTGTTGTACGTGTTTAGGCGCAGAACCACCCGCACCAGTTTCGTACATACCACCACCCGCCATTAACGGAACGATAGATAACATTTTCGCAGAAGTACCAAGCTCCATAATTGGGAACAAGTCAGTGAGGTAGTCACGTAAGATGTTACCTGTTACAGAAATGGTGTCTAAACCACGCGCAACACGCTCAAGTGTATAACGCATCGCACGAACTTGTGACATGATTTGAATATCTAAACCAGTCGTGTCGTGATCTTTTAAGTATTTTTGAACTTTCTTGATCACTTCGTTTTCGTGTGGACGGTACGGGTCTAACCAGAAAATTGCTGGCATACCAGAGTTACGTGCACGTGTTACTGCAAGTTTAACCCAGTCGCGAATAGGTGCATCTTTCACCTGACACATACGCCAGATGTCGCCTTCTTCTACGTTTTGAGTCATCAACACTTCACCAGTGTCAATATCAGTGATGTTTGCAACACCTGCAGCAGGAACTTCAAAAGTCTTGTCGTGTGAGCCGTATTCTTCAGCTTTTTGCGCCATCAAACCTACGTTTGGCACAGTACCCATCGTACGTGGGTCGAAGTTACCATTCCACTTACAGAAATTGATCATTTCTTGGTAAATACGCGCGAAAGTAGATTCAGGCATTACTGCTTTACAGTCGTAAGGTTTACCGTCAGCACCCCACATTTTACCGCCACCACGAATCATTGCAGGCATAGAAGCATCTACAATTACGTCGTTTGGAGAGTGGAAGTTGGTGATGCCTTTTGCAGAATCCACCATTGCAAGTGCAGGGCGGTGTTCTTGGCATGCGTGTAAATCTTCGATGATTTCTTCACGTAAAGAAGTTGGTAAGGTTTCGATCTTTTCATAAAGACCTGCCATACCGTTGTTGACGTTAATGCCAAGTTCTTCAAACAATTTACCGTGTTTTTCAAACGCTTCTTTATAGTAAATTTTCACACAGTGACCGAATACAATCGGGTGTGAAACTTTCATCATGGTCGCTTTTACGTGTAAAGAGAACAAAATGCCTGCTTCTTTACAATCATCCAATTCTTTTTCATAGAAGTCGCAAAGCGCTTTCTTGCTCATGAACATAGAATCGATGATTTCGCCGTCAAGTAACGCTACTTTTTCTTTCAGTACAATGGTTTCACCAGATTGAGTGATGAGTTCCATTTTTACGTTACGTGCGCGGTCAAGCGTCATCGATTTTTCGCCATGGTAGAAGTCGCCTTCATCCATGTGTGAAACGTGAGTTTGTGACCATTGCTTCCATTCACCCATAGAGTGCGGGTGTTTTTTCGCATAGTTTTTCACTGCAGCAGGTGCACGACGGTCAGAGTTACCTTCACGTAATACAGGGTTTACTGCTGAGCCTAAGCATTTGCCAAAACGAGCGCGTAAAGCTTTATCTTCTGCAGTATTTTCATTTTCAGGATAGTCAGGAATTGCATAGCCTTTTGCTTGTAATTCCTTGATACATGCAACTAACTGAGCAACTGAAGCACTGATGTTTGGAAGTTTGATGATATTGGTATCTGGATCTTGCGTGAGACGTCCAAGCTCTGCGAGGTTGTCGGCTACCTTCTGTTCTTCGCTTAGGTATTCCGAGAATTCAGAGAGTACGCGTGCTGCTACAGAGATATCACTCTTGACAATCTCGATGCCAGCAGGCTTAGTAAAGGTCTCAATGATCGGCAGTAGAGAGTAGGTCGCCAACAATGGCGCCTCATCGGTCAGTGTGTAAATGATTTTTGACTTTCCACCAGCCATATATAGCCCCTTGCTTTGATTGAGTTTTTTAGGAGCGAGATGATGACTCAGCCCCTGCGAACCGATTTGCCTAATTTAACCTTGAGAGTATCGACTCTCTATGCATTTCAGTCAACGTAATTACAGTGATGACGCCATTTCGCTACGAAATGATGTGTCGCATTTGTGCGAATCAAGACACGGTTTAATGTAAAAACGAGCCTATTTAAACCTAAAAATCGCCTTGAGTATTTAGTGTTGAAATACTAATCAAATCGTATGATGAAGATATGACATCAAAAATATATGTATATTTTATTATAAATTAACCAGTTGAGGGTTCGACTTAAGTCGAATGTTTGATAAATAACCGATGAAAATGATAGGTGGATATATTTATTCTATTTATTTTATATGTTTATCAATATGTTGCTTCTATTTTTTACAGTGTGATGCAATGTAAACTCTTGTATAGAAGTTGAGATTTTCTTCAAAAACGGAGGGAAATCTACAGATAAAAAGCCTGATTTATATTTTAAAAGTTTAGATCTATTTTTATGGTCCAAATTTTACAAAAATAAGCGTATTTTTTAGCGGGTTTGTAGCACCGTTTGATCCATCAAAAATCATAATCAAGCGTGAGCTAAACCCTTGTTAATCCATAGATGAAAAAATCAAGTAGTAAAGAAGAAATGCCGAGTTGTTACGCAGTTTTTTAAATTAGTTTGAAAGCTTGTGTTTTGTGTTAAAGTTTGTAGGTTAACTCTGAATTCAGTGGATGAGTTTTGTAGACAAAATAATTCATAGGCGCGGCACACTTTAATTAACGAGGCAAAAATGAAAATACAGTTGTTGGAAATTGGTCCTGAAACGGAGCAACTCAGTGCTTGCACACTCTCGTTATTATTGGGTGTACATACGCCAAGTAACCAAATTGATGGTTTTTTGAAGTTTGCCCGTCAAATGCTGCAAGTAGATCATGCCATTTTGACTTTTAAAAATGAGCCGTACATCTGGTATTCCACCAATCAAGTTTTTAAAGCCTTTCGTGCCAACCCAAACGCACGGTTAGACGCTTTCTTTCAAGGTCAGCAACTGATTGAACCTCAACATCCTCAATATGCAAATTTTGTGCAGCACATCGCAAGTTTGGGGATAGAAGCCGCGCGCCTAATCGCACTGGATTTACTCAAAACCGATGGCGAGTCGATTGGGCAGTTGTTGTTATTTGATCATCGTGAAGAAGCGTTTAGTTTAGGTGCTTTGCCGACAGTCGCGGAGTTTGCTGCAGGTTTGGTGCGTTATATTGTATTAAAAGTTGATTATGCAAGCTTAAAAGAACTGTATGAACAGCAGTCTGCATTGAATTTTAGTAAAACTAAATTTTTCCAAATTATTGCGCATGATTTGCGCGCGCCATTTCATGGCTTATTGGGGTTTTCGGAAGTTTTAGCGCAAGAGCGCGAAACTTTGGATGATTCTAGTATTCAAAATATTGCCGACTATTTATTCGACACAGCACAATCGACCTATAACTTGCTAGAAAGTTTATTGAATTGGGCGATGGCAGAGGGTGGACGCTTTGTGTATCACCCAATTAATTTTGAGTTAAAGCAATCGACCAAAATTGTTTGCGATGTGTTGAAAAGTTTGGCAATCAAGAAAAATATTGAACTGATTGATCAAGTTGAAGAAGGCATTAAAGTTTATGCCGACATCAATATGATTACCTCGGTGATTCAAAATTTGGTGTCGAATGCGCTGAAATTTACCTTTACCGATGGCACAGGCAAAGTCATTTTACGTGCAGAGCAAACAGAAACCAGTGTGGATATTTATATTCAAGATACGGGTTTGGGCATGACTGCACAACAACTCGAAACGCTGTTCGAGCCTAAACTTACTGTTAGTTTTAAAGGCACTGCAGGTGAAAAGGGTATTGGTTTAGGTTTGGTGTTGTGTAAGCGTTTTGTCGATTTGAACCACGGGCAAATTGTGGTGGAATCGAAAGAAGGTGTGGGAACGACTTTTAAAGTCAGTTTGCCAATTGCGACCAGTAGCCATCAAGTATTAAGTAAAGAAGCGTTATTATCTGAGAAAACTTAATTTCAAAGTTTATATACAAAGCAAGCAAAAGCCTGTGGATGTTTAAAATCATCCACAGGCTTTTTTTATCGTGATCAATTTAGATCAACTCTTGCATTATTGAATGTTTTGAATCGGACTACCACCCAACGCTTGCAATAAAGTCACATAGGCGTTGTATTGGTTTTGCTTGGTCTGCAATAAACTTAAACGTGCATTGCGGGTGGTTTCTTGTGCATCTAGCAGGTTTTTTAAGGCAATCGCACCATGCCGATAACGCACCTCAGTTAAGCGTTCAGTTTTCTCTGCCAGTGCTAAATTGCGGCTTTGCAGCGCGACTTCTTGATTCAGCGCGGTTCGTGCTGACAGTGCATTTTCGACATCGGCAAAGGCTTTATATAAAGTTTGTCGATATTGCACAATGGCTTTTTCATATTCCAAAGCATTCACTTTTAGATCGCGCTGCATATCATTCCATTGCAAAAATGGTAGGGTTAAACCTGCACCTAAAGTGGCAATTGGGTTTTTTAGGGCATCGCTTAAAGAGGTATGCGCGCCTGTACCGACACCTGTACTGAGTGTGCCTGTAAGACTGATGGATGGGTAATAACTGGCTCGATTGGCATCTTTATTGGCCAAGGCTTTACGTAAACGTAATTCGGCTGCACGTAAGTCGGGACGACGTGACAGCAGTTCTGCAGGTAAGCCAGCAGTAATATTCGGTAAACGAACAGCGGCTAAACTCTGTGGTTCATTGATATTCAACATTTGCACAGGTTGATGCAGTAAAACTGCCAAGGCGGTGCGTGTTTCAACTTTTTGCTGTGCAATTTGGCTCAAGGTTGATTTTTGACTTTGCAGGGCTTGTTCGGCTTGGTTTAAATCCAATCCTGAAACTGCACCCGCGCGATATTGCGCACTGACCAATTGATACGTTTTTTGCGTACTGGCAAGGTTTTGTTGTGCGACAACATAGCGTTCATTTAAATAACCCAATTGCCAATATAAATTGGCAGTGGTTGCAATCAGGCTTTGTGCTGTGGCTTGTAAGTCTTGTTCGGTGGCTAAGGCTTCCCAACGTGCAGCTTCAGTCTGATTGGCAAGTTTACCGAATAAGTCCAATTCATAGCTCAGTCCGGGATAATTCAGCGAAATCCCACGCGCTGTATCACCATTGCCCTCTAAACTAAATTGATGCCCTGTAGAAATACCTGCATTGCCAATCCGGACACCTTGCTGACTTTGGCTTTGTTTTGCTTGTAATCTGGCTTGTTGTAAATTCAGTCCTGCAACCGCGAGGTCACTGTTACGCGCCAAGACTTGTTCAACCAATTGATTTAAAGCAGCATCGTGAAAGAGTGTCCACCAACGGTCTGTATTTAGTTGTGCAAGGACTTGCTGGCTTTTTTGCTGCTGCTCAAACTGTTGAGGAATATTTACAGCAGGTGCCTGATAAGGTGTTTTGACTACGGCTGCACAACCCACTAAGCTGCTGCCAAGAAAAAGCGCAGTGACGAGTTGGCTGAATTGTCGTGACTTCTGGTTAAATCGCATCATCATTCCTTACTCTAATTCCTTATTCTCTAGATAGCGCATCGACAGGGTTCAGTTGGGCAGCATTACGTGCAGGAATAAAACCGAACACAATTCCAATCAGGCTTGAACAGACAAAAGCGGCTACAATCGAGGTGGTGGAGTACGCCATTTGAAAGGTTCCACCTGCCACATGATTAATCAATTGCCCAATTCCGAGTGCGAGCAAGACGCCAAGTACACCGCCTAAAATACACACTAAAATGGCTTCAATTAAAAATTGCTGCAAAATATCGCTTTGTCGTGCGCCGACTGCCATGCGTACCCCAATTTCTTGGGTGCGTTCTGTGACAGAGACCAACATGATGTTCATTACGCCAATTCCACCGACCACCAGTGAAATCACTGCAATAGCAGAAACCAGTAAGGTCATGGTGGCGGTAGTTTGTTGGATGGTTTCACGGATACTGTCGGCATTTTGAGTAAATACATCCTGCGCACCATGACGCTGTACCAACAGACTTAGGATGGCATTTTCTGCTGCAGCACTTGGATATTCATCTTTGACTCGTACAATAATGCTGCGCACATGGCTTTGGCCAAGCATGCGGCTCATTACCGTAGAGTAGGGCAAATACATATTTAAGCTGTCGGCATTGCCCATCATGCTTTTTTGTTCTTCGACCACGCCAATAATACGGCTGGGTACGCTGCCCAATAAAATTACTTGCCCGACAGGGTTGCTGCCATCACTAAAAAATGTATTTTTGGTGTTGTGATCAATCACCACATCTTGCGCTTGTTCCAGCACGCTGTGTTTGTCAAAAGGCTGACCCGACTGGAAGTTCATGCCGCGCACATAGAAAAAGTCTTCGCTCACACCATTGACTGTGGCAGAAGCCTCGGTGTCTTTAAAACGTACTGTGACGTTGCTATTGACTGATGGGCTGACCCCATCCACATAAGGTTGTTCTGCCAAAGCATCGGCATCGGCAGGAATTAGGGTTTTAAGCTGAGATGAGCGCGAGGTATCACCAAAACCACGCCCTTGAAACACGGTGATGGTATTGGTGCCTAAACTGCTGATGTTTTCTAAAATTTGTTTCTGTGAACCATTGCCCAGTGCCACAACAGATACAACCGAAGCGATCCCGATAATAATCCCGAGCATGGTTAAAAAGGTGCGCATGCGATGTGCATTCATCGCCAGTAGCGCCATGCGGAAGGCTTCACCTAAACGATCAAATACAGAGCGCCAAGCTGAAGTTCTTTTTTGTGGCGGATGTTGCAAGGTTTGTTGAGTAATATCATCCTGATCGGCAGGTGTGTTGGGCTGATCAGAAATAATAAGCCCATCACTGATTTCAATAATCCGTGTGGCATTTTTAGCGACATTATGGTCATGTGTGACCAAGATGATGGTGTGACCTTTGGCATTCAGCTCACGCAAAATCCGCATCACTTCAATACCGCTATTCTTGTCGAGTGCACCTGTGGGTTCATCGGCAAGAATCACATCGCCACCATTCATCAAGGCACGTGCAATGGATACACGTTGTTGTTGCCCACCTGAAAGCTGACTTGGGCGGTTTTGGGTTTTATCGGCTAGACCTAAATCACTGAGCAGCGCAGTTGCGCGAGTTTGTCGTTCTTCAACATCGGCACCTGCATAAATTGCAGGCACTTCGACGTTGCCCGCAGCGCTTAAATCACCCAATAAGTGATAGCGCTGGAAAATAAAACCAAAATATTCACGACGTAGCTGTGCCAGTTCATCGGCTTCGAGTTGTCGGGTTTCACGTCCTTTGACTTTATAGCTGCCAGTGGTGGGTTGATCCAGACAGCCCAAAATATTCATGAGAGTGGATTTCCCCGAACCCGACTGACCTACAATGGCAACCAATTCACCTGGGTAGATCTTCAGGTCAATGCCTTTGAGAATCTGCACTGTAGATTCACCCGCAGGGAATTCACGGGTCAGATTGGTGACCTCTAACAGAGGTTGTGACTGACTCATCTTACATTCTCACTGATGGGCCAACACGACCACCACGCTTCGCCGCATCGTTTGAGGTATCGGAGCCATCGGCAATAATGACTTGATCGCCCAGTTTTAAGCCACGAATGACTTGTACTGTTGCACGGTTATTTAAGCCAAGCAATACCGATTGAGGTCGAGCTGAGCCATCGGCTTGCAGTACACGTACCATGCCTAAAGAGGCTTTACCTTGATCAATCAAGGCTTTTTCATTGGCAGTCAATTCCAAACGGGCAGGGCGTTTGGCAGAACTGGCATCGGTATTGTCGCGCTCAGCACGTGCGTTGCTGTCAGAATTATTGCTGTTGCCACGACTGCGTGAACGGTTTGCACCTTGCACCGCAGCAGCAGGAATGGTCAGCACATTGCGCGCTTCTGCCAAAACAATGGACACTTGTGCGGTCATATTGATGCGTAGCTTGCCGTCTTCATTTGGTACGTCAAATAAAGCGTTGTAGTACACGGCAGAACTTGAAGATGATGAGGTGTTGTTATTGCTTTCGGTATTGATGGATTTGGGTGCAGGTTCTACCTGACGTAAAGTAGCATAATGTTTTTTCTCACTGTTGCCCAAGGTGGTGAAATAGACCGTTTGTCCCTCTTCGACCTTCATTACATCCGCTTCAGAAATTTCTGCTTTTACAGTCATGGTGTCAAGTTTGGCTAATTTAACAATCGTGGGCGCACTTTGATTGGCGTTCACGGTTTGACCTTCTTCGGTCACAATTGCAACGACAGTGCCATCCATTGGGGCAAGAATACGGGTATAACCTAAATTTTCTTTAGACGTGTCTAAAGTTAGGCGTGACTGTTCAATTTGAGCATTAATGGCAGCAATTTCTGCTTGTGCAGTTTTATAGTTGGCTAAGGCAGTTTCAAGTTCGGCACGTGAGGTCGCATCTTGCGCATACATGGCTTGTTGACGCTGATATTCTGCTGCGACTTTGGCGAGATTGGCTTGTCGAACCGCCAATTGTGCCTGTTGGTTTTTAATACTGGCCTGCGCTGTTTTAAACTCATTTTCCTGTCGTACGGAGTCAATTTGGGCAATCAACTGTCCTTGTTTGACTTGATCGCCTAACTGAACATACATTTTTTTGACTTGACCTGAAACTTGCGCACCAACACTGACCATTTTGGTGGCTTCAAGTACGCCTGTTGCCAACACCGCACTTTCAATATCTCCACGGCTCACTTCGGCAGTAATGTATTGCGGTTGTTGTTCTTTGGGTTTTAAAAAATACCAAGCGGCAAATGCCAGCATCAGCGCAATGATAATTCCCGCAATAAGTTTGGTCGATTTTATTTTTGGCATGAGTCAAAAAACAGAAAAAGAAATTAAAAGGATTATAGAAGTGAAATAAGGATAAATCGTGAATTTTTTGAAGAAACTGCAAATGAGAATTATTTATTAGTGGTTTGAGCTAGATTTAATACAGTCTGAGTACGGTATTACATCCATAAAAAAAGTGAAAATAGCATCTGTTAACGAGGTGGGGTAGTTTGTTTCATCTCTATGATAATTTTATGAATTTTTATGATAAATGCTGAAAAATACAACTATGGTCTAAGTTGCTTAAAAAACCTTATTTTCTATATGGATTTAAGAATTAAAAGCAGCTAGTATTAAATTCCATAAAATAATTATGGATTTAATCATTAGGATAATACGGCATCGGGACGATGCAATAAAACATGACTTTAAGCAAAAAATCTGAGGGGTAAATCATGGAGTGGAGTGAGAAATTTAATATCGGAATTGATGTGATTGACAATCAACATCGACAAATTCTGGACTATATTAATGCGCTGGAAAAAATTCGGGCGACAGGTGCGCGGGAGCAAATCAAAGAAGTCTTGGATGACTTGATTGACTATACGCAATCGCATTTTAGCTTTGAAGAAAACTTGTTGTCACAGGTCAATTATCAATACTTACCATCACATCGTGGTATTCACGAACTCTTTGTGAAGCGTTTGAATGATTGCCGTCAGCGTTTTGCCAATGGCGAATCGGTAGAACATGATTTGTATCGTTTGTTGTCTAAATGGTTGATTAACCATATTCAGCATGATGATCAGGATTATGTCGATGCGGTACGCGACAATATGCTGCATTATTTGCGTTCGCAGGAACAGAAAAAAGGTAAAAGTTGGTTTGCACGTTTCTTTAGCTAATCTTGCGATAAGTGGCTGACTTTAAAATTTATTTAATGAAGTCTGCTAAATTAAGCCGAGTGAGAAGCGAACAGTGTTTTACCACAGAGTTCTGTAATGGCTTGTAGCACCAGATGTTCAGGGTTTTCCTTGGACATCCCTTTAATGGCGGCATCAATACGCAATAACAGAGCAGGCCATTGCAAGAAACTATTTGGATTTAAACGTCGCAAAGCTTGCTGATACACACTGACTTTGTTTTTCCAAATACCCAGTTGCAAAGCATTTTGTGGTTGTTCAAATAATTGCATCAGTAAGCGCATTTCTTTGCTGATGCTCCACAAAATTAAACTCATGGCTTCACCCGAAGCCATGAGGTATTGAAAAATTTTCATAGCTTGCGCTAGATTTCCCGTCAGTAAAGCATCATTTAAATCATAAGTGCTATAACGAGATTGATCTTGTAAACAGGCATGTAAATGTTCAATCTGAATCTGCTGAATTTCAGGAAAGGTGTCACTGACCCGCATTAAGCTATTTTTGGCAGCCAAAAGGTTGTGTTCATGATGTTGTTCCAACCATTGCCACGCATCATGTCCTAATTGAATGCCAAGCTTTTCTGCTTCCAAACCTAAAATCTGCTGCCGATCTTTAGGATAATTCGCCGTAAGCGCAACATTGACCCCATTGGCATCAATCAACTGAAAAAAACTGGATTTCAGACTATTGTTGTCTTGTTTCGGCATTACCACCAACAGCAAGTTTTGTTCATTGTGTTGAATATAACTTTTCAGTTGTTTTAGTGTGCTGGCATCAGGCTTGATATTGCCGTGTACTTCAACCGCCAATTGACTCGAAAACAGTGACAGACTGTTTAAGGCATTGAATACATTTTTCCAATCGCTAACGCTATTTAAATCATAACGCTGACGTTCAATATCCTGTTTTTGCCAACTGGCACGAAAAGCATCCAGCAAGTTTTGTTCGAGTAAGGGTTCTTGACCATGCAAAATCCATACGCCACGTGCTTCATCCACACGTTTGAGGGCTTGTAGATAGTCAAGTTTCATAAAAAATTCGCACTCGAAAACTTATTTAGGGTTTGAATACACAGGTGGGTTGACCAAAGGTAAACGATTAGATGAAATTTGACGCACAATTTGCTGTGCTACATCATCAATAATGACTTCTTTTAAGAATTTTTGTTCCTGATCATCGGTATTCACAGTTGCGACATCGTATTGATAACTGCGCGTTGCCATGACGGTACGAGGTTCGGTGATCGGGTTGCCTTGCGCATCTTCAATACGGAAAGTCACACTCAAACGCAATAAGGTTTCTACCAGTTTGCCATTCAATTCCAAGCGACGTGGCGTATAGTCAAGTACACGCAGTACATAGGCATTAGGGTCATTGCTGAGTTGTACGCCCGCTGTACCCATGTGAATGGAAAGTTTTTCTTCTAATTCTTCAGCATTGCTCGGTAAAGCCAGACTCATTTTTGAATAAGCCACAGGTGCAATGCTTGGATTGGTGCCTTTAAGATGAAAACCGCAGCCGACTAAGCTAGCACTGAGTCCACAAGTTAAAACAATGACTGCTAGACGTTGGCTAAAGTGCATGTGCTGTCCTCTGTAATATTCTTGAAAGTTTAAAAGCGGAAGTTGAGAAGATCTTGATTGTAGGTGCAAAGCCCATTGACTGACAACGGGCTTTGTTTGGAAATTGTTTTAATTCCTTTTTTGTAGGAGGGTTTAGGGGGATTGTTTTATAAAATCCCTCCAAACCTCCCTTTAAAAAAGGGAGGTTTAAAAGCACTTAAACCACCAAATTCACTAACTTATTCGGTACCACAATTTCTTTCTTGGTTGGCCCAGTCAAGAATGGTTGTACTTCAGGTAAGGCTTTGGCAAGTGCAAGAATGTCTTCTTTAGATGCATCTACTGCTACATCAAGCTTGCCACGTAATTTACCATTTACCTGCACCACAATCGTTTGAGTATTGCGGGTTAATGCAGACTCATCGACCACAGGGAATAGGGTGGAGGTTAATTCAATTCCGAACTCTGCCAACAAGGTTTGGCTCAAGTGTGGTGCAAATGGCGCAAGCAAGGTCAATAAAGTCACAATTGCTTCGCGTTCAACCGCAAGGTCTTGTTCATTCTGTGCTTCAAACTTGTTGCAAGCATTCAAGAGTTCCATCAATGCTGCAATTGCAGTGTTGAACGCATGACGACGCTCAATATCATCGCCCACTTTTTGAATGGTTTCATGGGTTTTGCGACGTAAGTCTTGTGCTGCTGTAGCAAGTTTGCTGCTGTCAATTGCAGTTGCATTGCTGCCTTTTTCAAGGAAACCTGCCGCCAAACGCCAAACACGTTTTAAGAAGCGGTTCGCACCTTCAACGCCTGCATCTGACCATTCTAAAGACTGATCTGGTGGTGCAGCGAACATCATAAATACACGTGCAGTATCTGCGCCGTATTGGTCAATAATGGCTTGTGGGTCGATACCGTTATTTTTCGATTTCGACATTTTTTCCTGACCACCAACAATCACCGCTTGACCATCGCCTATGTATTTAGCCGAAAGAACGCGACCTTTTTCGTCTTTTTCAAGCTCGATATCGGCAGGGTTAAACCAAGTTTTCTTGCCGCTTTCTGCTTCGCGGTAGAAGGTGTCAGCCAAGACCATGCCTTGAGTCAGCAAGTTGGTAAATGGCTCATTGCCTTGTACCACGCCTTCATCACGCATAAGTTTGTGGAAGAAACGCGCGTACAATAAGTGCAAGATGGCGTGTTCTACACCACCAATATATTGATTAACTGGTAACCAAGTTTGCGCAGCTTCTGGTTTGACCATACCGCCAGTAAAGTCTGGAGATGCATAGCGTGCGTAATACCAAGATGATTCTACAAAAGTATCAAAGGTATCGGTTTCACGACGTGCTTCGCCACCACAGCATGGGCAAGTAGTTTGATAGAATTCAGGCATTTTATTTAACGGGTTGCCTGAGCCATCTGGCACAACATCGGTAGGTAAAATGACAGGAAGCTGATCTTCTGGAACTGGAACTTGTCCACATTTTTCACAGTTGATCATTGGAATTGGGCAACCCCAGTAACGTTGGCGTGAAACACCCCAGTCACGTAAACGGAATTGTACTTTTACGTTGGCTAAACCTTGTGGCTCTAATTTCGCTAAAAGTGCATCAAAAGCCGCTTGGAAATCTAAACCATCAAATTCGCCTGAATTGACCAGTTTACCTTCTTTAGAACCGTACCATTCTTGCCATTGGGTTGTGTCAAAGTCCGCATCGTCTGCACCTTTGGCATCAATCACCTGAATAATTGGCAATTGGAATTTATTGGCAAACTCAAAATCACGCTCATCGTGCGAAGGTACAGCCATCACCGCACCAGAACCGTAAGACATCAACACATAGTTGGCAATCCACACTGGCAATTCTTTACCTGTTACTGGATGCTTCACAAATAAGCCAGTCGCCATGCCTTTTTTCTCGGCAGTGGCAAGGTCAGCTTCTGCCACAGAACCCATGCGGCATTCTTCAATAAAGGCTTTTAATTGTGCATTGTTTTCTGCTGCTTTTAACGCCATAGGATGTTCTGCAGCAACAGCCACATAAGTTGCACCCATTAACGTGTCAGCACGCGTTGTAAATACAGTCAGACCATCTGCATAAATTTCAGGATTTGCCGATGGGAATGTGATTTCCATCCCTTGCGAACGCCCAATCCAGTTGCGCTGCATGGTCAAGACTTGCTGTGGCCAACCATCTTTTAAAGTTTCTAAATCGTCTAATAATTCTTGGGCATAATCGGTAATGCGGAAGTAGTACATTGGAATATCGCGTTTTTCTACCAATGCACCTGAACGCCAACCACGACCATTTTCGACCTGTTCATTGGCCAAAACTGTTTGATCGACAGGATCCCAGTTGACTGTCGAGAGTTTGCGATAAATTAACCCTTTTTTATACAGTTGCACGAATAACCATTGTTCCCAGTGGTAATACTCTGGAGTACAAGTGGCAAATTCACGATCCCAATCTATTGCCAAACCTAGTTTTTTCAATTGGTCGCGCATGTAGGCGATATTTTCAAAAGTCCATTTAGCTGGGGCAACCTGATGCGCAATCGCTGCGTTTTCAGCAGGTAAACCAAAAGCATCCCAACCCATAGGTTGTAAGACTGTTTCACCTTTTAAACGGTGAAAACGGCTAATTACATCACCAATGGTGTAGTTACGCACGTGACCCATGTGCAGTTTGCCGCTTGGGTAAGGGAACATCGAGAGGATATAACGATGTGGACCTTCGACTGTGTCGGCAACTTTAAAGGCTTTACGAGATTCCCAGTCGCTTTGGACTTGGGGTTCAATCGCACTGGCTTGATATTCAGGGTCAATGTGAGTAGTCATAAGGTTAAATCAGGAATAAACGGTTAAAAAAAGTGTGTCACACAGCATAGCGCAAAATGCAGCTAAATTGAATTTTGCGCGTTGGATTGTGCAGGAAAATTTAAGCGAGTCGTACTTTATGGCTTAAAACTTAAAAAACTTGTGGGTTGGCACGTTCTTGTTGTGCCTGATTTAAAGCTGCATTGGCTTCACGTTGTTGCTGATCCATAGCTGGATTTCCTGCAGGATGATTTGTGGTAGGTGTCGCATGTTGGTTTGTTGTATTTGTAGCAGTAGGTGCAGGGTTGTCAGCAGGATTTGCAGGAGTGGCAACGGTTGGTGCTGAATTTCTCCAGCCATAGGTGTCGACTTTGCCTTTTTTCTTGGCAGTTTTTGGCGGCGGTGTCGTGGTGTAATGGGTTGAACCATTTGCATCGACCCACTTGTAATATTGTTTTGCAGAAACTGAGCTAGTGGCAAAAATTAAAATCAAGCTTGCAGAAAGACAACTCAAGCGGATCATTGGCGTTTTCATGTTTGGAAGTCCTGAGCAAAAAGGGTAAATGGCAGAAAACCAATTACAAAAAATCATGTTGGCTAAATTTTAGCAATAATTCCCCATGAAGCTAGGGTTTGTTGACAATTTTTCGATGATTTTTATCTGCAATATCGCCTATTTAAAATTGGAGCATTGACTTGTCTATTTGCAAGTTAAAATAAGCTGAAATGCGTTGGTGAATCATAACCAAGCGATTTATATATTTTTTAATTCATTCTTTATTTTTATGTATGTGATATGAAAAAATTATAAAAAATTCAGCAAATCTCTGAAATTATTTGTTTTATATGGAAATATTAGACTTTGGATTAAATTGTGATGGATGACACAAAGCGCAAAAAACACCCAGTTTATAAATAAAGCAGAAAAAGCCGATTTTTAAACTTGACTTTAGTCGGGTAAACTACAAAAATGCACACTTTAGTTTTATGTGCCTTAGATCGATCACCCTTCGAATAAGTGTCATGTCATGCAATGGGCAACTTCTCTAGCCGAGAAGCTGAACAAAGCTTATAAAATGTGTTTACCCCAACACGTTTTAGATCTCATATTGCTTATACGGTAATCAGATCAGAAATTTTTCCTATTGCCATGAAAACTATGAAATATGTGTGCTATAACAGTGCAGGAATTAATGAACAAAACACTGCAGGTGTCTCCCATTTTGCAGTGACAAGACTAGGGTGAATCACGTTGGAACTTTTATCTGGTGGTGAAATGCTCGTTCGCGCATTGGCGGACGAAGGCGTTGAGCATGTTTTTGGATACCCAGGCGGCGCAGTACTTCATATTTACGATGCGTTCTTTCAACAAGACAAAATTAATCATTACCTTGTGCGCCATGAGCAAGCTGCTGGTCATATGGCAGATGCCTACTCGCGCGTAACAGGTAAAACTGGTGTGGTGCTGGTGACTTCAGGTCCTGGTGCAACCAACACGGTAACTCCAATTGCAACGGCTTATATGGACTCAATCCCAATGGTGATTTTGTCAGGTCAGGTTGCAACACACTTAATTGGTGAAGATGCCTTCCAAGAAACCGATATGGTGGGTATTTCACGTCCGATTGTAAAACACAGTTTCCAAGTGCGTCATGCAAGCGAAATTCCTTCAGTGATTAAGAAGGCATTCTATATTGCATCTTCAGGTCGTCCTGGTCCTGTGGTGGTTGATATTCCTAAGGATGCAACCAACCCAGCAGAAAAATTTGCTTACGAATACCCAGAAAAAGTGAAGATGCGTTCGTATCAACCACCGCATCGTGGTCACTCAGGTCAAATTCGCAAAGCAATTGATGAGCTATTAAATGCCAAACGTCCTGTGATTTATTCAGGCGGTGGTGTTGTACAAGGCAATGCTTCTGAGCAATTGACTGAACTTGCACACATCTTGGGCTTCCCTGTAACCAATACATTAATGGGCTTGGGCGCGTTCCCGGGTAATGATCCACAATTTATTGGTATGTTGGGCATGCATGGTACGTATGAAGCCAACATGACCATGCACAATGCCGATGTGATTTTGTGTATTGGTGCACGTTTTGATGACCGTGTAACCAATAACCCTGCAAAATTCTGTCCAAATGCCAAAGTCATTCATATTGACATTGACCCTGCGACAATTTCAAAAACCATCATGGCACACATTCCAATTGTAGGTGCGGTTGAACCTGTACTTCAGGAAATGTTGGTTCAATTGAAGCAATTAAATGTGTCCAAGCCAAACCCTGAAGCGATTGCTGCATGGTGGAATCAGATCAATGAATGGCGTAAAGTTCATGGTTTGAAATATGACAAACCAACCGATGGCACGATGAAGCCGCAACAAGTAGTTGAAGCTTTAGACAAAGTGACCAATGGTGATGCGATCATTACTTCTGACGTAGGTCAGCACCAAATGTTTGGCGCGAACTACTATAAGTACAAGCGTCCACGTCAATGGTTGAACTCTGGTGGTCTAGGTACTATGGGTGTAGGTTTACCGTATGCTATGGCGGCTAAACTGGCTTATCCAGATCAACAGGTTGTATGTATCACGGGTGAAGCATCGATTCAGATGTGTATCCAAGAGCTTTCTACCTGTAAGCAATATGGTTTAAACGTTAAGATCTTATGCTTGAATAACCAAGCTTTAGGTATGGTTAAACAATGGCAAGATATGAACTATGAAGGTCGTCACTCAAGTTCTTATGTTGACTCATTGCCTGACTTCCCTAAATTGATGGAAGCTTATGGTCACGTTGGTATTCAAATTAACCATGCCGATGAGCTTGAGTCTAAGCTTGCAGAAGCGATGGCGATTAATGACAAATGCGTATTCATTAACGTAATGGTTGACCGTACAGAGCACGTTTATCCGATGCAAATTGCGGGTCAATCCATGAAAGATATGTGGTTAGGTAAAGGGGAGCGCACAGAATGAGACACATTATTTCCGTTCTCGTTGAAAACGAATCAGGTGCGCTTTCTCGTTTAGTGGGTTTATTTTCTCAACGTGGTTATAACATTGAGACTTTAAACGTTGCACCAACCGAAGACCCAACACTTTCACGTTTAACGCTTACAACTTATGGTGATGATCATAAAATTGAGCAAATCACCAAACAACTGAATAAATTGGTTGAAGTGGTTAAAGTGGTCGACCTGTCAGAAGGTCCGCATATTGAACGCGAATTGATGCTGATTAAAGTCAAAGCATCGGGTGCTGCACGTGCTGAAATCAAACGTACTGCAGACATCTTCCGCGGACAAATTGTGGATGTCACACCAACGACTTATACGGTGCAGCTTGCGGGTACAACTGAAAAACTAGATGGTTTTATTGACGCGATTGCTGAAAACACCATTTTAGAAGTTGTGCGTTCAGGTGTGTCAGGTATCGCACGCGGCGAAAAAGTTTTAACCATTTAACTAAATTTCATAGTTAATTTTACTCATCGAATTCATTCCATCTCAAAGGATGGAGAGCTTACTCAAGTACTGAATAGACAAGTACTTGAGTAAGATAGGAATCCAAAGCATTTTAGCGGAGACAGCAATGCAAATTTTTTACGATAAAGACTGCGACTTATCTATCATTCAATCTAAGAAAGTAGCGATCATTGGTTACGGTTCACAAGGTCACGCGCACGCGCTTAACCTTAAAGATTCTGGCGTAGACGTAACTGTAGGTTTACGTGCTGGTTCTGCTTCTTGGAAAAAAGCTGAAAATTCGGGTCTTAAAGTTTCTGAAGTTCCTGCTGCTGTTGCTCAAGCTGATTTAGTTATGATTTTGACTCCAGATGAGTTCCAATCACAACTTTATCGTGACGTGATTGAGCCAAACATCAAGCAAGGCGCAACTTTAGCATTTGCTCACGGCTTCTCTGTTCTTTATAACCAAGTTGTTCCACGTGCAGACTTAGATGTAATCATGGTTGCACCTAAAGCACCTGGTCACACTGTACGTTCTGAATTCCAACGTGGTTCAGGTGTTCCTGATCTTATCGCGATTCATCAAGATGCTTCTGGTAATGCACGTAACGTTGCACTTTCTTACGCTTCAGGTGTGGGTGGTGGTCGTACAGGTATCATCGAAACTTCTTTCCGTGAAGAAACTGAAACTGACTTATTTGGTGAGCAAGCAGTTCTTTGTGGTGGTGCTGTTGAATTGGTTAAAATGGGCTTCGAAACTCTTGTTGAAGCTGGTTATGCACCAGAAATGGCTTACTTCGAATGCTTACACGAGCTTAAATTGATCGTTGACTTGATGTTCGAAGGCGGTATCGCTGACATGAACTATTCAGTATCTAACAACGCTGAATATGGCGAGTATGTAACGGGTACTGAAGTGATTAACGAACAATCACGTGAAGCAATGCGCAATGCACTTAAACGTATTCAATCTGGTGAATATGCGAAAATGTTCATCCAAGAAGGTGCGTTGAACTACCCATCAATGACTGCTCGTCGTCGTCAAAACGCGGCTCACGGTATTGAAGTAACGGGTAACAAGTTACGTGCGATGATGCCTTGGATCCAAGCAAACAAAATCGTAGACAAAGAAAAGAACTAAGTTACGCGCCTTAAGAAAAGTAAAGCAGTGCTTTACTTTTCTTTCGTACCTTGGATCCAAGCAAACAAGATTGTAGACAAAGAGAAAAACTAAGTTTTAGTTTAATCTTAATAAACCCTTATTTTATATAAGGGTTTTTTTATGAGTGAAGTAAAGGATGTTACGTGCCTTGCGCTTCGCTCAGAACTGTGTTTTCACTCCTTGCGCTGTAAGCGTCCGCTGAACCCCATGCCTATTTTTTAATTTGAGTTGGATTTCCAGCGATGTGGCGTAATTCTTCTATTTGGGTCGCTTTATGCGTCGGCAGCCTTTTCAGCACATCACTTAAATAGGCATACGGATCCAAGCCATTCAGCTTTGCTGACTGGATTAAAGTCATGATATTCGCCGCTCGCTGGCCGCTGCGCAGCGAGCCAGCAAACAGCCGGTTCTTGCGCCCTAAGGCCCAAGGTCGCATTTGATTCTCTACCCAATTATTGCAAATCGGTAGATTGCCATCATCCAAATAGCGGATTAAAGCTGGCCAACGCTTCAGAGTGTAATTGATGACCTTGGCGGTGGGAGAACTCGATGGCACCGTCAGATGATGTTGGTTGAGCCATTCATATAGTTGTTGCATCACCGGTTGGCTATGCTGTTGTCGGTATTCGCGGCGGTCTTCCGCTGTACCATCGGTCTTTTTCCTGAGTTCTGCTTCTATGGCATACAGTTTCTGAATCAGCACTAATGCCTGTTCAGCGACCTGACTTTTTTTGGTCACATGCAGTTCATGGAATTTACTGTTAGCGGCAATGTAAAAATGACCCCCCAACAGCATTTGAAAATTGACCCCCTTGGTTAATATAGTGGTCTTTTTGGACTGCTCAACATGTTAACTTTGGAGCAAGCAGTGACAATCCAAATACTTCATCAACAAGGTCAATCTATTAAGGCAATTTGAACCGTACCGGGTTTGTCGGAGACTCAATATTCTGAGAGACTATTCCGATGAAAAAACCAAACTATACTCCCGAAATTAGAGAAAGAGCGGTTCAATTACTCATTGAATCTGAAAAGGCGGATTCAAGCCCTGTGACAGTTCAATGAAGTTTATATTTCGAGTCATTGAGGATATGTAGCTTTGCTTACTTTAAATGCTTTGATCTAGTAAAATGATGCTATTCGTGCTTTAGATCTGGTGGGTGAATATGCATATTTTATATGTGAGCGATGGTAAGGCAGGTCATCGCTCTCAAGCATTGGGTCTTTTTAAGGCAATGCAAAAGCAAACAAATATTGATCTGACTTTTGAAGAAATTTCAATTGATCATTTACCACTGTTGAGTTTATTGACCGCATATAAAAAACAAAAACATGCGGCTGTATCGCAGCAACCAGATTACATTTTTGGGGTAGGCAGTCATACGCAATTACGTGTTTTCTTGATGGGTAAAGTTTTTCCATGTGCAAAAACTGTCATTTTAATGAAACCCAATTTTCCATTATCTTGGTTTGATCATGTGGTTATTCCTGAACATGATGGTGTGCCAGAGCAGGCAAATGTGATTGTTACACAAGGTGCGCTGAATCCAATTGAAAATGAGCAGCGACACATTCCAAACCGTATTTTGATCGCATTAGGTGGTTCATCTAAACGGCATCTTTGGAATGCAGATAAGGTGTTGTCTGCGATTGGGCAGATCGTGCAGCAGAATATGCAGTGTGACATTATTTTGACGAGTTCTAGGCGTACACCTGCTGATTTTTTAGCGACATTGGCTCAGCAAAGTTTTGCTTCACGACTACAAATTTTTCCAGTTGAAGAAACGCCGCAGGGTTGGATTTTTGAAGAGATGCAAAAAGCGGAAGCGGTATGGGTGACTGAAGATAGTGTGTCTATGATATACGAGGCCCTCACCGCAGGTTGTAAAGTAGGGCTTATTCAGATAGATCGAGTGAAAGAGGATCGTATCACCCGTTCGGTACAGCATTTGCTTGATCAAAAACTTGTATCGAATGCTAGACAAATTGCTGAATTATATTCTACGACTGCTTTTAAAGAAGCAGAGCGTGTGGCGAATAGGATGCTAGTTAAATGAGTTGTAGTTGTTTAAATTGTTATGATGGACTAGCTTATATCCTATTATTCTTTTTTAACAACGATTAAAATATACCAATCTATAAATGGAACATTCATTTGTTTCTTGAGTGATTTATGAAAATATTACATATTGCGAATTTTGGATTCAACAAACAAGGTGCTCATTTTTATTGTACAGACCGTAAGATTTCTGCGGGTTTGATTGAAAATGGTCATTTTGTATATGACTTTAGTTTTCGTGATATGGCTAGAATGGGAACTATTTTTAAAACAAAAAAATTAGGGGCAAATTGGGCAAATAAAGAAGTTCTTAAAATAGTTTCTAATTTAGAACCAGATCTAGTTTTGATTGGACATAGCGATTTAATGAGTCCAACGGTGTTAAAAGAGATAAAGCAACAATTCCCAAAGACAAAAATTGCATTTTGGTATGTTGATCCTTTGTATTTGGAGCAAAAACTTGGTTTTGTTCGTGAATTTTCTCCATATTTAGATGCTATTTTTTGTACGACTGGTGGAGAATATCTTCAAAAATTGAAACAGCCAAATTTAAAAGTAGCTTATTTTCCTAACGTCGGGCATTCAAATGTTGAAATACTAAAACAATTTGAATCTACAAATATTGATAAAGAATTTATATTCTGTGGTGTTGTTTATAAAGAACCAGAACGTGAAAAATTTTTGAAAGACTTGGCAAATACTCTCCAAGCACATTCATTGAAATACCAATATTATGGTTGTTTTGAGCAAGCTGGCGTGTATGGAAAAGGTTATTATAAAGTGCTTTCAGAAGCGCGTATGGGGTTAAATTATTCACGTAAAAACGATGTAACTTTATACAGTTCAGATCGTATTGTGCAGTTAACGGGTAATGGCCTGTTGACTTTTAGCCCTCGTATCCCTGATTTTGAAAAACTGTATAGTGAACAAGAAATTGTCTATTTTAACGACCAAAATGATTTAGCTGAAAAAATTAAGTACTATGCAGATCATCCTGATGAGGCAAGAAAAATTGCAGAATTGGGTTGGAGCAAAACGCGTCATAGTTTTAATGCTAAACGTATTACTCAATTTATGCTTGAAGTTACTTTTGATCAGCCGTTATCTGAAGCATATGAGTGGGCATATGAGGTGTATATCTAATGTGGTTTGTTTATGTGGTACTTGGTTTAATTGTTTTTGCTGCAATACTTTACTTATTGGGTAATTATACCTTTTGGTTACCATTACGCAGTGCAAAATTGCCACGTATCGTGATGTTGCATCAAGTAACCCCCCATGCAGAAGCTTCAGGTATGAATATGCCACCGGCTAAATTTGAACAGTTGTTGCAGTATTTGGTAAAAAAACGGGCTATTTTTTGTTTTGTTTCCGAACTTGACCAGTATGAGGGGCAGAGTAATGTTTTTGCCTTATCATTTGATGATGGCTTTCAGGATAACTACCAGTATGCATTTCCTTTACTCAAAAAATATAATGCGAAGGCAACAATTTATTTAGCAACACAAATTGAAGGTATTGAGAAGTTAAATACAGCACAAATTCAAGAAATGTCAGCTTCTGGCTTAATTGAGTTTGGTGCACATACTCAGCATCATGTAAATTTGCTGAAATTGTCTGATGAGGAAGCATTTGCAGAAATGCAGGCATCAAAAAAAGATGTGGAAGTTTTAGTAGGGAAATGTCCAAGCTTTGCTTATCCATTTGGGCGTTTTAATGACAAACATCAACAAATGGCAAAAAAAATTGGTTTTAAAAATGCTGTATCTACACGTAAAAAAGTAGAACCTTATACAGAAACTAATCAATTTAATATTCCACGTGTCAGTACACATGGTGCAATGAATGCTTTGCAAATGCGTATTGCTTTAGCCAAAGGACGTTATAAATTATGATTCCTTGTAGTGTTTATATCGTAACCTTAAATTGTGCTGAATGGCTTGAGAGTACACTGGAAAGTGTAAAAGACTTTTCAGAGGTCATTATTTTAGACTCAGGCAGTACAGATCATACTTATGCTATTGCAGAATCATTTCCCAATACGCGGATTTCTCATCAAGATTGGCAGGGCTATGCTGGTCAAAAAAGCTTAGCCTTGGCGCAATGTAAAAATGATTGGGTTTTAAATTTAGATGGTGATGAAGTTTTATCTTCTGAATTAAAAGCTGAAATTGAGCAAACGATACAAAGTAATCAATTGGATGCTTTAATTACACCAATTAACGATGTGTTTTTAGGTGTTCCCAATAGTAAACATACAAAAAAGCATGCCAAGGTACGTTTTTTTCGTAAATCTAAAGGGCGATATGACTTAGAAAATAAAGTGCATGAAAATGTGATTGTAGATGGTCAGAGTGTTCGTGCAGAAGGTGATATTTACCATTATGGTGAATCAAGTATTTTTGTTAAAGTTGAAAAGAATAATCAATATTCTGAATTAAAAGCACAAGAAAAATACCAAAAAGGTAAAGCGCCGAGTTTATTAAAGTTGGTTTTAGTCATGCCTCTTACTTTTGTGAAGTCTTATTTTATTAGACGTAGCTGCTTAAATGGGTGGAGGGGCTTTGTAAACAGCATGGTAAATGCTTTTTATGCATTTTTAAAGGAAGCTAAATTATTTGAGCAACATCAAAAAATGAAAAATAAACAGGATAATCTATGAAGATTGTTCAAGTTTTGGCAACAAGTGGTGGTGTTGGTGGTTTAGAACAACACACTTTTAACTTGGTTAATGAATTATCTCAGCAACATGAAGTACATATTATTGCACACCCTTGCTACGTGGATAAATTTAATGCGCATGTATGTTTTCATGCTGTAGATTTTTCTCGTAGTCGTTGGAATATATTTTTACTTTGCCAGCTAAAATCTATTATTAATAAAATTCATCCAGATATTGTACATGCACAAGCAGGAAAAGCAGCTGAATTGATCTCTAAAATAAGAACATGGCTAAAACCTGTTAAATTTGTAACAACAGTCCATGGTACGAAAAAGAAAAAATCAATTTATACTTTTGCAGATGCCGTTATTGCAGTAAGTCAGGCTTTAACGCAGGGAATTCCTAGTGAAAAAGCGTATGTGGTTTACAATGGTGTATATACACAACCAAATTTATCTGACGAGCAAAAACAACAACTAAAGTCGGAAATCTATACTCAATATTCTTTATTAAATTCTTCTAAAAAAATAGTAATGTGTATTGGGCGTTTAGAACCTGTAAAAAATATAAGTTTATTGCTTCATGCAATGTCTAATATAGATGCACATCTTTTTATTATTGGTGATGGGTCATTGCGCTCAGATTTAGAGCAACAAACAGCAGCACAAAAAATGCTAGATCGTGTTGCTTTTTTAGGTTTTAGGACAGATGCTCGTGATTTAATCCAAATCGCTGATGTTGTTGTATTGTCCTCGGATCGTGAAGGATTTCCATTAGTGATGGTTGAAGCTTTACAAGCAAATAAAACGATGGCATCTACTCGTGTAAATGGTGTTATAGAATGGTTGCCAGAGCCATATCTTGCAAATATTGGACAAGTGAAAGAGTTGCAACAAGCAATAGAAAATGCTTTAACTCTACAAGCACAAATAGATTTTTTACCTTTGTTCATGAGAGCAAGGCAAGAGTTAACTGTTACAGCCATGGCACAGCAAACGCTCAATATTTATGAGCATTTGCTAAAATAGTTGTTTTGGGCTTATTTACTTTTTAACTGATAAGCGTATTGCATCTAAAACTACAAAATTATGTTCAACATTTATTGTATGGCAACCATCATCGTTATTGTTCCATGTGGGTAAAACAACTTCCAAAAGTTGCTCTTTGTATGAGGTTGGGCTAAGTTCAAGAATTTCTTTGAATTCAATATTTCCGCCATAACGCTTTAATGAGTCTTGACTAGGTCTTATAAGTTTTTCTTTATAAATAAAAGGCTTACCAGCCATTCTGAATTGCTGATGACCTTTGCAGACTGGATTTTGTGGGTGTTCTTGCCAGTTAGGATTTAAAATATCTTGAGTAAAGAAAATATCTAAACGGTCACCAAATTTTTTGCAGTTTCTACGTGTGGAAGTCAATAAATACCACATACCCTCATGGTAAAAGGGAGTGGTATCTACAGCCTCAATATTTTCAAATAGGTTTGAATGTTTTTCCCATTTGAGAGGAAAATCAGTACATTTCCATAGTTCAATTGTTCTTTTAGCACTTGTTTCTGGAATCATATACCAGTCATTTTTTACCTTAAATACACAAGGATACGATAGGTGGTAGTCTAATTTTAAAATAGTTTGTGGCTTTGAGTAAGTTCCGTCTTTAAAAATCTCCAAGACTGATAAAAAACCTACGGGATGAACATCATTTACTTCTTCGAAAAATATAAAGTGTCGATCATTGTCTTGGATGTAGAAGCAATCGGCAAAAGTAAATTTGTGAGGTGAGTGAATTTCAAAAAGATCTTTAAGCTGTTCTTGATTGTTAAAGGATTCATCTAACCAACCAAAACGTATATACCAATGTGAATTAAATTTTTTGGCTTGTTGGTTTTGTTGAAATTTGTACCATTTCTTTAAAATTGTTCGCATCATAAAAATTAGATATATAAAACTATCTATCTAATTCTACATTAGATATTATACTTATTCAGTAAAATATTGGTGCTTAGCATGAGCTTATGCATCAATAGTATCGTATTTTTAGTCCGTATAACTTTATTTTCATCTTTATATTTCATTGTTTAGATTTTACAATTGAAATTTAAGGGATTTCTGAAAGTACTATAGTCATAGGGAAATTTAGGAAGACAGATGAGGATTCTTCATACACTGCATTGGGTTCAATTTGCTGGCACAGAAAAAGTCTGTGTTGATTTGTGCAATGAGATGGTCAAAGAACATCAAGTTTATCTTTTAAGTCAGGAGGAAATTCGTCCTTATTTGAATGATGAGGTACAGCTAATTGAATTTGATTTTGAGAAGAATCGTTATAACCCACTATTTTTGTATCAAACGGCTAAATTATTAGAAAAATTATCTCCAGATATTATTCATTGCCATAATACAAAAGAAATTGAGATTATGAAATATGCGCAATTGTTTCTGATAAAGAAAATACCAATTGTAGGCACTCGTCATAATCCAATATTAAAAAAGAAATTTGCTTATGCGGATTTAGGTATAGCTGTGTCTGAAGAAACTCTAAATTATACAAATGCAAAAAAAAATATACTTATTACAAATGGCGTAAAATATAATCCACCTAAAGACTTAGAATTTCCAGATGTTTTTAATATTCTTGCTGTTGGAAGGTTGGCTAAAGTCAAGGGTTTTGATGTATTAATCAAGGCTCTTGCTCAGGTCAATTTTGATTTCAAAATGAGAATTATTGGTGATGGGGAGTTAAAACAAGAGTTACAGCAACTAATTATTAATCTTGATTTAGAGAGAAAAGTTGAGTTAGTTGGTTTTGTTAATAATGTGAATGACTATTTGTATAGTTCGGATTTACAGGTAATTTCTTCTTTTGAAGAGGGATTGTCTATTGCTTTGATTGAAGGTATATTCTATGGCAAAGCTGTTTTAGCGAGCGATATTGCAAGTCATAAAGTATTACTTGGGAAAAGATCTGTATTTGATATTTCTAAATCAAATAATGTGCAATTGCTAGCACAAAAGTTAAATGAAATTTATGCTAATTATCAGGAATTTTTAGATTCATTTGCTGATCTAAAAGCTAGAAAACAAGAATTTAGCATTGAGAAAATGACAAGTAGCTATTTAGAAGCCTATCAAACGCTTATTTAGAACTAGAGTCTTAATTAATTTTTTTTCATCAGATTCTAACGCTTAAAATTTTTAAATTGTGAGGTAAAGCTATGTGATATAGCTAGCACTCTCCAATGCAAAAAGAATAGATAATATTTATCTAGGAGAGCGGTGGTAGTCAAATGCAGCCAAAATATCAATTATAGCGGTTGATTTACTTAATGATTTTCTATTACCTTTCTGTTAATCCCATAATTTACCAATTTGCACATTCTTACAGATAGAGAAACTGATTATTAGTGTAAGGTGGAACAATATGACTGTGAGTTTATTTAACCTTCAATAACATTGAACATGCGAAGGGCTTTGTTGAAAAAATATGTAATACTATGTTTTCATTGAACTTATTTTTAGATAGAAATTTATGCAAACCTTTAAAGATCAGTATCTTGCAAAATGTTTATACAACAATGTTAATTTGGTATAGAATTCGAGAAATTTTTGTTCTACAAACTTGTTATTTATGCAATTTAGACATGATATAAATGGACTCAGGGCATTAGCGGTACTTGCTGTTGTACTGTTTCACTTCAACCCTCAGTGGCTACCAGGTGGATTCGCAGGAGTAGATGTTTTCTTTGTCATTTCTGGATTTCTAATGACAGCTATTATTTTTAATGGCATAGAAAAAAATAATTTTAATTTATTTAAGTTTTATACAGCTCGTGCTAATCGTATTATCCCTGTTTTAGCATTAATGTCTACTGTATTGCTTGTATTCGGATGGTTTTATTTAACACCTGCAGATTATGAAGATTTAGGCAGACAAGTAGAAAGAAGTTCTTTCTTTATTTCAAACCTCCTTTTTGCCAGAGGTGGTGGATATTTTGACACTGCCGAACATACAAAATGGCTTTTACATACTTGGTCTTTGTCTGTGGAGTGGCAATTTTATATATTTTTTCCAATTATAATTATTACACTTAAAAAATATTTAAGTTTAAGAAAAATTAAGTATTTAGTTATCAGTTTATTCTTGATAAGTTTCATTTACTGTATTTATGCAACATATAAAGACAGTAAAACAGCTTATTTCTTATTAACGAGTCGTGCCTGGGAAATGCTTTTAGGAGGGATGGCTTTCCTTTATCCTTGGTCATTAAATAAAAAATTACATTGTATTATTATACAATGTTTTGGTTTAATACTAATAATAGCTTCATATTTATTGATTTCTAAAGATACTCCTTGGCCAGGTTATATTGCTTTAATTCCTGTAATCGGCGCTTATTTAATAATTGTGAGTAATTATCAGAGTAATTTTTTAATTAGCAATTCAATTTTTAATTATATTGGTAAATGGTCATACTCTATCTATGTATGGCATTGGCCATTAGTCGTTTTGGGATTCTTTTTTTCACTCAATGATTGGTGGATGTACGGCATTCCTCTTTCGATTTTACTAGGATTTTTAAGCTATCAATTCATTGAAAAAATTCACTTCCCTCGATATTCATTATGGAAAGATATATATAAAGTTAAAGTGTTTTATATGTTTTTGTTTATTTTAGCATTTGGGCATATAGTAAAATCTACTGATGGAATGGTGTTACGTCTTTCTAAAGCAGAAAAAATTGTAAATAGCGAAATCACCAACTCCAATCCTTATGAATGTGATAAAAATGAATTATATGAATGTGTTATTGGGAATTCTTCTAAGATTAAAGCAATTATTATTGGTGATAGTCATGCAGATTCATTAACAACGTCTCTAGCTTCTATTTTTGATTTAGAATCAGAAGGAATTATTTCATTATCAACAAGCTCATGTCCTTTGATCTATAACATGGAACTTTATGAAGATCACCCCTGCTCTGAGATCAATAAAAAACGATTGAATTTAATTTTATCAAACAAATATATAAATATTCCTATTTTTTTAGCAGGACGATATTCACACTATTTAATTGGAGAAAATGATCCAGATCGTATACCTACTGATGGTGCAAAACCATTAATATATTTTGAAAACCAGAAAAACGTATCTATGTATAATAGATTTACCTTGTTCGAAAAAAATTTAACAAAAACTTTATGTGAAATTTCAAAAAGCAATCCACTTTATATTATTCAACCTATTCCAGAGCTTGGTTTTAATGTTCCACAAAGAATTTTGAAAAACTCATATTACAATCAGAGCAAAAAAACATCAATTTCATATGAGAGTTATTTGGAAAGATCTAAAAAAACTCGTGAAATTATTAGTAGAAGTGCTGTTAAATGTAATGTGAAAGTTCTAGATCCTTCAATAATATTATGTAAGACAGGACAATGTATTAGTGAGTATAAAGGTCGTCCTATTTATCGTGATGGTGATCATTTAAGTGAATATGGAAATAAATTACTGATTCCTATGTTTAAAAATGCTATGTAATACATACCTAAATAAATACTGACTTTTTACATTAGACACCATTCGTGGTGTCTTTTATTTAACATATAGGCTTTTACCAGAGTATGTCCTTTTTTACTACTGTAGAACTTACCTCTGATTTTCGGGCGTTCTAAAGTGTTCATCTGCTGTGGCAATGCTGTTTTGGCTGAGTAAAACGTCTTGATTTCATCAATATATCTTCAACCATTTTTAATGGTTCGATTCACATTTTTTTTGGCTATATGGTAGTGTGCCTCCAATTCCAATTCCAATTCCAATTCCAATTCCAATTCCAATTCCAATTCCAATTCCAATTCCAATTCCAATTCCAATTCCAATTGAGTATTGTAGTTCCGTAAGTAATTGGGAGTTAATAACAACTGATTCTCTGGATTTAAGGTATTAGGATGACCTGATTTCTTTTTGTGTGATTCTGCTTTTTCTAAAATCTTTGCCTTTTGGAAAATACAGGTCGAAGTACGCTAACCAAGTGGTTAAATTCAGAATCTGAAAATGGACTAATTTCTGATATCTCATGAAATTTATATTCAGGGGGGGTACTTTCGCAAGAGATCTAATAATTACTGTTTATCCGCATTCCCCGCCAACACCATATAAATCAGCCCCACAAAAATCACAAATGCACCGCCAATAGAACTTAAGCTAAAGTACAAAATGCGGTCATTGGTGTCTAAGGCAAACAGGTTATTGGCCAGAATATAACGCATGAACAACCATTGAGCGACAGCAAATACAATTAGCATAATGCCACGATTACGAACTGCAGGACGCATAGCCATAGTAACGCTCAACTTAAAACTCAAAACGAAGCGCTATTATGCCATTGTTGAAAATTGATCTCAATTGAATAACCTAAATCTTGGTTTTATACGTGCAAAAAGAGCAAACGTATTTAAAAAAATCTACTCTTTACGGTACATATTGACATTGCCCAAGCAATTTCTAAAGCGCTTGTATGACCAAATATATTGCTCAGGTGCTTGATCAATCATATTTTGCATTGAAAGGTTTAGACAGTCTACAGAGTGCTGTAAATCTTGAGACAGAATAGCATCTGGCAATTTTTGACAGTGAATATTGAAATATCTTAAATCTGGACTTCGAATACAGCTTAATCCAATAATATTGCACTGTGTTTTTGCTGCAAGCTTGGAAACTAGCGTGATGGATAAAGTCTTTTTCCCAAAAAAAGCAGAATATATACCACCAGATGGCTTGGGTAAATGATCTGGTAAAATGACTGTTAAACCGCCGTGTTTCAAATGTTTAAAAATAGAACGAATACCAGTTTCATTGGTGGGTACTAAAGTGGCATTAAATTTTTCTCGAGCTTCTAGTAAATATCGGTTTATCCCTTTGTTTTTATTCGGCTTATACATAATCATGGGGGCTGTATATACACTGAGCCATGCATTGAGTAACTCCCAGCAACCAAAATGAGGAACTACCACGATAACTCCTTTTTTATTTGCAAGAGCGTCAGTTAAAACCGTTTCACCATAAACATTTTTTAGCAGATTCAAACTGTAATTTGGTGGCATTCCCCAGCATTTAATAAACTCTAGATAACTGAGACATTGACTTTGTACACTCTTTTTTATGAGCTGTTCTTGTTCGGCAGATGAAAGCTTTGGATAAGCCAGTTTAATATTAATTGCAGTGATGCGTTTGATAGATAAATTAAAATAATAAATAAGACCAGCAGCCATCATTGCAATTGCTTGCAGCAGGCGTAACGGAAAGACAGATATTATTTTTAAAATTAAGTACATCAGACAGCCGATCTCAAAATATAAGGTACAAATGAAGCATAAATTTTGCAGTGAACGCGAACGTGCTTGTTTCACAAGAAAAATGATCAGAAGCCTTAAAACAAAATAAAATGAGGTATGAAATTGAATTATTCAATGTTATTCATAATTAGGCAGTTTAGCATAGTGCAGTGTAATCGTTTTGCTATTAACAAAGTAAAGTAATTATTATTTTTATTGTTCAACTTGGAATTTATCCAAATTGAAGTTAATAAAAAACCCTGCAAATTTGCAGGGTTCTTCTCACATTCTCAAAACTTATTCTTGAGATTCTGCTTTGGGTTTTTCACGTAAACGAATACCCAAATCACGCAATTGAGTCGCCTCAACTGGTGCAGGTGCTTGAGTCAATGGACATTCAGCTGTCTTGGTTTTCGGGAAGGCAATCACATCACGAATAGACGATGCGCCTGTCATCAACATCACCAAACGGTCTAAACCAAATGCCAAACCACCGTGCGGAGGCGCACCGTATTTCAACGCATTCAATAAGAAACTGAATTTCTCTTCGGCTTCTTCTTCTTCAATACCTAAAGCTTCAAAAATCGCTTTTTGCATTTCTAAAGTATAAATTCGCAGTGAACCACCACCAATTTCAGTACCGTTCAATACCATGTCATACGCGACAGATAAAGCTTCACCAGGGTTGCTTTTCACATCTTCAACGCTTGATTTTGGTAAAGTGAATGGGTGATGCACAGAGGTCCATTTACCATCATCAGTTTCTTCAAACATTGGGAAATCAACCACCCAAAGCGGTGCCCATTCGCAGGTTGCAAGGTTCAAATCGTGACCGATTTTGACACGAAGTGCGCCCATTGCATCGTTTACAATTTTAGCTTTATCTGCACCAAAGAATACGATGTCGCCATTTTCAGCGCCTACACGTTTTAATAAATCAAGCACGATTGGCTCAATAAATTTCACAATTGGAGATTGTAAGCCTTCGATGCCTTTTTCAAGCTCATTGACTTTAATATACGCCAAACCTTTCGCACCATAGATGCCTACAAATTTAGTGTATTCATCAATCGCACTACGTGGCAATGAACCCGCGCCAGGAACGCGAAGGGCAACAATACGACCTTTCGGATCTTTCGCTGGGCCAGCAAATACTTTGAACTCAACGTCTTGCATCAAGTCAGCAACGTCTACCAATTTCAGTGGGATACGCAAGTCTGGCTTATCAGACGCATAATCACGCATCGCTTCTGAATACGGCATACGTTGGAATTTGTCGAATTTCACGCCTAGAAGTTCATCGAACATCTTCACGGTCATGCCTTCCATCAAATCCATAATATCATCGTCACTCATGAACGATGTTTCAATGTCGATTTGAGTAAATTCTGGCTGACGGTCTGCGCGTAAATCTTCGTCACGGAAACATTTAGCGATTTGGTAATAACGGTCAATACCACCCACCATCAACAATTGTTTAAATAATTGTGGAGATTGTGGCAGAGCATAGAAGCTACCGTTAGATACACGGCTTGGTACTAAATAGTCACGCGCACCTTCAGGCGTTGCACGTGTTAAAATTGGTGTTTCAACATCCAAGAAACCATGATCGTCTAAATAGTTACGAATTAGGTTGGTGACTTTAGAACGGAAACGTAAGCGATCTAACATTTCTGGACGACGGATGTCCAAGAAACGGTATTTCAAACGAATTTCTTCTGAAATGTTGGTATTTTCATCGTTCAATGGGAACGGAGGCGTTTCAGATGCTGCAAGAACTTCAATTTCCTTGCCTAACACTTCAATTTGTCCACTAACCATATTGGCATTTTCTGTGCCTGCATAGCGACGACGTACACGACCTGTGATTTTTAATACAAATTCTGAACGTGCTTTGTCTGCAGTTGCAAATGCTTCTGGAGTGTCTGGGTCAATCACGACTTGCACAAGACCATCACGGTCACGCATGTCTAGGAAAATTACACCACCGTGGTCACGACGACGGTGTACCCAACCACACAGGGTCACGGTTTGATCAATTTGAGCTTCGGTTAAAGAACCGCAATAATGAGTTCGCATCATAGCGTTAAAAATCCAACTATATGGGTTAAGGAAGCGAATACGTAAACAGCGCACCGCCTTTAGCAAAGGTAGGATTATGCCTCTTTGGGCATGTGGCTACAAGAACCTGCTGCAAAAACAGTGGGTTTTTACAAGGAATGTGTCTGAAATAGGATAATGCAGCAAGATTCAGGATAAAGTGATGAGCTTTGACTTTATTTTATCTACCCTTACCGATCCAAAAACAAAAATAACAGACAACCTAAACTGAACATGAGTAATGCCCCTTGGCTAAACTCATTGATGGCACGTCCCGTAAAATAATACAGTTCGGCTTGCCAAGTCGCATCGGGGATATAACGCGCATAATCCCAAAGGGAAAAACCACCAAATACAATCGACAAGAGAATGAGAGCAATGGCATAAACGCGAATTTTAGTGCTTACAGAACTGAGCTGTCGATGCTTGCGATAATAATGCAGGCTCATACATAACAAAAAAGGCAGCGCCAAAATAGAACTGCCAATTTGCAGTATGCGATGCATCGGATAAATACCTGTGCCTAATTGTACCGATTGCGCTAAAAAATCCTGAAAGGCAAAACTACGAAAGTCGTGATGGGTTAAACCATCCCAAATTAAATGGGTGGCATTGCCAATCAGTAAGGCCAGAATCAAGCCACATACAAACCCAAGTACAGATTTTATCGTGTTTAGATTTAACGGGTGATGCACGCCCACAAAGCGATACAATGCAGGGCGATAGAGTAAATACCACAGCGCACAAAAGACAAGACCCAATAATAAATTTGGATACAGCAATGCTGACCATAAATGTGGAGTGGGATCATGACGCAAAGTAAACAGACGGTGTAAATCTGGCAACATCGTACCTATAGCGAGTGCAGCGATAGGCAGACGTTGTCCTGAAAGCTTGGCGAGTGGTGGGGCAAGTACCGCATGTGAGAGCGTAAAGGGCATACCAATTCAAAGTAAAGAATATAAAAAATCAGAATAAATTGTGATGAATAGCTTAATTGAGAATACAGAGGAACAATGTTTTTTATTGCAACGTTAATGAAATGTTATATTATAACATCAATTATTTTTACTAATTTGAGCATGGGTCATGGCGTTCCATAAGAATTTAATAACAGTTTCAATTTTTGCAGTACTTAATCCAGCAGCATTTGCAAATACGGATGTTACCAATACACAACTGGAAACGATTCAGCTACAAGCACATCCTTTGGTACAAACTGCGGCAGATTTCGCTGTAGCAGATCATGTGATTGATCAGAAAACGTTGGCAGAGCGCAGCACCACTATAGGTGATGCAATGGCAGATGAGCTAGGGGTCTATTCTAACCAATATGGTTCAGGCTCTAGCCGACCTGTCATTCGTGGGCAAGATGGCCCACGTGTTAAAGTGCTGCAACATGCTTCAGAAACTGCCGATGTGTCTATGCTTTCACCAGACCATGCTATCACTGTCGATCCAATTTTGGCCAAACAGGTTGAAATTATTCGTGGCCCATCAACATTACTTTATGGTGCAGGAACGGTTGGTGGCTTAGTCAATGTGACTGATCAAAAAATTCCAACTCAAATGCCAAATAATGGTTTAGAAGGGCAGGTAGGTTTACGTTACAACACGGGTAGCGATGAAAAGCTGGCGAGTGCGGGTGTAACTGCCGCATTGAGTGATCAGTTTGCGCTGCGTATTGAAGGTTCTAAACGTAAAGCCAATGATTACATCACTCCCAATTATTGGGTAGAGCATCATAATGATGAAGCAGGGCATGACGATCATGATCATGGACATAATAACCCTGCGCATGATCATGATGATAAAGGCACGCATTTTGATAAAGCACGTCGTGTAGACAATACCTTTGCTGAAGGGCAAACGGTGAATATTGGTGGATCATGGATTCATGACCGTGGTTTTGTGGGGTTGTCGTACAGTAACCGTCAGGACAAATATGGTTTGCCAGGGCATAGTCATGAATATCATGATTGCCATCCACATGGGAATAAATTGCATTGCGGAAGCCACGACCCTGCACCACAACCAGATCCACATGACGAACACGAACATGCACATGGTGGCCCGTGGATTGATTTGGAATCACACCGTTATGATTTGCGTACTGAGCTTGATCAGCCCTTTGCTGGCTTTGAGAAACTGCGTGCGCATGCCAGCTTTACCGATTATGAACATGATGAATTAGAAGAAAACAAAGTCATTAGTAACTTTAAAAGCAAAGGCTATGATGCGCGTTTAGAGTTGGTGCATCAACCTATTGCGGGTTGGGAAGGTGTGTTTGGTACCCAGTATAGCCAGCAAAAAATTGATTTGACCGGACAGAAAGAAAAACATGGCGATCATTTTCATGAAAGCGTACCTATGCCAGATACCAAAACGCAAAAATATAGTTTGTTCGGTTTAGAGCATAAACAATTTGGCGATGTGCATGTTGAACTCGGCGCACGGGTTGAACATCAAAAAATTGATGTCGATGCGAAGCAAAAAGATTATTCAGATACGGGCGTATCTGCTTCTGCAGCAGCCAACTGGCAGTTTGCACCGAACTATAAACTATCCTTTACAGGCTCACACCAACAGCGTTTACCGTTGGCACAAGAGCTTTATGCAAATGGCATCCACTTTGCAACAAACACTTATGAGCGTGGCAATGCAAATTTAGATGTGGAAAAATCGAATAATTTAGAACTTGGTTTGCACTATGAAGCTGACAAACTGGATTATTCGTTGCATGTCTATCATAACTGGTTTGATAACTATATTTATGGTGCAACCACCGACCATATAGAAACTTTCCGTTTAATTGATTATCAACAAGACAAAGCCAAGTTTTATGGTACAGAAGCTAAGCTAGGGTATCAGATTAGCCCTGATTATAAACTCAGTGTGTTTGGTGATTATGTGCGTGGTGAAATTGACAATCAAAATGCACCACGTGTACCTGCAGGGCGTTTGGGGACTAAAGTGGATGCCAACTTTGCCGATGGTTGGTCGGGTATGGCGGAATATTATCGTGTCTTCAAACAAGACAAGGTTGCTTATTTAGAGCAAGAAACAGCAGGCTATAATATGGTCAATGTTGGTGTGGCTTATGCGGGCAACTATGCCAACAAACAAGATTACCGTGTGTATTTTAAAGCCAACAACTTGCTCGATGATGAAGTGTATTCACATACATCGTTCTTGTCGAATATTCCACAAGTGGGTCGTAACTTTACAGTCGGCGTGGAATTTGGCTTCTAAAATTCAATTTGCCTTGAGCAGGATGTCTGCGTGAAAACACAGAAATCCTCTTGAAAATCCAAACAATTAAACCTAGTCTGAGCGCATCGGACTAGGTTTTTTGTTATGCGTATCTTTCAGCGAATTCATCAAAAATTGAATTGGTCGCCTCGGGCGTATGTGGGACTTATTATAAGTTTTCTGGCTTTAGGTTATTTGGCGTCTGCGACCTACCACAGCTTAAAACCATTACCCGAAGGGCTGAATTACACTGGAAAATTACGTCATGCGCCTATTAAATTTATTGCCGATCAGACCTATATCGACGCGCAAGGTGTTCAGCAACAACAGCATCAAATTTTTAATGAAATTTTAGAGCTGATTGATGCAGCACAAAGCACGATTGTATTGGATATGTTCTTGTTTAATCCTGAAGTGGGAACATCTAAACAGCAGCATCAGCCACTGACACAGCAACTCACCGATGCTTTAATTCATAAACGTCAGCTGCAGCCAAATATTGAAATTAAGGTCATTACAGACCCAATTAACTCAGTATATGGCGGTATTGCACCTGAGCATTATCGTCAATTGCGTCAAGCAGGCATTGATGTGATTGAAACCGATTTAACGCCTTTACGGGCATCGAATCCATTGTGGTCAGGTTTTTGGTATCTCTGCTGTCAGGGTATTCCAAATAATGCAGAAAAAGGTTGGCTACCAAGTCCTTTCGGGCAAGATAAAATTACCTTGCGCAGTTATTTTAGTCTGTTCAATTTTAAAGCCAATCATCGTAAAACCATGGTGGTTGATACCACCGAAGGTTGGAAAGCGTTGGTGACCTCATTGAATCCGCATGATGGTAGTTCGCGTCATTCTAATATTGCCTTAGTGGTCACAGGCAATACAGCGGTTGATATTTTGCAGACTGAACAAGCCGTAGCACGTATGTCGCAAGGCAATGTGTCTGGGGTGATTGTGGGAGAGTTTGAGGCAGATTCGTCCTATCCTCAAGTGCAAGTCCTCACTGAACAAGCCATTTTAGAGGCCAGTTTGACACTGATTCGGCAGACCAAAGCGCAAGAACATCTGGATTTGGCAATGTTCTATTTATCGGAGCGACAAATCATCAAAGCACTGATTGCTGCACAGCAACGTGGCGTACAGGTGCGGGTATTACTCGACCCGAATAAAGATGCTTTTGGACGTGAAAAAAATGGCATTCCAAACCGACAGGTGGCGGCAGAATTACATGCTGCAGGGGTGAAGGTACGTTGGTGTAATACCCAAGGTGAGCAATGCCACAATAAAATGCTGATGAAATCGAATGCCACACAGGCTGAGTTGATTTTAGGTTCTGCTAATTTCACCGCACGTAATTTAAAAAACTATAATTTAGAAAGCAACTTGCGTGTGGTCGGACAGGTGCAAGACCCTGTATTTCAGGATGCTCAACACTATTTTAATACCGCATGGTCAAACCTTGAGGGTAAAAATATGAGTGTGGATTATGCGGTTTATGCCGATGAGTCGAAGTGGAAATATGCGCTGTATCGCTTTATGGAGTGGAGTGGTTTATCGACATTCTGACTTTAAACTTTTTCAGTCAGATGTAATATTCCTAGAAAAATCCCTCTTGTTTAAAGAGGGATTTTTTAGACCCGAATATTACTTTACAGGATTTGGCGGCACCATTTCATCCAAATCTTTATCACTCATTTGATCTAACTCGGCAATATCGGTTTTGATTTTCCATTGTGCTTCATCATCCACAGGATTCGGTAAACGCGCTTCTAACCAATCACAAACCACATCTGGGCTAAATTCTGGATGGTTGCATTGAATTACCCACGATAAAAAATCTTTGGCTTCACCATTCATATACGGTGGCGGTGAAACAGGTAAGAATTGAGTCGGCAAGCGCTCATCTCTGGAAATATAATTCAGCACATGTCCCAATTCCTGCACAGTTTGCCATGCTAACGGATGTTCTACATCAATTTGAAATTTGAACCACCATGCATGCTGACCGTCTGAACCATAAGCGTCTACACGGGCTTGCTGTACACTCGGAACTTTGCAGAAAAACTGATGAAGGCGGTCAAAATTTAATTCAGGCACGAGGTTTCATCCAATTTCAAAAAAAATGTATCTTAGCATAGGGGTTGGAGATATTTCATAAATGGCGAGCCGTGTCGGTGAAATCTGCGGAGATGAAAGTTTAAAATTGCTGATTTTTTATTCATTATTTATCCTTAATTTGAGCTTAGAATAAAAATATGAAAATAGGAGTGCTAGATATGAAAGTGGCGATTTTAACTGCATTGAGTGGCATGCTATTTTTAGGTGTGTCGATGCAGAGCTTGGCCGAAACCAATCGTTGGGCAGGATATACAGGCGTCAATACACAGCGTGATCAGCATCGTCCTTATTCGCCACAACATCGTCCTGCTTATCCGCAGCATCGACCTTATCATTCACAGCAACCCTATTCCTATCCACCACATTATCCATACCATCAACGACCTGTGCCGCAGTGGGGGCAGCCCACGATTCGTAGTGGCATCAATATTCAATACAATGCGCCAAGTACTGTGCAATATAACCACCAAAGTTACAGTTGGGTAAATGGTGAGCCAAGTAGCGCACATATTGAAAGTTCGACCTATCGTGTGGTGACCGACTGGCAGCACTTGGGTTTACCCGCTCCGCCACGAGGTATGTACTGGATTTTTGAACATGGGCGTTATGTGTTGGTGGCAAATCGTTGAGAAAAAAGTGAAATCATAGACATCAATGCTTCTAGATATTGAGTATCTAGAAGCATTTTTTTGACCTATTTTAGATTTTTACGCCAATTCATCATCTTCTGGGCGAGGGGTTTTGCCTTGTGCTAAAGGCTTTTCACTGTGCTTGTCTCGAATAACGGAAGGGTAATGCCAAGATGCAAAACGCACCACTAAAATTGCAGCGGCTAAAATTAAAATTGAACCAGTAATAATCACTAAGTCGAGATCAGCTTTATGGTCGTGTTGAATATCTGAAATTAGCAAACGGGTTAGTGCGGTAATGGCAATATAAATTAAAAAACGCACAGGCATGTGATTGGTTTTAAAATAAATACCCACCATTGCACCTAGTTCTAAATAGATAAAAAGCAATAAGATGTCATCAATAGTGGCATATTGTTTGATGGTGAAAATATCAATTACCGTATGTCCAGCAGACCAAATGACCATACAGCCAATGATAAAGAGCGCAAGATAATGAAAACTTTCTACAGCCCAATTGCCATATTTGTCTAATAGGCTTTCAACTGCTTGAATATTTTTATCTATTTTTGAACGACGTACTGCCATTTTCACCTCCTGTTTAAGTATGGATATTCAGACTTCAACAAAGGTGATGCAAATTTCATGCACAAATTAGAATAGGGATATAAAATTTAGTATAAAAAAACGCCTGATGATTCAGGCGTTTTTGCGATACTGTATGAATTAAGACTGGTTGGTGAAGTAATCTTCACTGAAGTTCATTACCACTTCTGCACCCGCTTTCACTTTTGTAATGCGTAAAGCTAGTTCTGGCAAAATACGTTGTACAAAGTACAGTGCCAATGACAATTTGTTTTGATAGAACTCACCCTCTTTTTGTTTGGCTGCATTGGCAATGCGCGCAAACATATATGAGATGCTGAGCAAACCTACCGCATGTAAATAATCAACCGCTGCTGCGTTCGGGAAATCTACATTTTCTTTGGCTGCATTTAAAACGTATTGTGTAACAGATTCAACTTCAGTCGCTGCATCTAAAGTTGCATCTTTAATGAAGTTGAGGTCTGCATCTAAACCATTGGTAAAGTCACGGATTTCTGCAATGTATTCTGCAATAAATTCGCCATTACATTTAATGGTTTTACGACCAATCAAGTCTTGCGATTGTACGCCGTTGGTGCCTTCATAAATTTGGGCGATACGTAAATCACGAACACATTGCTCCATACCCCATTCACGGATATAACCATGACCACCGAAGCACATTTGCGCATCAAGTGTCGCATTGAAAGCAGTATCGGTTAAGTAGGCTTTGGCAATTGGAGTTAACAATGCAACACGGTCATTGGCTTTTTTCACAGCTTCTGCATCGGTAGAGAATTTAGTGATATCCAATTGTTGACCCACATATACCGCAAATGCACGTGAAGCTTCGTTATTGGCACGTGCATTGAGCAGCATACGACGTACATCGCCATGTACCAAAATGCTATCCGCTGCTTTGTTTGGTGATTTTACACCCGATGCACTACGACCTTGGATACGGTCAGTCGCATATTGTGCAGCATTTTGATAGGCAAATTCTGATGCACCTAAACCTTGAATTCCCATAGACAGACGTTCGTAGTTCATCATTACGAACATGGCAGCCAAGCCTTCGTTTTCTTTGCCGACCAAGTAACCTTTGGCGCCATCAAAGTTCATCACACAAGTTGCAGAGGCTTTAATGCCCATTTTGTGTTCGATTGAGCCTGGACCTACTGGGTTGCGCTCACCCAACGAACCATCTTCATTCACCAAGAATTTTGGCACGATGAATAAAGAAATACCGCGTGAACCTGCAGGAGCGTCTGGTGTTTTCGCTAAAACTAAGTGAATGATGTTTTCTGCGAGGTCGTGATCACCACCTGTAATAAAGATTTTAGTCCCTGTGATGTTGTATGTACCATCTGCATTTGGTTCAGCTTTGGTTTTAATAATCCCTAAGTCTGTTCCTGCATGCGGTTCAGTCAAACACATGGTACCTGACCATTCACCTGAGTAAATTTTAGGTAAATACGTTTCTTTCTGTTCTTGTGATGCATAGCTGCTTAATGCCATACCTGCACCGACAGACAGCAGTGGATACAACATGAAGGATGGGTTAGTGGCAAACAGCATTTCATCTGACAATACTGTCAGCATTTTTGGCATGCCTTGACCACCCCATTCTTCATCTGCGCCTAAACCAATCCAGCCGCCTTCGGCATATTGTTTAAATGCTTCTTTAAATCCAGCAGGTGTGGTGACTTCGCCATTGTTATAGGTCGCGCCTTCTTCATCACCCGTGCGGTTTAGGGGTAAAGTGACGTCTTGGGTAAATTTCGCCATACTTTCTAAAATCATGTTGGCGGTATCTGTATCAACATGTGCAAGTTTTTCATTGGCTTGCCAAAATTGTTCTGCATTGAATACATCATTTAAGATGAATTTCATATCGGCAAGTGGGGCATTATAAATTGGCATGTGAGTTCACCTGTTTATTGTTTGAATCTTGATTCGTTGAGTTCAGTGTAATCTACAATTGTGAATGTTGTAGACCACTAAAGCGAAAGAATGCTTTATTTATAAAGAAAAAGGACTGTCAATGCTATGACCGTCCTTTCTCAATTTCTGTACTCAAGAGTACAACATTTTGAATATCCCGCTAAATATGTTCAATATTTAGCGAGTTTCAATTTTCGCTTAGAAAGCAAAGTGTTCAGCATCTAATGCAAATAGTGGCTCTACACCTGTTGCAATCACGTCTACGTGTGAGCGAACACGTGGCAAGATTTTCTTGAAGTAGAAACGTGCAGTCGTCACTTTAGCATTATAGAAGTCTACATCGGTTGTGCCTGCTGCAAGTGCTTCTTGAGCGACCAATGCCATACGTGCCCATAGGTAAGCTAGTGTTACATAACCAGAGAAGTACATGTAGTCTACTGCTGCAGCACCTACTTCCTCAGGGTTTTGCATTGCACGCATACCAATTTGCATGGTCAAATCGCCCCATTCTTTATTGAGCGCTGCGAGCGGTTCAACAAATTCTTGCATTGCTGCGTTGTCTTTGTTGGCTTCTGCAAATTTATGGATGATTTTGGTGAAGTCTTTCAACATTGCACCTTGTGTACCCAAAACTTTACGACCTAACAAGTCGAGTGCTTGAATTTCAGTTGTACCTTCGTACAAGCATGAAATACGTGTATCACGCACAATTTGTTCCATGCCATGCTCAGAAATGAAGCCATGACCACCGAAGACTTGTACACCATGTTTTGCAGATTCAGAACCTGTTTCAGTTAAGAATGCTTTTGCAATTGGCGTCAATAAAGACAAGATGTTGTCAGAGTATTTACGCTCTTCTTCGGTTGCACCTTGTTCAACGATATCTGCGTGTAGAGACAACAGATACACTAGTGCGCGACCACCTTCAGCAAACGCTTTTTGAGTCAATAGCATATTGCGTACAGCAGGATGCACAATAATTGGATCTGCTTCTTTTTCAGGAGCTTTCGGACCAGAAAGTGAGCGCATTGCTAAACGGTCTTTGGCATAAGTCAACGCACCTTGGAAAGAACCTTCAGATGCTGCAAGACCTTGTACCGCTGTACCGATACGTGCAGTGTTCATGAACGTGAACATGCAGTTTAGACCACGGTTTTCAGGGCCAATTAGGAAGCCTTTCGCGTTATCAAAGTTGATCACGCAAGTCGCGTTACCATGAATCCCCATTTTGTGTTCGATTGAACCACAGCGTACGCCGTTGCGCTCGCCTACAGAACCGTCAGCATTGAGGTTGAACTTAGGAACGATGAACAGAGAAATACCTTTAGTTCCTTTAGGTGCACCAGGTAAACGTGCCAATACGATGTGCACGATATTCTCTGCCATGTCATGTTCACCAGCAGAGATAAAGATTTTCTCGCCCGAGATTGCATAGCTTCCGTCGGCCTGAGGTTCAGCTTTAGTACGGATAATACCCAAGTCAGAACCTGCATGAGATTCGGTTAAACACATGGTACCTGTCCACTCACCTGAAACAAGCTTTGGCAGATAGGTTGCTTTTTGTTCATCTGAACCGTGGTGTTCTAAAGTACGTACAGCACCATGAGAAAGACCTGGGTACATGCCCCATGCCCAGTTTGCTGTACCGACCATTTCTGAAATCACGTTTCCTAGAGAAACAGGTAGACCTTGACCGCCGTATTGTTCTTCAGCAGAAAGAGACGGGAAGCCAAGTTCGATATATTTTTGATACGCTTCTTTAAAGCCCGTTGGTGTAGTCACCACGCCATCATTCCAAGTACAACCTTCACGGTCACCGCTTTGGTTGATTGGAGAAAGTTCATTTTCACAGAAATCTGCTGCAGCTTCCAAATATTGGTCAACCAATTCACGGCTTACGTTTTCTTGGAATGCAGGTAATTTTGCATAGTGATCTTCGGCATTTAATAATTCATGCAAAACGAATTGCATATCACGTAAAGGCGCTTTGTATTGTGGCATATCGGTTTCCTCAATACTGGTTTGACCAGCGTTATATTTTAAATGGATTTCAGCACATGCCTTCTCAGACATGCCATGTTGGAATGGCTGTAATCGTGCAACATCTTCTAATTCGGTACAAGCATCTGCATAGCATTTCTTGGTGACTGTAAAGTCAAAGATTTTTACCTTGAAATGGCTAAGTTGTTTGAGTGTAAATAGTTTTGCTGAATTTGAAATGATACAAATAGTCAAAAAGCGTAAAGAGATATGTCCAATAAAAAAGGCGCAATTTGCGCCTTTTTTATCTATTTATGCTTTTTAGAGTGGCTTAAGCAGCCTTATCCGGTGCTGAAACAGGTGCGTTAGGCTGGAAGTGAACGATACATTTGCCATCTATTGTTTGTGTGCCGACTTTTAGCTGCACGGCTTTACCATGGGTTTGACCTTGGCAGGCTTTGGTCGCAGCTTGTTCACGCGCTTGACGTTCAGCTAAACGTTGATCGTATTGCTGGGTTAACTCAGCACGTTTCGCATCGGTTAGTGGTTCGCCACGTTGCATATGCATGCCACGGAATTCACCACGATCGACCTGATCGCCACGCATTGGGCGATGTTCACCACGTTTCATTTTATCACGGTTCGGTTTAAATGTAATCGCACATGTGCCTTGTAGTGTTTGCTCACCTGCTTTGACTTGGACTACTGAACCCACCACTTTGCCATCGCAGGCTTTTTTAATGTCTTGCATGACTTGTTTACGTTCAGTACGCATTTTTTCAAATTGTTTGCGTTGTTCAGGCGTCATGTGACGGTCTTTTTGATAATGACCATGCATATATTGCGACTGCTTCATATCTTTTGGTGCTTGGGTGGATTGACAGGCAGTCAACGCACCTACAGATAAAACGCTGGCAGTGGCCAAAGCAATTTTTATCATCTTATTCATTCTAAATTCCCCCATACAAGAGCATGTGATTTTGGATGATTAAAGATTAAATAATAAAGATGAAGAAACAATGGAGAGTTTTTTCTAGCACTGTTGGTTACAATGCTCAAAATCGACAAAAAAGCTGAGATTGCGCTTTTGAAAATTCGCCGTATACCCATCGCATTACGCCTGTTCTTAACAGTGCTGCTGACGACCTTTCTGATTACCACGGTCAGCTTGGGGGTATTGCATGTCAATATGCAGCGAAACTTCAGCAAATATGTGGCCGATGTCGAAATGCAAAAGCTGGACTTGCTCACTCAAAACTTGGCAGAAGTCTATGCGGTATATCACGATTGGGGCAATGCCATTCAGGCGCAAATTCTCCAAATTGAAGGTGAAGCTGCGCCCGATGATTATGACCGTTTATCGCGGTGGTGGTTGCGTCGTCAGTATGACATTGCTTTGCAGCAGCGTTATTTTCAGGAACACACCCTCGCCAATGTAAACCCAAGTGTGGTCGAGCCTGATCTAGCTAAACGACAAGCCAATGCCGCAGAACTTCGCTGGTTAGAACTGAATTTACCTTCACAGTTTCAGCCATTTGAAGGTTTGGTCTTTCCTTTAAGTGCCAATCAAAATGCTTTCCGTTCAGATCGTAAAAATGAAGGGCAAAACAACACGACAGAATCTTCAGGGAAAAAACAATTTATTTCGATGCCTGACCGTTTGGGTTTGAGTTCGCGTCTATCTTTATATGATGCACAGCGGCAATTTGTAGTGGGAGAGCCTGCTGAAACTCAAATTTCCTATCGTCCAATTATGGTCGGTGAAAAAATCGTGGGTTATCTGGGCTTAAAACCTGTTTTAGATCAGGAAGATGCTTTAAGTATTAATTTTTTTAGTAAACAAACTCGTTATTTATTATTGGCTTATGCTTTAAGTATTTTGGCGAGCTTGATTGCTGCCTTATTGTTGGCGACCTATTTTAAAAAGCCAATTCAGCGCTTATTAAATGGCACACGTGAATTAACCAAAGGCCATTATCAGCATCAGGTCAAGGTCAATCGTAATGATGAGTTGGGTGATTTATCTACCGAATTGAATCATTTGGCGGTGATTTTAGATCAACATGAAACTTCACGTCGTCAGTGGGTGGCAGATACTTCGCATGAATTAAAAACGCCATTGGCGGTGTTGCAGGCGCAAATTGAAGCCATGCAAGATGGTATCCGCAAAGCCACACCAGAGCATTTGGCTGCGATGATGCATCAGGTCAATAATCTGAAAAAACTCACACAGGATTTATCGGACTTGGCGCAAGCCGAAGCCATGCAGCTGAAATGCTATTTCTCGAGCATTGATCCATGGCAAGTGATTGAGCAGGAAATCGAAAGCTTTAAGCCGAAATTTGAACAGGCGCAGTTGGACTTGATCGTGTCGGGTGAAGGCACGCAATTACAATTGGATATAGACCGTTTTAAACAAATTATGCTCAACTTGCTCAGTAATAGTATTCGTTATACCGAAGCGGGTGGGCAGGTGCATATTCACACCAGTCAAAGTGCAACAGAATGGACAGTATATGTAGATGACAGTCCGTTTGGTTTAAGTGATGAACAGTTGGCACGTTTGGGTGAGCGTTTTTATCGTGCCGATGATTCACGTACACGCGCCACAGGTGGGACAGGTTTAGGTCTGGCTTTATCGGTCAAAATTGCCAAAGCATTGGGCGGAGAGTTAAGTTTTGCACATTCACCGTTGGGTGGTTTACGCTGCAAATTAAGCTTTCCCAAAACAATCAAATCTTGAAGGACTTTAAGGAATCGTGCATGAAACATATCTTGCTGGTTGAAGATGAAATTGAACTTGCCCAGTTGGTGCGAGATTATTTAGAAGCTGCTGGATTTGAAGTCAGTATGTTTCATGATGGACAAGAGGCCTATGACAGCTTTTTGCAGCGTAAACCGAGCCTGATGATTTTAGACTTGATGATTCCGCGTATGGATGGTTTGACCATTTGCCGCAAAGTGCGTGAACAGTCCGATGTGCCTATTATTATGGTCACGGCACGTACTGAAGAAATTGATCGGGTACTAGGTCTAAACATGGGCGCAGATGACTATGTGTGTAAGCCTTTTAGCCCGAAAGAGTTGGTGGCTCGTGTGCAGGCAGTATTGCGCCGTCTGGAACGTAAAAATGAGCCAGAAAGTAATGATTTATTCCGTATGGATAAAGCACAGCAGCGCATTTGGTATCAACAAAAAACCTTGAATTTGACCCCAACCGAATTCCGTTTATTGGAATTGTTTTTAGAGCATGTCGGGCAGGTGTATTCACGCGCGCAGTTGCTAGACCATATTAACCCAGACAGTTTTGAAGTGGCAGATCGTGTAATTGATAGCCACATTAAAAACTTGCGCCGTAAAATTTCTGACGCTGCCGAAACGGGAAATCGTCATGAATGGATTCAGGCGGTGTATGGTGTGGGCTATCGTTTTGAGTATCCTGAAGAGTGATTTAGAATAAAAGATATATTTATAATATATTGTTAAGCGGTTGAAAAAGTGATATTTTTCAACCGTTTTTTTATAACAATTATTTTAGAGGGAAACTCATGATGAAAAAAACGATTTTAACTGTGTCTTGTGCCTTAATTTTGACAGCTTGTGGTGGTGGTGGTGGAAGTGACACTTCACCCAAAAATCCTGCAGATGGTAGTGTCATTCAACAACCAGCCAATGATTTGTCTAATGCAAAAGAGTTGATTCAGACGGTAAATAATATTGTTGCGTATTATGATGGCTTTGCTGATATTAGTGAACGTTATCAACAACCAATACAGGCGATTAATGGTACAACAAGTGATTTGATTGACGCTGCGGATATTGTTATTACATTAGTACGTTTGGCACAGGCAGATGCGGGTGGGAGTAATAAAACATATACAGCCAAAGATTTAGAAAAATTATTAGCATTAGGTGGTTTTACTCAAGAGTACAACATAAAAAATAATACGTTGCAGGTGGTAACGAGTGCAAATAGTGTAAAAGTATCGGGTACATTAAAAGCTGAAACTTTTCAGAATTTTGATTTTGATAAAGCTCAACAAGATAATTGGCCTGATGGTTGGTTTTCAAATCCAGAATATGCTATTTATGGTGATGAAATGGCTATTACTGTAGGTAATTTTACAGTTGAGGAACCTGTTTTAGATCAGGTAAATACTACTTTAAATGCGACAATTGGTGCTAACAGTATTTTAGAAGTACAAAACTTAGCTAATAATAAAAAAGCAAAATTAAGTTTTAGTAACACCAGTGCAATTGCAGTAACGTATGCGGATGCAATGAAAATGGATGAGCGAGCTGCAGAAGAATTACCACAAAATGCTCAATTAAAGTTTTTAAATGTACAGTTTGAAAGTGAAGGATTAACTGCTATTTTGACTGAGTTTTCAGCTCAAGCTAAAGTTGCAAAGTTGACTGATGGCGTAGCTAGTTATGATCAGTTAATACCTGCAGAAATTATTTTAAAAGGTAGTCTTGATCTCAATGATGAATTGCTTCAACTAGATGCAAAGTTAAACTTAAATAATGATTTTAATAAAGTTTATAATATTCTTGTAGAAACACCAGATAATTTTATGGATGCAAGCGTATATCTTAAATTAGCTGGTAATTTAAAAGGTGCTCAAGCTACGACAAAACCATTTGTGTTAAGTGTAAATGCAAAGCGTTCAGAACTCACTAAGGGAACAGCGAATATTGAAGTTGCCGTAGATAAGTCTGTACTAGATATTAATCTAGTAGCACAACAGTTGAATGCTGAACCATTTTTATCTGCTGTTATTAAAAATAAAACAGGTGCTTCGGTCACTATTGAAAATATTGATACATTTACTCAGGCAGATATTATGGTAAATGGAAAATCTCAAGGTAAGGTGACAAAAAACTCAACAGGAAACTATATCGCTTCATTTGTTGATAATCAGATTCTTGTTATAGCTCCTTAATATTATAAGGAAATGGTTTCTTGATACAGTGATGTCTATACAAATAGATTTTTCTGAAATTAAGAAACCATTTTATTTTTTATGAAATATCTATTTTTAATTCTATGTTTTTTTTCAGTTTTCACCTATGCTGCGAGCGTGGAATATCGAGCGGATGCGTCATTATATAGTGAGCCTATTGCTATTGATGCTTTTTTAGATGATTGGCAAGATCCTGATTTTAAAAGTGGCAAGTACGCCTTTGCTCATGGTTTGATGCAGCTTTCTGTGCAACAAGATCAATGGAATTTAGGTTGGTTGTGGCGTTATGATTACATTTTAAAATTTAGTCCAGATATGGCAAAGCTTTATTACCAAATTGAAAATGATTTGCCTTTAGATGCAGAGAGTATGTATGAATTAACACTACATGCACAACATTTAGAGCGTATTGGCGCACGTATAGCATATGACTGGGTGCCCCAATCAAATTGGATACTTACAGCCGGTGTAAGTGCATTATATGGTCGACATTTTGTAGACGGTCAATTTAATGCTTTTGGTGAAACTAATTTAATGCCTCGTTTAGCAGACCGTGTGCAATGGTTGAATGGACAACTTAATTATTATTATGACCAGCCAGCATTAAAAGAGGATGAGTTAGGTCTTGGAGATTTTAGAGCAAAAGAAGGTTATGGTTATGCTTTAGATCTTACCTTACAAGGGGAGTGGTTAGAAAAATGGTACTTGAAATTCCAATTGGAGGATATTTTTAGCTATATGTATTGGGATGAAGCTCCCTATAGCCAATACCAAGCAACATTTGATCAAAACTCTCGACCTCGAATTAATTTAACCGGCACAGTAGCTACAGATAAGAGTTATAAGCAAAAAATTCCATATAAAATTTCGACCGAATTACTTTACAATATTCATTCAGAAATCCAATTAGGAGTTAGTAGTTTTTCTAACCCGTTCACAAGTTTATGGCAAATGCACTTTTTATGGCAACCTGACTCATTGCAATTAGGTCTACATTTTGAGCCACAAACCAAAAGCTTAGGTGTTTCTTTTAGGCATGAAAATATTGGAATGAAGTATTTGACGGATAATTTAAACACAAATCAAGCGCATAGAATGGAAGCCTATTTATTTGCACAATATCAATGGTAAAACTTATTTATTATATTTTTTTCTTTAAATAGGTGTGAGATATAATGATTCCAAAAGAAGAATATTAGGGTGATTTTGTATGAAATGCTTTAATTAGCCCAACCCGTTGTTTTTCTACTTTCCTTAATTTTGCGACCACCAATTCATACGAGTTTAAGACCAAATCTTGCACCAATTGCTCATCTAAATTGTCATCTGCAAAAATTGAAATCCAATGTTGTTTATTCATGTGCCAGCCCGCACGAATATAAGGATAAAAATCACGTAACATCGCACCATGCTCAGGTTTAACTTTTAGATTGATGATGGCATGACCATTTAAATACAGACTCAGCATAAATACTTTATCGAAAATTTTATGCACCAAGCAGCCATCACCAAAAGGTTCGCTCAGGCTAACCGCAGGCAATTGTGTTGCAACCCTTGCTGCGATTTGATGCATAGATGACGGTGTTTGTGCCACTTATTTTCCCCGAAAAGTTTATCCTGTGGATAACCACAGCTTTTTCCACAGAAAATGTGTATAACTTTGTTGGAATTCTAAACGTCCTTTGGCGAGTGCATCAGTATTAAGATGAACAACTCACCATCACTTCTGGCACATCACTTGGTAAAGGTGCTAAATCTTCAGGTTTTTCCAATGCTGTTTGCTGAATATAGGGTTGGCTGAGCAAGTTAAATAAACGCTCAACTTCTGAAAAATCATCACGCTCTGCTTGCTCAATCGCCTTTTGTGCCATGTGATTGCGCAAAATATACTGAGGGTTCACCTGTTGCATAGCAGTATCTAAGGCATCGGTATACTGATGTTCACGAATTTGTAAATACTGCGCCAAAAAGCTTTCCCACTGACGACGATCCAAACAATCATCCAGTATTTCAGTATATTGTTTATTTTGTAGGCGGATAAAGCTCTGGGTGTAATCCAGTTGCTCACTTTGCAAAATACGTAAGAAGTTGGTTGCGCAGTCAAAACTGTCTTTATGGAAGCTTGGCAGTCCCATTTTTTCACATAAACCGAGTTTATAATGCTCCAAAAAAGTGGGTTCAAAATGCTCTAAACATGCTGCCAGTGCTTGTTTCCAGTGTTCTTTCTGATTTGGGTTTTGTTCAAGCGGAATTAAGTTGTTCAACCAGACCCACAAATTCCAGTGCGCCACGCTTGGTTGTTGTTGGTAGGTATAACGTCCCTGATAGTCTGAGTGATTGTTGATCCAGTTGGGACGAAAACGCTCCATAAAGCCATACGGGCCGAAATCGAGTGTTGAACCTGTGATATTTAAATTATCAGTATTCATTACGCCATGTGCAAAACCGACCAATTGCCATTTGGCAATCATAACAGCAGTACGTTGAATGACTTGTGTAGCAAAGGCGAGTACAGGCTGTTCGGCTGCCAAGCATTCTGGATAGTGCCATTCGATACACTTTTGCACAAACTCTGGCAGTAATTCAGGTTGATACTGATTGATCCATTCAAAATGCCCCAAACGAATATGACAGTCTGATGTGCGTAATAGCATTGCACCAAGTTCTAATTTTTCACGTTGTACACCTTGAGTGGATGAGGTAAATCCAACAGCATTGCTTGATGGCACACCCAGCGCATTTAAAGCATGACCTGCCAAATATTCACGAATCACTGAACGTAACACGGCACGTCCATCGCCCATACGTGAATAAGGCGTTTCCCCCGCACCTTTTAAATGCAGGTCGATTGTACGTTGATGTGTGTCCAAAACTTGCGCAATGAGTAAACCGCGTCCATCTCCCAATTGACCTGCCCACTGACCAAATTGATGTCCTGCATAGACCATTGCCAAAGCAGGAAATTCTTTAAACGTCTTTTGACCACTGCAAATTTCCACCCATTGCTGTTGTTCTTCGGCTGTCCATTGCAGTTCTTTTGCCAAGGCTGCATTAAAGTGTCCTGCTTTTGTACCTTTTAAAGGTAAAGGCTGCTGCATGTGATAAAGACGGGCGGGCAGGGTCGGATAACGTGGATTAAATTGCATGATGATGAAGCGCTTGGCACAAAGTGAGTTTCACTATAGCAAACTTGGACTTTAAAAACTGTAGTCTAAAAATGCAGAAAGCCCTGAACAGGTCAGGGCTTTCGCAGTGCATCAGAACAGAGGTTTATTCAGATACAGGATTCTTTTTCAGGTTGCGCATCAGCAAGTTCAAGGTTTCACGATGGTGTGAAAGACGCTGTTCAACCAACTGGAATTCAACTTTCAATTTGTCATCCATTTGGTGAATTTTTTCTGCTACAGAAGCTTTTTTCGCCTGAATTTCTTGCTCTTTTAACTTTGCCCAATCGTTCAGGGTTTGGGTAAAGGCATCATATTCTTGCGAAATACGGCTTTTAACTTGGCCAATGTCATCATTTACATTGTGTCCATAGACCGCCAAGTCTTGCTCTGCATATTTAAAACGCATCGCCAATTCTGCTTTTTTAATATTAAAGCTTGGAATACGGCGTAAGTTTTTCGCTAAGCCCAACTTCGAGCATGACCAAATTAACCATTTGGTTGGGTCATATTGCCACCATTTTACGCCATTACGATAATCATACTGGAAAATGTGGTGATAGTTATGATAACCCTCGCCCCAAGTGGCAATTGCTAACCAGAAGTTATCACGCGCGGTATTTTCGTCAGTATAAGGACGCGAACCCCACATGTGGCACAGCGAGTTAATAAAGAAGGTAACATGGTGGCTTAAAATCAGACGCATTAAACCGCCCAATAACAACACGCCCCACATATCGCCCACAGCCCAACCAATTGGCACCAAAATGCCAACGTGAACTGCAATTACGAGCGGAATATAGTATTTGTGTTGGAACATCACCAGTTTGTCATTTAACAAATCTGGCGCATTTTTAAAGTTTGGCTCTGCGGCAGGGTAGTCACGTAGCATCCAGCCCATGTGCGCAAACCAAAAACCATTATTAATTGAATATGGGTCTTTTTCGACATCATCAACATGGCGGTGATGGGTGCGGTGACCTGAACCCCAGAACAAAATACTGTTCTGAACGGCAAATGTTCCCATAATCATTAAAATGATTTTCAAGGGAAGGGTAGCTTCATAAGCACGGTGTGCCCATAAACGGTGATAACCTGCTGTAATACCCAAGCTACTTACGCCAAGTAATACAAACATGCTGATCCAAGCGGCTAAGCTAAAATCATGGTGATAGGCATACCAAGGAATCGCGATCACTGCAACAATAGGTAAGAAAACCAGTGCAAAGATGGCAATCCAGTTGATTGGGGCTTTGGGTAAGGGAGCATTCATCTCCAACAGCACTCCTAGAACCTTGGGAGGTATAAATGGACGCTTAATCCGTTATAACGCTATGACCGATCTATAGATTGAAATCATAGTATTAAATTTTTTAGGGATTAATTTTTTCGCATATTAGCATGAGCGTATTCACGATCACAGCATTATTGTACAGTTGTATTGTACTGGGTGGTAACAGAATATAATGGTATCTGCGAGATTTTACGGAAATATGATATACGGTAGCCAAACAAGCACGATAAATCATTTATTTATTCATCAATATGCTTAAGGTTACCGCTTACAAGTGTTGCATCATCAGTTTAGGATAATCGGTAATTAAACCTTGAACACCCAAATCTTTAAGCTGTTTGGCGCGTTCAATCTGGTTGACTGTCCAAACGCTGATATTCAGTTTGGCCTGTTGTGTGGCTTGAATGAGCGCACCGGTTGCGAGTTCGTTCATCCAACCAATTTGGCAACAACCTAATTCTAAAGCCTGATCAATGGCTTGATATTGCAGATCATCTTCAACCAATAAACCGCGTTTAAAGCGTGATTTTTGTTGTTGCAAAGCCCAGTGAATTTTCGGATCAAAACTGGTGATGATGGCGTTGTGTTCAAAACCCTTCAAATGTTGCTCTAAACTTTGGGTAATTTTTTCGGCAGCGGCATGCGAGTTGACCGCTTTGACTTCTACTTCAATATGATCAAAATTTTGAATAATGGTCATGGTTTGATTGAGTAGGGGCGTGGTTTCGACTTTATTCCAGTCCGACCACATCACCGCATGGTTATAATGGTTTAAATCTTCCAGACTACATTCATACAGTGCTTTGTCTTGTCCTGTGGTGCGAATGAATTGATCATCATGCATAACCACTAAGGCATTGTCTTTGAGTTGACGCACATCAAACTCAACCGCACGAATGCCAATATTCTGAATGTATTCAAAACCACCGAGTGTGTTTTCAGGCGCTTCGCCACGCGCACCACGATGACCAATTATGCGCATAATGTGCCCATGAATTGAAAGTTTGCTTTCATTTTGCAAGTACGACGTGACAAAGAGATGACATCTCTTATTTTGGTCGGATGGTGTGAAATTTCAAGCAGCATCCGACGTGATTTTTTAGATGCAAAATCAGGGCTTTATTTTAGTTTCCGATTTTAGCTTGTAATGTTAGTTGTCGATACTGTCATTGATGTTCTTTTGCCATAACACTTCGCTGCCTCCTTCGGCACGTTGTAAGCTGCGAGATGCGACAAATAGCCAGTCAGACAGTCGGTTCAGTAATTGCAAAGACGGTGCCTGAATATTTTGATCACGGTTGTGTACGGTCATTAAACTGCGTTCTGCACGACGACATACAGCACGAGCTTGATGTGCATAACTGCATGCCAATGTACCTGCAGGTAAAATAAATTCTTTGAGCATTGGCAGGCTTTCATTCATACGGTCAATGTCTTGTTCTAGGTACTCAATTGCAAGCGGTTGTACGAGGTGGTAATTGGGGATACAGACTTCACCGCCTAAATCGAATAGCCAGTGCTGAATCAGGCTGAGCGATTTGTCCCAAGTGTTTTTGTCTTGAATGCTGCTATGTGTAATTTGTGAGCGCAATACGCCAATGCAGGCATTGAGTTCATCGACATCACCCAGTGCATGAATGCGTAAGTCGTCTTTGGCAACACGTGAGCCATCGCCCAGTCCTGTTGTACCTGAGTCGCCTGTGCGGGTGTAGATTTTGCTTAAACGGTGGCCCATGATCGTTCCTTGTTTGAAAGTGAAAGTTGCGTTTACTTGGTCGTAAGAAATAAAAGCTGGCGCAATAAAAAAGGATAATGTCGGTCATTACATTATCCATAAACTGCGCTGTTTTAAAGTTTTTGTTGTTATGCGGGTTTTAGTAGCGGAAAGTTACACCTGCTGAAGCGAGGCGACCGCCGTTGATGTAGTAATAACCTTGATCTTGGTATGCGGTCTTGTATTCAACATCCCCAATATTTTGAATATTGGTAAATAGTTTGACATTTGGGTTTACATTCCAGAAAGCATTTACATCAACTGTTGCATAACCTGGGTTCTTATAGTTTTTATCCCAATCTTTGGATTTGGATTTAGCGACCAAAGATGCGCTAATACCATATATTTCATTTTGTAAGCCAGTTGTTAAGGTAAAACCTTGACGTGGGCGACGATTTAAATCTTGATGAGTTGCAGCATTTTGAGGTTTAACGTAACTATAGGTTGCTTTAGCAAATAAATCATCTTGCTGCCAACCTAAATAAGCCTCACCCCCTTGGTACGTCGCCTTTTGAATATTTGTCAGTTTGCCATTGCGGTCTGAGGCGATTAAATCTTCAACTTCTGTATAGTAAGCAGATAAACCTGTTTGCAAGCCATAAGCTAGATTTTGGTCAAAACCAATTTCATAGGAGGTGCTTTCTTCTGGGTTCAGATTAGGGTTGCCATTCCATGAATTATAAAGTTCATTCAAGGTTGGCGATTTAAATGCTGTACCTACATTTACATATGCGCTAGTTGATGGTAGCAATTGATACCGAGCAGCAATTTGACCTACAGTATGCGTCCCATATTTTTCATTGTCTTCTACACGAACACCCACTTGGGTATTAAGTTTAGTCCCGTTAAGTTGATGCTGAATATAATATCCGGTTGAGTCTACTTCTTCATCATAGGGTGTGCCATAAGATAGAATATCGCCATCGAGATTGCGATGAGTCACACCCGTAAGTAAAGTCTGCTGAGGCATGAAGTTCCATTTACCATAGAATTCTGCTTCTTGAGTTTTACCATGTACAAAGTCGGTTGAATCTTTTTGGTCGACTTCATCTGTAAATTGAGACAAACGTGCATTCAGTTCAAATTGATCGGTCAGGTTTATACGACCGCGAAGATTGATAATTTCATTTTCAAAGTCTTGTTTCAGCAATGCACCGTTAAATGTATAAGCATCATATAAGCTAGTGCCTTTATTTGTGCTGTAGTCAATTGATGTTGCAAAGTTTTCTTTTTCTACACCAAGTTTGGTACTAAAGCCTTTTTGATCAAAAGAAGCAGTTTCATTGCTGCTAGTTTTTTGGTTGGTTACTTTTGTTGCATCAGATTCTAATCGTTGGCCGCGAATTTGAGCATAAAAACTGTCTTCATATAAATCAGCACCGATGACGGATTTATAGGTTTTGTTTTCGCCCACTTCACCTGTAATAAAGGCACCTGTTTTTTCAGGTTTTTTTGAAATCAATTGAATCACACCGCCAATAGCATCTGTACCATAGAGAACAGATGCAGGACCTTTTAGAATTTCGATTTGTTTGATATCTGTGGTGTCAATAAAAGCAAGATTTGCTGTACCCGAAGATGCATTATTTAATCGTATACCATCACGTAAAATCAAAGTATGGTCTGATTCAGTACCACGCAAATAAATATCGGCAAGTTGCCCCATACCACCACTTTGAACCATGTTGATGGCAGCATTGTATTTTAGTAAATCAGGAAAAGAAGCAATTGGCGATTGTTCCAAAATCTTTGGCTCAATAATATTAATCCGCGCAGGAACATCTTTAATATTTTGTTCACTACGTGAAGCAGTAACAACAAGCGTATCTAAAGCAGCATTCACCACACGCTGATCTTGCGATTCTGCAGCAAAAACTGAAGTTGAAAAACCCATTGCAAGCGCAATTGCGCCCACTAAAGCAGTAGGCTGAAAAAGAGTAGACATGACTTTGCTCCATACATTCACCCCACGTGAATGATTGAGTTAAGGGCACAACAAGCAGGTCTCCGGACTTCAATGTGCCAAGCATCTTCTAATTTATGATTGCTTCGCTATATATCCACCTTCCCATATTGTTCATACAGTGGTGTAAATCATAAGATTTAAATTGATATACGTTTCATGGTTACCGTTGCGGGGGCAGTGTTGGACTTTCACCAACTTCCCTAAAGCTCAAAGCTAGGACTCGTTGCATTTGCGCGAAGTATAAAGTCTGTATGCCATTTAAACAACGGAAATGCAGAATAATCCGCCTGAACTTCACTCAACCCCTTAAAATTGCATTACAATGATTCGCCCCAATATCTGATTCTGTGAGTGTGAACAGACAATTTTAAAGTCACGCACAGCAAGATCAGCAAAATGAAGATTGAAAATCAGGATTAGAGTCCAAAACGATGCGTACCCGTGCCAAAATTTGCGGAATCACGCGAATTCAAGATATAAACAGTGTGGTGCATGCGGGTGCAGATGCAATTGGCTTGGTGTTTTATCCTCCAAGTCCACGCAATGTGAGCATTGAGCAAGCACAAGGCTTGCTGCAACACATTCCCGCTTATGTGCAAGTGGTTGGTTTATTTGTCAATGCAACGGCAGAAGAAATAGCCGCTGTACTGAAACAAGTACCTTTAGATATTCTGCAATTTCATGGTGATGAAACACCCTTGCAATGTCAGCAAATAGCACAGCAAGTTGGACGTCGATGGTACAAAGCCATTCAGGTCAAACCTGATTTAAATGTGTTAGATGCGATAAAAAGCTATCAACAAGCAGGTGCAAGCGCAGTATTATTAGACGCGTGGCATCCTGAACTCAAAGGTGGAACAGGACACAGTTTTGACTGGTCAAAATTCCCCAAACTCGATATTCCTTTAATTTTGGCGGGTGGTTTAAACCCTGAAAATATTGAAGATGCAATTCAGACGACTCAAGCCTATGCCGTTGATGTCAGTGGCGGAGTTGAGTCTGCAAAAGGTATTAAAGACCAACAACTCATAGAAAACTTCATGCAAGGAGTCCAACGTGGATCAGCAAAGTACAAATCACAATAACTCAGTGATTGACTATACCCAATTCCCAGATGCAAAAGGGCATTTTGGTATCCATGGCGGACGTTTTGTGTCAGAAACGCTGATGGCGGCTTTACAAGATTTAGAGAAATTGTATTTCCGCATGAAAGATGATCCGCAGTTTTTGGCAGAATTCGACCGCGATCTCGCCTACTATGTAGGTCGTCCTAGTCCTTTGTATTATGCTGAGCGATGGTCAAAAGAGTTGGGTGGTGCACAAATTTACTTAAAACGTGAAGATTTGAACCATACTGGCTCACATAAAGTGAACAACACCATTGGTCAGGCACTGTTGGCAAAACTATCTGGTAAAAAACGCATTATTGCCGAAACAGGTGCAGGTCAGCACGGTGTAGCAACCGCGACCATTGCCGCTCGTTTAGGCTTGGAATGTGTGGTGTTCATGGGTGCAGAAGACGTGAAGCGTCAGGCCATGAACGTGTACCGCATGCGCTTACTCGGGGCAACTGTTGTACCTGTAGAAAGTGGCTCTAAAACCTTAAAAGATGCCATGAACGAAGCTATGCGTGACTGGGTGACCAATGTCGATTCAACGTATTATGTGATTGGTACTGTGGCAGGCCCACATCCGTATCCACAATTGGTACGTGATTTCCAATCTATTATTGGTCGTGAAGCACGTCGTCAAATTCAAGAGCAGGCAGGTCGTTTACCTGATGCATTAGTAGCTTGTGTAGGCGGTGGTTCTAATGCCATGGGCTTGTTCTATCCATTCTTGAACGATGCCGAAGTGAAAATGTACGGTGTCGAAGCTGCAGGTTTAGGCATTGAAACAGGCAAACACTCTGCACCATTGAATGCAGGACACGTGGGCGTATTACACGGTAACCGTACTTATTTAATGTCGGATGCACAAGGTCAGATCATTGAAACCCACTCTATTTCTGCAGGTCTGGATTATCCAGGTGTAGGACCAGAGCACAGCTTCCTGAAAGATATGCACCGTGTCGATTACGTGCCAATCAATGACCAAGAAGCCTTGCAAGGTTTCCGTGATTTAACCCGTATCGAAGGGATTATTCCTGCTTTAGAAAGCTCGCATGCTATGGCTTATGTGAGCAAGCTTGCACCAACGATGGATAAAGACCAAATCATTATTGCGACTGTTTCAGGTCGTGGTGATAAAGACTTAATGACTGTTGCCCGCATTGATGGCGTGGAAATGGTGGATATGTAAATCGTAAGCTGCTTGAAATAAAGTATGCTACATTTCAATTCAATCGTGCTGAAGCAATTCGGCACGATTTTTTATTTGGAGGATTGAAAAATTCTCGCTACTTTAAACAATCATGCTTAAAAATCATCAACCATAAAAGCCATCAAGCTTAGGATATTTGCGCAGGAGTCGGATATGCCCAGTTTATTTATCGTGATGTTAGGCGGACGTCATGCGCGAGCCAATACCGAAGTGCATGATGTGGTACTTGCGGTAGGTGATTCTTTAGAACAGACCTATCCGCAACTCAAGCAGGCTTGGTTTGCAGAACCGAAAGGTTTGCATATTGACGCATGGGCGCAAATTAATGGTGTTGAGTTTGAAGGTAAATCCTACTATTTAAAATTTACCGATGCGCAGCCGAATCAGGCAGAAAACCGACTGTATTTAATTAATTTAGGTGGATATGATCCGCGTGAGTTTGGCGAGTTACATCGTTATGTACTGGTGGTGGCGCAAAATCCAATGGTGGCAAAACAGCGTGGTAAAGCCTATTTTGCCCAGCACTGGCAAAAACAACATACCGATCGGGTCTTAGAGGTAGATGATTGTATTGCGATAGATCAGGTGCATGGTCGCTATGTGCAATTGGTTGAAGGCTCATTTTCAGGCAATCGTTGGGAAAATACCTATCTGACTTTGAATGCTGATGCTTAAATACCTTCAGAATATTGAGGGGAAGATATCTATTAATTTATATTTTGTATATTTAGTGAACGCTCAAGCCTTAAAATAGTAAAACAATCTATGCTTTTATAGTTTTTTGAACAAAATCATAAGCTGCGGGTTTTTTGTACATGCATTTGTAGGCATAATACGACCAAAGATGAATTGTTTTTAGACAATAGGGAATGTCTTCAATGGATTTAATTCAGGCGAATGGACAACCGCATTATGGACGTTTTAGTGAACTTCCCAAAAAAATTGATTATCAGGCTTATCAATATAAATCACCGTATGGTGAAGTATTGTCGGGTTGGCGTAAACGCTTAAAATATAAAAAGTTTAAATTTTGTAGTATTCAGCACGAACACTATACCATTGGGCTTGCGATTGCCGATATTGCTTGGGCAGGGCACGGTTTTGTCTATATTTATAATCACATGACGGGCGAAGTGCAGGAATGGAATGCGATTAATTTTTTATCGCGTAATACGGTTTTAGATGAGCAACCGTTATTTAATCAAAGTTTTTTTGAAAAATCGCCATTTCAAATTGAAATTCAACATGCCAATGGTGTGCGTTATATCTGCGTGACCAAATATGGTGAAATTAAACTCAGTGCGCGGATATTTTGTGCAGGCACAGACCCGCTAAGTATGTGTAGCCCAACAGGTATTAATGGTTGGACTTACACCCAAAAACTGACCACACTCGGCTGTGAAGGCTATTTTGTTAATAAAACAGGACAAACCATTCAATTCCATGAACGCACCTTTGCTTCTTTAGATGATACCTGCGGTTTTTTACGCCCTGAAACAGCATGGTTTTGGTTGTCGTGCAACTTTTGGGATACCGAAGACCGTCGTGTAGGCTTGAATCTGGCTTCTGGTGTGAATGAAAGTTTTGGCAACGAAAACTGTTTGTGGATTAATGGCGTGCTGTATCCCTTAACAGATGTGTTGTTCCAACCTGAGGATGATGGCTCGTGGAGCATTCGCTCACTGGATCATCGTTTGAATTTAACTGTCAGCACAGGTTGGCGCCGTTATGAAAACCTGAATTTGCGTCTAGTCGGCAGTCAGTTCAGCCAATGGCAAGCTAAAATTAGTGGTACTATTCAACAAGACGATACCGAAATTATTTTGTTAAACGAATACGGCTTGCTTGAACAGCATTATGCCAAGTGGTAGGGCAAGTTTTTAACCAAGATTGTACGTCACCACTTGCAGATTATCATGTGACGTCATCTATCACTCACTTGAATCGCCATTGAGTTTTTACATAAACGGCAAAAAAAGGCGCATTATGCAATTTCACTATGCGTTCAGAATTGGCATGATATTGCGAAATATATCAAGGTGAGTTTCACATGGCACAAGGTCTTTTGGCGGGTAAGCGTTTTTTAATTGCTGGTATTGCAAGTAAATTATCTATCGCATTTGGTATTGCAGAAGCATTGCATCGTGAAGGTGCAGAATTAGCATTTACTTATCCGAATGAAAAACTCAAAAAACGTGTTGATGACTTCGCTGCACAATTTGGCTCAAGCATTGTATTGCCTTGCGATGTAGGCGTAGATGCAGAAATTGAGCAAGCTTTTGCTGACTTGGCAAAGCACTGGGATGGTTTGGATGGTTTGGTTCACTCGATTGGTTTTGCGCCTGCGCATACTTTAGATGGTGACTTTACCGATGTTACAGATCGTGATGGTTTTAAAGTTGCGCATGACATTAGTGCTTATAGCTTTATTGCGATGGCACGTGCTGCAAAACCATTATTACAAGCACGCCAAGGTTGCTTATTGACTTTGACTTATCAAGGTTCTGAGCGTGTGATGCCAAACTACAACGTCATGGGTATGGCGAAAGCATCTTTAGAAGCAGGTGTACGCTACTTGGCTTCAAGCTTGGGTGCTGACGGTATTCGCGTGAATGCAATTTCTGCAGGCCCAATTCGTACGCTTGCCGCATCAGGCATTAAATCATTCCGTAAAATGTTAGACCTCAATGAAAAAGTTGCACCTTTAAAACGCAACGTGACCATTGAAGATGTTGGTAATGCGGCATTATTCCTTTGCTCACCATGGGCGAATGGTATTACTGGTGAAATTCTGTATGTCGATGCAGGTTTTAACACGGTTGGTATGAGCGCAGAATTAATGCTAGATGCTGAATAAGCATTGCATCAAGCAGATAAAACCGAAGTTTAGGCTTCGGTTTTTTTATCGCTGCATTTTAAGTAAGAGGTATTTTGCAGATTGCTGTAATTTTATTTTCTTCTTTGACGCATCTGCTGCTATAAATAGATGAGTTGACAATATTTCAAAATAAAACTGGGTTTTAGGTCTTAAAAATGAATGCGGAACAATTGCAAAAAACGTTACATGCCAGTCAATATGCAGAACAAGTCTTGGCAAATCACGAAAGCCTGTTACAGCAGGATTATGCAATTGACCAATTTCTAAAACCGCTGAGCGCAGACTATATTCATCAATTGGTGATTTCGACTTTACAAGACATTCAAGATGAAACCTTGTGGATGAAAACCCTGCGAATTTTACGCGCGCGTTTAATGTTCCGCTGGATTTGGCAAGATGCCAACCAACTCACCGATGTGGTGACGTTGACGCAGGAACTTTCAGACTTTGCTGATATTTGTGTGCAAGTAGCCAAAGATTTTGCTCGGATTCCGTTGGTCGCCAAGCATGGCGAACCGATGGGGTATAACGGTAAAGTCCAAGACCTGATTGTGGTCGCCATGGGCAAACATGGCGCGCAGGAACTGAATTTATCCAGCGACATCGACCTGATTTTTGCCTTTGATGAACAAGGCGAAACCAATGGACGCAAGTGTATTGAAGTGCAGCAATTCTGCATTTTATGGGGACAAAAACTGATCTATCTATTAGATCATATCACCGCCGATGGTTTTGTTTTCCGCGTCGATATGCGTTTACGCCCGTGGGGCGATGGTTCTGCTTTGGCGATTAGCCATGTCGCACTGGAAAAATATTTAAGCCAGCATGGACGCGAATGGGAACGCTATGCTTGGATTAAGGCACGTATTATCACAGGTGGGCAAGAAGGTTATGAACTGCTGGAAATGACCCGACCTTTCGTATTCCGCAAATATGTCGATTACACCGCCTTTGAAGCCATGCGCGAAATGAAAGCCATGATTGAGCGCGAAGTGCAGCGTCGTAATATTGAAGACAATATTAAATTGGGCGCGGGCGGTATTCGTGAAGTTGAATTTATTGTGCAGGTTTTTCAGCTGATTTACGGTGGTTCAAAACTAGAATTACAAGACCGCCAGTGTTTGGTGAGTTTGCGCCATTTGGGCGAAGCTGAATTGCTAGAGCCACAAGCCGTACTGGATTTGGAAGATGCCTATTTATTCCTGCGTCGAGTAGAACATGCCATTCAAGCCTTGAATGATCAGCAAAGCCAAGCTTTACCGACTGAACCTGAGTTACGCGCACGCATTAGCGATACTTTGGGCTTTGCCGATTGGGACAGCTTTATGCAGACCCTAAATGAAAAGCGTGTCAAAGTCATTTATCAGTTTGAGCATTTAATTAAAGAAAATGAACCCGATTCTTTGCTGGAAAATTACAGTCAGCTAGAAAAACAGCTCGATGCGGTACTAGACGATCAAGCGAAAAATTTAGTGCATGAGTTCTGGTATGGACATGCCATTAAAAAACTCACCGCCAAAGCTTTACAGCGTTTAAAAACCTTTTGGCCACACTTGATTGAAGCAGTGTTGCAGTCAGAAAATCCACAAATGGCATTGATGCGTTTAATGCCACTGGTCGAATCTGTTCTGCGTCGTACCGTGTATTTGGTCATGCTGATTGAAAGCAAGGGGGCACTGCAACGCTTGGTAAAAATGGCCACAGTCAGCCCGTGGATTTGTGAAGAATTGACGCAATATCCTGTGTTGTTGGATGAATTTTTATCTATGGATTTTGAATTGCCAAAACGCAGCGATTTGGAAGATTCTTTGCGCCAACAATTGCTGCGCATTGAACTGGATGAAGTTGAAGACCTCATGCGGGTGCTACGTTTATTCAAAAAATCCAACGTATTAACAGTTGCGGCCAGCGATGTACTGGCAGAAAGTCACTTAATGAAAGTGTCAGATGCGTTAACCGATATTGCCGAAGTGACCGCAAATGCAGCCCTACAACTGGCCTATCAGATGATTGTCAAAAAACATGGTTATCCGCTAGACAGTGAAGGGCAGCGCTGTGGTTTGGAGCATAACGCTTTTGCCATTATTGGTTATGGCAAAGTAGGTGGCATCGAACTTGGTTACGGCTCAGATTTAGACGTGGTTTTTATTCACAACATGGATGAACAAGCCGATACTGATGGCATTAAACCGATCAGTGGCTTTGAATTTGCTATGCGGGTGGCACGTAAATTTGTATCTTTAATGACCACGCAAACTTTAGATGGTCGAGTTTATGATGTCGATACCCGTTTACGTCCTTCGGGAGATGCGGGTTTATTGGTGACCAGTTTACGGGCCTTTGAGCAATATCAACTGAAAAGTGCGTGGCTGTGGGAGCATCAGGCTTTAGTGCGTGCGCGCAGTATTGCGGGTGAGCAATGTTTACGTGACAAGTTTGAAGTGTTGCGTTGTCAGATTTTAACCCAGCCGCGAGATGAAGCTTATGTCCGCAGTGAAGTGCTGAAAATGCGTCAAAAAATGAAAGATCATTTGGGTTCATCTAAAGAGCAAAAAAAAGATGGAATTTTTCATTTAAAACAGGATGCAGGTGGTATCGTTGATATCGAATTTATGGCACAGTATGCGGTATTAGCCTGGAGTGGGTCGAATCCTGATCTCGCCCATTATTCCGACAACGTAAGAATCCTTGAAGATGCCGCAAAAACAGGTTGCTTATCCAGCGACGATGCGACAGCATTGATTCAAGCTTATCTCCGTGAACGAGCCGAAAGCCACCGCTTAGCCCTTGCAAATCAATCCATGCAAGTCAATGCTGCGGACTGGTACGATACCCGTGAGGTCGTTTGCAAGTTATGGCAAAGATTAATTGATCCGACTGCTATGTCTGCGTTGGATTAAAATGACTATTGTATAAACATTTGGAGTGTGTGCCATGAATTTGGCTGATCGTGATGGTTTTATTTGGCAAGATGGACAATTGGTTGACTGGCGTGATGCAAAAATTCACGTCTTAACGCATACCTTACACTACAGTATGGGTGTGTTTGAGGGTGTCCGCGCTTATGAAACGCCAAACGGAACTGCGATTTTCCGTCTTCAGGACCATACTAAGCGTTTGTTAAACTCTGCAAAAATCTATCAAATGAAAGTACCATTTGATCAAGCAGCTTTAGAACAGGCGCAAATTGATGTGGTACGTGAAAACAAACTTTCATCGTGCTATTTACGTCCATTAATTTGGATTGGTTCTGAAAAACTGGGTATTGCTGCAACCAATAACACCATTCATGCTGCTGTTGCGGCTTGGGGTTGGGGTGCATACTTGGGTGAAGAAGCGATGGCTAAAGGTATTCGCGTTAAAACTTCATCGTTTACGCATCATCATCCAAACGTGACCATGTGTAAAGCTAAAGCTTCTGGTAACTACACCTTGTCTATTCTTGCTCACCAAGAAGTAGCGCAAGCAGGCTATGACGAAGCGATGTTGATGGATCCACAAGGTTATGTATGCCAAGGTTCTGGCGAAAACGTATTCTTAATTAAAGATGGCGTTTTACATACACCAGACATCGCAGGCGGTGCTTTAGATGGTATTACGCGTCAAACGGTGATCACCATTGCTAAAGACTTGGGTTATGAGGTAGTTGAACGCCGTATTACGCGTGATGAATTCTACATTGCCGATGAAGCTTTCTTTACAGGTACAGCAGCAGAAGTTACCCCAATTCGTGAATACGATGACCGTGTAATTGGCTGTGGTTCACGTGGCCCAATTACCACTGAAATTCAAAAAACTTTCTTTGACGCAGTTCAAGGCAAGAATGACAAATATGCACATTGGTTGACTTACGTTAAATAAGTCACGCGTGTGTACCTGAGTCTATATTACTGACTCAGGTGTGATGACCCTATTCAGGCAGTGGCTTGAATGGGGTTTTATTTTGTCTGCTATTGCGTTATTGAACGGCTAAACTTCTTGCGAGGTTTATTTCTCACGTTACAGACATAGATGAATGATCAACTGTTTCTTCGTTGAGTTAGTGATGTACAAATTTGATCTTTTGGATAAATTCAGTCGTTTAAAGCATGGTTTTTTATAGCGAAGGGTAATCCCTGTAATTGGTGAGATTTGATGTTAAAAAACGCTTAATCTGTCGAATATGATAGAAAATAGTGAATTAAATACATGAAAAGTGTAGTAAAAATTGAGTTGAAAATTAATTAAAAACAAAAACTTATTCTAGATGTAAATAAATATATATTTTTCATTATCCCTAAAATTTGGATCACAAATTTTAGGGAGTGAGCTGCTCCCTAGTTTTTTGTGATGTCATTTAAAACAGTACTTTAATCTCCTAATTAGCTGAATTCCAAGGTTTATTTAATATTGTGTGAATTAGGGCGTATAGATGGCTTTTTGTGAGAAATACCTAAAATGAAGAAGCTCGCTAAGGATTGAGTTTCAATAATTCTAACGATATCTCAAGTGAGTGAATGATTAAAAAATGGTTTTTTATAAGAGTTATGGAGAAGTGACATGTCTAAATTTATTAAAACTGCTGCTGCTTTGATGGTTTTCGGAGCTTTTTCAACGGTAACAATGGCGGGTGGTAATCATCATCCTAAACCAGACCCTAAGCCAACCCCAGTATGTAACGAAGGGCCATGTACAGGAAGTATTCCAATTCAAGTGATTGTGCCTAAGCGCTGTGAGCTGAAAGTGAAAACACCAAGTATCTCATTAAAAGATGGTGCAGAAGCTTCTGGTCAATTTATGGTTGGGGCGAATGCAAAGTACAACTTATTGGTCGATACCGACAACCGTGTTGGTGGAGGCAAAACAACCAAATCTGCAGCCAAATCAGGTAGCCATGCAGTGGGCTTAACAGTTGAAACCAAGCTTACGGGTTCATCGTCTGTGATTCAGTTAAATGATCAGCAAACCAACATTGCGCCAGGTAGCAATGGCTGGAATTCTTACAATGTCTTGGTTAAAAGTGAGGGCGTAGGTATTTCTAAACCAGCGGGTACTTATACCGATAATTACAGCATTGAAGTTTCATTCTAATACGTTTGAACTCAATCTGAATGAGTTGGCTTTGCCGATGGGTGGAGTCAACTTTTTAGTCTAAATAAATACAAAATAAGACATTGCTGGGGGAAGCATGAAACGATTATTGAAATATATGCTGATTGCAAGTTGCTTATGTGTAGAAGCTGTTTATGCAAACATGGTGATTTCACCTACACAAATGTATTTGGGCGATAAAGCACGACAACGCAGTGCAACGGTTGTGATGGAAGCCACTGATCTTACCGAACCGAAAAGCTTTGAAATGTTTGCCTATAAATGGTCGCAAAATGCTCAGGGTGAAGATGTACTAGAGCCAGATCAAGACCTTTTAATTAATCCAAAAAACTTTGTTTTACAACCTAATACACAACAAATTATTCGTGTAGGTTTTAGCCGACCACTTTTGAAGGAAGAAATGGCGCAAGAAAAAACTTGGCGCATTGTTTTTAAAGAAATTGCTCCTGTAGTGGAAGAAGACGCCTTACAATTTTTATTCACAATTTCTGTTCCTTTATTTGTGGGTAAGCAAGAAGCCATTCAGGTAACAGCAACTCCGCGTTATCAAAATGATCATTTATTTTTAGAGATAGAAAATCATGCTGCATCGCATGTGCAAATTTCTTCAATCAGCATTTTAAATCAACAAAAACAACCCATTGCAACCACACGTGAAATGAAATATTTGTTAAATCAACAAAAACACAGCTTTGATATGGGGCAAATCAAACTTAGTGATTTGAAAAATTACATACTCAAACTTGAAACAGATAAAAGTGAGCAAGCCATTGAGTTAAAAATGAAGGGCTAAATCATGCATAGAACTCGACTGTTTTTTGCGCTGCAATGTGTCCTGTGGGGGATACCATTACCTGCCAATGCTGCCAATGCTGCCAATGCTGAAATGGCGTTGAATAGTGTTTGGCTGAATGGCGTAGATCGTGTCATTGAAAGTTTGGTGTTGCAGCAGGATGGGCAACGCTATATGGAATGCGAGGTCTTGCAGCAACTTGGTTTACAGCAAGACCGTTTACAAAAACACAGTGCACAAACTCAGTTCTGTTCTGTAACCACCAATGAAATTCAGTCTGAACAAGACTTTGCGCTGCAAGCGATTAAATTGACCGTACCTGCCAGCTATTTTATAGATGCACAACTGAGCCAAACCCATGCGATTCCGTCTAAAGCAGAGTTGGGCGGTTTTTTAAATTATAATGTGCTGTATGCACGTTATGATAATTACAATGAATTAAATGGTTTGGCGGAGCTTGGTATTTTTAAAGATTACTGGATTTTTAAAAATGGCATGATGTATCGCAAAGAGGCAGAACAGGATCAAGATAAGCTACTGCGTTTGAATACCAGTTTTGAAATTGAATTTCCATCACGTTATCAGCGTTTAACTTTGGGTGATAACACCAGCGTTTACAATCCTTTATTAGATACATTCAGATTTGGTGGTGTGTCTTTTGGTTCAAATTTTAGTAGTTATCCAGACTTTATTTATTGGAATGTACCCACCTTAAGAGGCAGTGCTGTACTGCCATCCACCGTCGATTTATACATTAATGGCATCAATCTATATCAGCAACAAGTGACGCCTGGGCACTATACCTTAAATACGGGTGCAAATATTCAGCAGTCGGGCGAGGCGCAAGTGGTGGTGGAAGATGTATTGGGAAATCGTACCGTGCAATCTTTTCCAGTTTATGTCACCACGCAACTACTCAAACCAGGACTGAACGAATACAACTTTTCTGCAGGAAAGCTGCGTTATGACTACGACTACGTGTCGGATGATTATCGGGAGTTTTTTGGCAACCTTTATTTCAGACGTGGAATTACAGACAGCACGACTTTAGGAACCAATTTAAGTTATAGCAAAGATGTGCAGAATGTCGGGTTGCTATGGACGCAATCTCTCAGCAAATATGCCTTGTTAGATACGCATGCTGCGTCTAGCCACAGTGATTGGGGCGATGGTTATACCTTTGGCGCTTCGTTAAGCCGTAATGGAAGTCGGGTTGCACTTGGTGCAAGTCATAAATACTACAGTCCTGAATATCGTGGTTTGGGTTATAGCGATATGACACAAACAGTGGAATACGACAACTTAGCTTATGTCAGTATTTTCAATATTCCTTTCATTAATACCTTAAATGTGAACTATCTAGAGCGCCGTTATCATCCCAATGCAAATAATAGCTTTGCAGATAGCCAAATGCTTACAGTTGGTTTTTCTCGTATGTTTGGGCGTCAAACTTCACTGTCGTTTTCTTATTATAAAGATTTGAAAGTGCAGGATAGTGACGGGGCATATTTAACACTGAATTATCAATTTGACCAACGCCGTAGTGCGCAACTTTCACATAATTTTGATGAGCAAACCCAGTTGCGTTATGCACAAAGCAGCCTGACGCAAAATGGTGTGGATTACACTCTTGCTGTGCGTCATCAACAAGCAGAAGGGGATGTAGGAGTAAATGCCTATACCGCCCTGAAAATGCCGATGGGCAATTTATATTTAAGCCACGATGAAAGTGAGCGCTTTAGCTACAGTCAAGCCAATTATCAGGGGGCAGTAGTGTGGTTAGACCGTAAATGGGCCATGACCAAATACGTAGACAATGCTTTTGCTTTGGTGAATGTTGGTGATATTCCAAATGTGGAAGTACAACGTGCCTTAACACCTGTTGGTAAAACCAATCAACACGGCTATGCGTTTGTGCATGACATTGTGCCTTACGTCAATTACGACGTGTCTTTTGATCAAGACCAGTTAGATCTGTATGACAGCTTTGAATATTCAAGCCAAAAAGTGATTGGCATGAATCAACGCGGCTATAAAGTGAATTTCCCTGTTCAGCGTACAGGGTTGATCATATTGCGTTTACTCAGGTCCGATCAGCAGACCTTTGTGCAGGGCAGTGAAGTGTATTTAAGTGATGATGCAACTGAATTTGTACCTGTGGGCAGTGATGGAAAAGTACATTTATATGGTGTGAAAGCAGGCAGTTATACGCTGAAGGTTAAAACCAAAGGTGGAAAAGTTTGCCATAGTTCACTTGAAGTCCCTCAAATTAAAGCAGGCACTGTTCCACAAACCAGACAGTTAGATTTGATTTGTCAGTAAGTATATCAGCAGGATGATTGAGGATGAGAACATGAAAAAATTAGGGATGGTAAAAAAATTAAGTCTAGTGCTGTGTGGATGCTGGATTTGTTTTCCTGCACAGGATTGCACCATTGGTTCGGTCAGTGAATCTTTATTGCAAATGAGCTCACAATACCGTAGCCAGACTGCAACCAGTTTTAATGTGCGCTGTGATCGAGGTTATAGCATTCAGTTCAGTAGTCATAATTTACGTGACAAACATGGCAGCAGTTTTGTGAATAATGGCACACACCGTTTACGCACCAGTATGAGTATTATGGGAGCAAAAACAAATCTGTGGAACACGCCTATCGCAGGGCATGTTTCTACGACAGGACATAAATACAGTGTCGCGGTACGCTTGGATGAACAACCGAGTTTGACAACGCCAGCAGGTCGTTATACCGATGAGTTGTATATTAATTTACTTTTTTAGAGGGCTTCGATGTGCAGCAGATCAGGTATTCAGCAAACAAGATATTCAGCAGGCAGGTATCCAATATCTGCTTTTTTTATCTATTTTTTGCTGAATGACAGCAAAGGATATACATAAAACTAGGTATGAGTGGTCATCTAGTTGTTTAAAAAATGACAAATGTGTCACCAAAGCATCATATTACTGCAATGCTGCTGCTCTATGCTAGCAAGCATAAAATAAGAATTGAGCATAAGGCGATGAGCAATGTATTGGCAAAGCAGAGCAGTAAGTTAGAGCGTTACAGCGATGCGTTTAAATTTTATTTCAAACAAGATCAAAAACAAAAAAGCAGCCAGCCTACCTCTGAACTCTCAGACCTTGTCCGCCCACGTTTAAAAATTGCCCTTGTAACAGAAACTTGGCCACCTGAAATTAATGGTGTGGCACGTTCACTGTTGCAGCTTTGCAAAGGATTGCAGGAACTTGGACACAAAATTTTATTGATTCGCCCTGAACAAAAACAAGCCTGCACTCAATTCCAACCGTATCAAGAATGTCTGGTAAAAGCACAAGCCATTCCTAAATATCATAATTTACAATTTGGCTGGCCGCAGTGGTCTAAACTTTCGCAGGCTTTAGATGAGTTTCAACCTGATGTGGTGCATATCGTGACTGAAGGTCCTTTGGGTCTAGCTAGTTTACAAATTACAAAGTCCAAAAATATTCCAATATCGAGTGGTTTTCACTCTGCTTTTCAGGATTTTAGCCGTTTTTTCGATTTGGCATTTTTACTCAAACCCATTCAGCACTATCTAAAATGGTTTCATAACAATACATCGCTGACTTGTGTGCCAAGTAGCCACACCGAAAAATCATTGCGTCAGTTTGGCGTGCAAGGGCCTTTAGTGGTGGTTGGGCGTGGTGTCGATGTTGAATATTTTTCCCCGTATTTTCGTTCGACCCAACTGCGAGCAAGCTGGGGTGCGAGTGAAAATACGCGGGTGATGTTGTATGTAGGGCGTTTATCACCTGAAAAAGAAGTCAATCTTATTATTAATGCCTATCAGCGTATGCCAAAAAATACCGAACAGCCTGTGAAATTGGTGATTGTTGGAGATGGGCCAGACCGTGAACGTTTAGAAGCCATGAACGCTCAGGGAGATATCATTTTTACAGGTAGTTTAAGTGGCACAGCACTTGCACAAGCCTATGCCAGTGCCGATGTGTTTGCTTTTGCCAGTCAGGTCGAAACCTTTGGCAATGTCGTGTTAGAAGCCATGGCCAGTGGCTTACCTGTCATTGCGTATGATTATGCTTGTGCACGTTTACATCTAAAACCGAATGAAACAGGTTGGTTGAGTCCACTCGGTCAGCCAGAAGATTTGGTCGGTCATATCCACCGACTTCCCGATCTTACAACCCTTAGACAGATGGGCGAACACGCCCGCAAAGCGACTTTAAATATTGGCTGGCAGTATCCAGTCCAACAATTTGAGCAGGCGTTATATCTGGTGGCGAAGGAGCTACACATGCCATCTTAGCTATACGCCAAAGAGGAGAGAACTGATGAAGTTTAAAAATGCAAAAATAAGAATGCTGGATCTCGACTTAAAAGGCTGTTTGTATCTTAACCATTTTTCCCACTCTCAGCGGGTGGCACAATTTTTTAAAGTTATTAGCCGTTTGGGCGATGGTGTGTTCTGGTATGTCATGCTCGCAAGTGCATGGATGATGCAGGGCATTGGTTATAGTTTACAAATTATTTATCTGTTGTTAGGCGGATCTGTCGGCACAGGTATTTATAAATATTTAAAACAAAAAACCGTCCGTCCACGTCCGTATCAGGTACACCAAGTGATCCGTTTGGGTGAACGTCCCTTAGATCATTTTAGCTTCCCATCAGGTCACACTTTGCATGCAGTCATGACCACAACGGTTTTGGGTTATATCCAGCCAGTATTGTTGATGTTGATGTTGCCCTTTACGATTTTGGTGGCCGTTTCCCGTATGATTTTAGGCTTGCACTATCCGAGTGATGTGGCAGTCGGGGCGATGATTGGCGGTTCAGTGGCGAGTGCGATTATTTTGGCTGCACCTTATGTAAATATTGTTTTATAAGCTTGGATAAAACCAAATCGAAAATTCAGTGCAGTAATGGCAGGCAGCCCATGCGAAATTTGTTAAAGTAGTCGCTGTCTTGACTAGAATAGGGAATACACATGGGTTTACGTTGGACGGACAGCATCGACATTGCCATTGAGTTATATGAGGCGCATCCCGATGTCGATCCGCAATGGATTCGTTTTACCGATTTGCACGCTTGGGTCTGTGCTTTGCCAGAGTTTCAAGATGATCCCGAAAAATCGACTGAAGGCATCTTAGAAGCCATTCAAATGGCGTGGATTGACGAAGCACGTTAATCTAGCGGTGTGAAGCAAGATTGATTTGCCGATCAAGGTCCTGCACAATGCGCTTCATATCGAAAAAAGCAATTTTTTTACACATCAAAAGCAGAAAATAGCCCATTATTCGGTATAATGCGGCAAAATTTTCGCGTCAACATTGACTTAAGGAGCCAATCATGGCTATTGAACGTACTTTATCTATCGTAAAACCAGATGCAGTTGCTAAAAACCACATCGGTGACATCTTTGCTCGTTTCGAAAAAGCTGGTCTTAAAATCGTTGCGACTAAAATGAAACACCTTTCTCAAGCTGAAGCTGAAGGCTTCTACGCTGAGCACAAAGAACGTGGTTTCTTTGGTGACCTAGTTGCGTTCATGACTTCTGGTCCAGTCGTTGTTTCAGTTCTTGAAGGTGAAAACGCAGTTCTTGCTCACCGTGAAATTTTAGGTGCAACAAACCCTAAAGAAGCTGCACCTGGTACAATCCGTGCAGATTTCGCTGTAAGCATCGATGAAAACGCTGCTCACGGTTCAGACTCAGTTGCATCTGCAGAGCGTGAAGTAAACTACTTCTTTGCTCAAACTGAAGTTTGCCCACGTACTCGTTAATACGCAGTATTCAAACCAGATAAGTGTTATTATGCTTATCTGGTTTTTTATTCTCCGATTTTTATTTTCTGAATAAACCTTTGCTCACCTCTTGAGCTTCTCCTTTCATCTTTAGACATGGTTTAGGTATACACACATGAGTACAGAAGTCCTCGCTGCATCTGCGACAGATGTTCAGCAAGCATCTGCGTCCGCTCCTGCACAGTCTGCGACTGCAGAGAAAGTGAATCTCCTTGGCATGTCACGTCCACAAATGGAAAAATTCTTTGAAGATTTAGGCGAGAAGAAATTCCGTGCAGGGCAGGTGATGAAATGGATTCACCAGTTTTTTGTTACAGATTTTGCTGAAATGACCAATATTTCAGGCAAGTTACGTGAAAAACTGGAAAAGATTTGTGAAATTAAAGCGCCTGAAGTGGTGCATAAAAATTATTCTAAAGACGGTACTCGTAAGTGGGTATTCCGTGTCGGTGATGGTGAAGGCTCATTGGTCGAAACCGTTCTGATTCCTGCCGAAGACAAAACTGGCTCACGTAAAACCCTGTGTATTTCATCGCAAGTAGGTTGTGCACTGGACTGTTCATTTTGTTCTACGGGTAAACAAGGTTTTCAGCGTGACCTAACCCAAGCCGAAATTATTGGTCAGTTGTGGATGGCAAACTATTCCTATATGGAAGATGTGCCTGTGATTGAACGTGAGCGTTCTGTGACCAACGTGGTGATGATGGGTATGGGCGAACCGTTGTTGAATTACGATGCCGTCTTGAACGCCATGCGCATTATGCTAGATGACTTTGCTTATGGCATGTCTAAGCGTCGTGTGACTTTATCGACTTCGGGTGTTGTACCTAAAATTGACCAATTGGCACAAGATATTGATGTGGCTTTGGCAATTTCTTTGCACGCCACCAATAACGAACTGCGTGATGAACTTGTTCCAATCAATAAAAAATATCCATTGGAACAATTAATCGCAGCTTGTCAGCGTTATATTGGCAAAGATGGCAACGAAAGTGCGCGTAAACACGTGACCATTGAATATGTCATGTTAGATGGTGTAAATGACCATCCTGAACATGCGCAGCAAATGATTAAGCTACTCAAGAACCTGCCAAGCAAGATTAATTTGATTCCATTTAACCCATTTCCACACGCGCCGTATGGACGTTCAAGCCGAAATCGAATTATTTCTTTCCAAAAAACTTTGTCTGATGCAGGTTTTGTGTGTACGATTCGTCAGACACGTGGTGATGATATTGATGCCGCGTGTGGGCAATTGGTCGGACAAGTGGCAGACCGCACCCGCCGTGCCGAACAGTGGAAAAAGAAAGTTGCAGCGCAAAATGAAATCATACGCTCGCAAGGATAATGACTTGTATAGATAACTAACTTGCATCGAACGAAGACGCAAAGGGGATGTCCATTGAATAAGCCTGTATTTAAAATCGCACAAATTACAACTGTTTGTATTTCGGCAATTTTTGCTGCAGCTTGTCAAACCACAGCTCCAACCTTAGGGCAAAAAGACCCTGAAAAAGCGGTGCAAGTACGTACGCAGTTGGCAGCAGAATACTTAAAAAATGGCGATTTAGACTCAGCCAAACGCGCACTTGATCAAGCTTTGGAAAGCGATTCACGTGATTCCACCGCTAATATGATGATGGGCGTGTTGCTGCAACAAGAAGGCAGCAAGCTGAATTTAGAAAAAGCCGATGCGTATTTTAAGCGTGCCATTGCCGCTGACCCAAAAAATGCACAAGCGCGTAACAACTATGGTACGTATTTATATCAAGTAGAACGCTATAATGATGCGATTGAGCAGCTCAGTATTGCAGGTGCAACACTGGGTTATGATCAACGCTTTAGAGCATTGGAAAATGTAGGTCGTATTTACTTGAAATTAGGCGATATAGAGAATGCCGAAAAGTCATTCAAACAAGCCTTGCAAGCCAATCGCGATTCTTATGTTTCAATGTTAGAGTTGTCGGAAATTTTATATTTAAGACAACAATTTGCACCCGCGCGACAATTGTATGAACAATTTGTACGTGCTGTGGGGCAAAAAAATCAGGGTGCGCGTGCCTTATGGATTGGGATTCGTTTAGCACGTGCCAATGGCGATCAATTGGGAACTCAGGTTTTAGTGAACCAGCTGCGTGCATTATTTCCCAATAGCCAAGAATACCAACGTTATTTGCAATTACAGTACAGTACTGAGGCCGTATGGAAGTAAATCCTAATTCACCGCAACCCACACAGGGGACAACGCCTGTACCCCATGCATTAGGAAATGTTCAACGTCCAGGTGAGTACCTTCGTCAAATTCGCGTCAATCAAAAACGCGAACTGGATGATGTTTCAAAAGATTTGAAAATTCCATTAAAAACGCTGATGGCGCTAGAGCAAGACGAATATACCGCTTTGCCTGAAGCGACCTTTATTAAAGGTTATTATCGTACCTATGCCAAATATTTACAGGTCGATGCTTCAGCCATTATTCAGCGTTTTGATGAAATTTATGCCAACGATACAGGGTTGTTGCCAAATCACGCCTTGAACAATTCACCCATCAAAATTATGGGAAAACTGCCAGGCTCTAACCGCGATCGCAATAAAAAGTGGCTCACACGTATCGCTGTGATTGTGGCGGTATTGCTGTTGTTGTGGGCATTGGTCGCGCTAATTCAAAACTGGATGTCGTCTGGTCAAGAGGGTGCAGAACCTGAAATTGCAGTACTGCAATCCGATGTGCAAATCATTTCTGACAATGCGACAGGCAGCACGCCTGCACTTGCTTCGGGCGATCAGCTGAATTTGCAATTTGCTCGTCCAACTTCAGTGCATATTGTTGACTCTGCTGGCAATGTTTTAGCGACAGGACGTCAAGCCTCTACTTTAAATTTACAAGGCGAAGCCCCATTTCAAATTCGCTTAGATGATGCGACTGCTGTGTCATTAAGTTTGAACAATGAGTCGATTTCATTATCGCCATATACTGTGAACGGAAAAGCAGAATTCCGTTTATCTCGATAATGCAGCAAGGTAGAGCGATATCATGATTGTAAATCCAATTCAACGCCGTCCGACCCGTAAAATTCGTGTGGGTTCTGTCTATGTGGGTGGTGATGCGCCCATTAGCATCCAAAGTATGACCAATACGGAAACCTGTGATGTTGCTGCAACTGTGGCGCAAATTCAGCGTTGTGTAGATGCGGGCGTAGACATCATGCGTGTTTCTGTACCAACCATGGAAGCCGCAGCTGCATTTGGCGAAATTCGTAAGCAAGTATCTGTGCCGTTGGTGGCAGACATTCACTTTGATTATAAAATTGCATTGGCAGTTGCCGATGCGGGTGCAGACTGTTTGCGGATTAACCCGGGTAATATTGGTTCGGAAGCCAAGATTCGTGAAGTGGTGGCTGCTGCCAAACATCATGATATTTCTATGCGAATTGGTGTGAATGCAGGATCGCTGGAAAAAGATATTCAGAAAAAATATGGCGAGCCGACAGGTGCAGCATTGCTGGAATCTGCTATGCGTCATATTGATATTTTAGACCGTTTAGATTTTCAGGAATTTAAAGTTTCAGTCAAAGCATCGAATGTGTTTTTAACCATGGATGCTTATCGTTTGTTATCACAACAAATTGATAATCCATTACATTTAGGCGTAACTGAAGCAGGTATTTACCGTACAGGCACCGTAAAATCTGCAATTGCCTTGGGCGGTCTGCTCATGGAAGGTATTGGCGATACTATGCGTATTTCGCTTGCGGCAGAACCTGAAGATGAAGTCAAAATCGGTTTTGATATTCTAAAATCTTTAGGTTTACGCTCTAACGGGATTAACTTTATTGCCTGCCCAAGCTGTTCACGTCAGGAATTTAACGTCATTTCTGTAATGCAGGCATTGGAGGAGCGTTTAGAAGATATTCGTACTCCAATGGATGTATCGGTCATTGGTTGTAAAGTGAATGGCCCGGGCGAAGCTAAAGAAGCTGATATTGGTGTGGTGGGCGCAAGTCCGCGTTCATTGGTTTATCGTAATGGTGAAAAGAGCCATTTAATTGATACCAATCAACTCGTTGATGAAATCGAAAGCATGGTTCGTCAGCGTGTTACAGAGCTTGAACAAGCTAAATCTAAAGAGATTATTCGTACAAATTTTTCTGAGTAAGTCATGAGTTCAATTGTTGCAATTAAAGGTTTTAATGACATTCTTCCAACGCAAACACCTGCGTGGAGACGTCTAGAGCAACATTTAGCATCTTTAATGGATGCTTATGGTTATCAACAAATTCGTTTGCCAATGGTTGAGCAAACCAATTTGTTTAAGCGTTCAATTGGTGATGCGACCGATATTGTTGAAAAAGAAATGTACACATTCTTAGACAAGGGTAATCCGCCTGAGTCTTTGACTTTGCGTCCTGAAGGAACTGCGGGTTGTGTACGTGCCATGTTAGAGCACAATTTGCTACGTGGTGCGACACCGCGCGTGTGGTATATCGGCCCAATGTTTCGTTATGAAAAACCGCAAAAAGGTCGTTATCGTCAATTCCACCAATTTGGTGTAGAAACTTTTGGCGTTGCAACACCAGATATGGATGCCGAACTTATTTTAATGACTGCGCGTTTATGGAAACGTATGGGCGTTGCCGATAAAGTTCGCTTAGAGTTGAATACGCTGGGTGAGTCGGATGAGCGCGCAGCGTATCGTGCCGCTTTGGTTGAGTTTTTGGAAGCGCACAAAGCCGATTTAGATGAAGATTCACAGCGTCGTTTAAGTACTAACCCACTGCGTATTTTGGACTCGAAAGATGCTAAAACGCAAAGCATCCTAGAAAATGCTCCAAAATTGCATGATTTTATGGGTGAAGATACGCTGAATCACTTTGCCCAATTACAGCAGTATTTAACCGATGCAGGCATTGAGTTTGTGATTAATCAAAAACTGGTACGCGGTTTAGATTATTACAATAAAACCGTTTTTGAATGGACAACCACGCATTTAGGTTCGCAAGGCACAGTTTGTGCAGGCGGGCGCTATGATGGTTTGGTTGGGCAGTTGAAGGGTAAGGCAGATCAGTCCGTACCTGCCGTGGGCTTCGCCATGGGCATTGAGCGTTTATTGTTGTTGCTTGAGCAAGTCGAAGACAATACGCCTGTACGTGATTGTGAAGTATTCTTGTTGGCAGATCCAACAACTCAAGGCAAGGCGTTGGTTTTAGCTGAGCAAATTCGTGACCAATTCGAACAAGCGGGCAGCCAGATTCGCTTAAAAGTTGGTTCACAAGGCTCAATGAAAAGCCAAATGAAAAAAGCCGATCAATCAGGTGCAATCTATGCCTTGATTTTTGGTGAGCGCGAAGCGGAAGCACAGCAATTGGCAGTCAAAACTTTGGCAACTGCCGAGCAAACTGCAGTCGCTGTTGCTGAAATTGTGCCTTTCATCATTGAAAAATTTTCTTCACAATAAGCCAAATAACATAAGGAAAAGGGTAATCCAATGAGCGCATTGAGTGATGACGAACAACTTGATAGTTTAAAATCGTTTGCGAAAAAATATGGCTCGGCCATTATTAGCGGGATTTTAATTGCGTTGATTGCCTTTTTCGGATGGCAATATTGGCAGAAAAAAAACTTGGCTGAGCATCAAATGAATACTGCCAAAGTGCAGCAACTGATGGATGATGCACGTACAGCAGAAGGCAATCCAGATGCCTTCAGTCAATTGTCTGCAACTGCCGATAAAATTGTGAAAGAAGTCCCTGATTCTGCGCAAGCTATTCAAACTCAATTCTTAATGGCTAAACTCGCTTACGATCAGCAAGATTTTGCTGCCGCAGAAAAAGCCTTAAAGAAAGTTGAAAACTCTAAAGTAAAAGACCAAGGCTTAGTGCAATTGGTTAAGTTGCGTTTGGCTTATGCACAGTTGGCGCAAAAGAAATACGATGAAGCTATTCAAAGTTTGGCCGCGGTGACTGATCCTGCATTTAAAGCGACTGCAGATGAAGCGCGTGGCGATGTTTATGTCGCGAAAAATGACCGTGAAAATGCCAAAAAAGCCTATCAAAGTGCATGGGATACTTTGGTGGAACGTAAACAAGAACGTCAAATTTTACAAATAAAACTCGAAAGTGTTGGTGTTTTGGTGGATGATCCTGAAATTGAACGCCCAGTATTAGAAACACAAGTGGATGAGAGCCAATGAATAGAAAGTATAAAATACCGTTTGCACTGACCGTTTTAACCCTCGCTTTGGTGGGATGTTCTACAAATAAAATTAAAGTTGCAGAAGTTAAGCCAAATCCACTCCCAAAACTTGAACAAGCACAGAGTTTAGTGCCTGTATTTTCGCAAAATGTATCTTCTACAACGGCAGCAGATCCACTGCGTTTACAGCTCGATGCTGCAAATGGTGTAATTTTTACGGTTGATCCTAAAGGTGAAATGGCCGCCTATCAAGGCAAGCAACGTCTTTGGCAAAAACAAGTGTCTAAGCAAGGCTTAACTGCAGGTGTCAATGCTGCTGATGGCATTGTGGTTGCAGGAAACAGTAAAGGACAATTGTTTGCTTTAGATCAGCAAACAGGTGAGCAAAAGTGGGTTGCACAGTTAACAGGTGCAATTCTTGCGCCATCGTTAATTCAGGCGGGTCGTGTGGTGACTGTAAGTAATGACGGCACGGTATATGCACACAATGCCGAAACAGGTCAGTTGGTGTGGACTTACAACTTGCCAAACGTGCAATTTAGTTTGCGTGGTATGGCTGCACCTGTGGCGCTCGATTCACGTACTGTACTGATTGCTTCTGCAAATGCCTATGTCTATGCACTGGATATTGTTACAGGCGTACCACGTATGCAGCGCCGCGTTGCCATTAGTGAAGGCCGTTCAGACATTCAACGCTTAAATGACATTGATGGCGACCCAGTGGTTGCTGGTCAATTCTTGGTGACCACAAGCTACCAAGGTCAGGTCACCGTATTGGACTTGGCTTCACAACAAGTGATTTGGAGTGAAGATGCAAGCAGTACCAAACGTCCAGAAGTTGCGGGGAATGGTGTATTTGTCAGCACTGCAGATGGTAAAATTGCAGCTTACGAAATCACATCAGGACAAGCACTTTGGGAAAATGACAGTTTGCTCAACCGTCGTTTATCTAATCCTGTGTTGTTTGGACAATATTTAGTGGTCGGTGATTTAGATGGTGTTTTACACCTCATTGATCCAAGCTCAGGGCAACTGGTTGGACGTTCAAAAACCAATGGCGAAGTCCGTTCATTGCGTGTAATTGACAATCAACTCTATGTCGCAACGCAAAAGGGCGCATTAAGCGTTTGGCAGAACCGCTAATTTTGTTCTGACTTTTATGCTAAAATAGTTGTCCGTATTTTTACGCGGGGTAATTGAATCATCAATGCCCCGTGTTTTTATTTAATAGAGTGGTCGATGTTCTCTCTGTCGTTTGCGTGGTCGCAACGCTGAACCCAACATCCATACTCTGTTCTTTCTTCCACAGTTTCGGATGTACAGACCATTGAAACTGACTGATCTTGAATAAAGGTTAATCTATGAAACCCGTAATTGCGCTCATTGGTCGTCCGAACGTCGGAAAATCAACGCTGTTTAACCAGATTACCAAGAGCCGTGATGCACTTGTTGCTGACTTTGCAGGTCTGACACGTGACCGCAAATATGGTGATGCAACCTATCAAAATAAATCTTTCATTGTGGTCGATACTGGCGGTATTGGCGAAAGTGAAGGTGGCATCGACTCTTACATGGCTGAACAATCTAAAACAGCCATCCATGAAGCCGATATGATCATTTTTGTGGTCGATGCACGTGCAGGCTTGTTGGCATCGGATGAGCAAATTGCGCGTGAATTGCGTACTTTGGGCAAAAAAGTATTCTTGGTGGCGAACAAAGTAGATGGCGTACATGCCGAAGCCGCTTTGGTTGAGTTCTTTAAACTGGGTATGGGCGAGCCATTGCAAGTGGCTGCCAGCCATGGTCGAGGCGTTCAGCAAATGCTGGAAGACGTTTTGGCAGATGTTCCTGAAGATGAAAACCCAGATGCACATGATCAAGACACAGGTTTGCGTTTAGCCATTATTGGACGTCCAAACGTGGGTAAATCGACACTGGTTAACCGTTTATTGGGTGAAGAACGTGTAGTGGCATACGATCAGCCAGGTACGACACGTGACTCAGTCTATATTCCGTTTGAGCGCAACGAACGTAAATACACCTTGATTGATACTGCAGGTGTGCGTCGTAAAGGTAAGGTCGATGAAATGATCGAGAAATTCTCGATTGTGAAAACCTTGCAAGCCATGAAAGATGCACACGTGGTGGTGATTGTGGTTGATGCACGTGATGGTATTGTCGAGCAAGATTTGCACTTAATTGGTTACGCACTTGAAGCAGGGCGTGCCATGGTGATTGCGATTAACAAATGGGACAATATGTCCGAATATGATCGCAAACAATGTAAGTTAGATGTTGAGCGTCGTTTTGACTTTATTCCATGGGCAAAAATCCACCTGATTTCTGCCTTGCATGGTACAGGCGTGGGTGACTTATATCCATCTATCCACCGTGCGTATGAGTCATCGCACTTAAAAGTGTCACCTGCCAAATTGACGCAAATCTTGAATGATGCAACAGATGCACACCATCCACCTAAAGTGCAAGGTCGTGCTATTAAAATGCGTTATGCACACATGGGTGGACAGAACCCGCCAACCATCGTGATTCATGGTAATAAGGTCGATAAAACTCCTGCAGATTACCGTCGTTATTTAGAAAACGTGTTCCGTAAAGTCTATAAGCTAGAAGGTACACCTGTAAAAATTGAATTTAAAACCTCTGAAAACCCATTTGAAGGGCGTAAGTCACAAGTGGATGAGCGTACTGCGGCACGTCGTCGTCGTTATGTGCAGAAGTTTAAGAAAGCCGAGAAGAAGTTTAAGCGAGGCTAAGGCTTAAATTTTGACGCGTTTGATTAAAAAATCCCGAATGTGAATTCGGGATTTTTTTTGAGCAACTTAATTTAAATATAGATAGATGTAGAATTAATGACGCTTCGCCAACAAGCTATTCGACAGACGATTTAACCATTGTGGGCTAATACTCGAAAGTTGCATTAGGGTTTTGGCTTTTAAACCGACCGCACGATGCGTATTGGTCAGAATCGAATCTTTAACCGTCGCTTGTTGATACACCACCTGGGCGACATCTTCTGTCGATAAATGCACGCCCATGTTTTGAATGGTGGCTGCATCCATATCTTTCACCATTGCAGTTTGTACAAATAGCGGCATGACATCTAAGACCCGAGTGCCGTATTTTTGCCACTCTATATCTAAACCTTCCGTAATGCCACGTACTGCAAATTTGGAAGCAGAATAAGAAATTAAATCGGCTTGTCCATAAATCGCAGATGCCGAAGACAGGTTAATCACCCGTGCAAAACTTGCTTGTTTTAAATAAGGCAAAGCCGCATGACAACCGTTTAATACACCATTCACATTCACTGCCATAGTCCGATGATGCGCTTCTATGGGTGTGTCTTCAAATGCGCCTGAGTAGAGAATTCCTGCATTATTCACCAAAATATTCAATTCACCTGCCCATTGGCAAAAATCGGATAATGCAGCTTGCCAACTGGTATAGTCTGCTACATCAAGCAAACCTGCATGCGCACGCTCACCCAATTGTTCTGCCAATTGCTGTGCTTGTGTGAGATGAATATCATAAATACCGACACGGTAACCTTGCCGATAAAACAATTGTGCGATTGCCGCACCAATGCCTTGTGCAGCGCCACTAATCAAGATACTGTGCATTTGAACTTGCTCCCTGATGTTATTTTTGTTGTGCATATCGTCCTTGCCATCTGAGCATAACAAAAAAATGGTGCATTCGTGCAATAAATTGAAATAAGGAACAACCCATGCAGCAATTGCTTTCAATCATGCAACAGTTACGTCAACAATGCCCGTGGGATCAAAAACAAACCCCAGAAAGTTTGACTAAATACGCGATTGAAGAAGCTTATGAAGTTGAAGCGGCAGTGCGTTCAGGCAAGGTAGATGATGTACGTGATGAGCTGGGTGATTTGTTGTTGCAAGTGGTGTTTCAGGCACAAATGTATAGCGAGCAAGGTGCATTTGATTTTCAAGATGTGGTACAAGCCATTTGCGATAAATTAATTCGTCGGCATCCACATGTGTTTCAGGCAGAACAGTTTGCGCAGCTTAGCGCAGAAGATGTCGCTGCCTTATGGAAAACCATCAAACAACAAGAAAAACAGGGTAAAGCAAAGTCCCGTTTAGATGAGGTGAAACATGCACCCGCTTTGGTGCAGGCACAGCAAATTCAGCAGCATGCGGCACAATTGGGCTTTGACTTTCATACCGTGCAAGATGCGTATGGCAAGTTAGAAGAAGAATTGCAAGAATTACAACAGGCGATTCAACAGCAACAATCCGATGAAATACAGGATGAGTTAGGGGATTGTTTGTTTTCTTTAATCAATGTTGGGCGTAAACTTGGCGTGTCCAGTGAGTTGGCATTATTGGGCACAATTCATAAATTTAGAACACGCTTTGCTTACATTGAAGATCAGGCCGAATTACAACAAAAAACAATAGAAGATATGACTTTAGAAGAAATGGATCAACTTTGGGAGCAGGCAAAACAACAATTAAAATGACAGGTTTTGCGGCAACATGAATATATCGCAGCAATTAAAAGTTTCTTTTCGCTTTTTTTCTTTCGGATGGCAGTACTGGCTTGCATTGCTGTTATGCAGTATCAGTGTATGGACTACAGCACAAAATGTGCAATCTAAGCCTGCGCAGGTGGCTGGGCACAGCTATGATCAAAACTATTTAAAATGGAAAGCGCAGCAAGCCGCGCAAGATCAGCGTTTAAGTGCGGCTCAAACCACATCATCAAGCGCAGAACATTATTTAGCACGTCCTACTCAGCAAAGTGCGCATACAAATCAAGTGCGTTTAAATAGCGCTTCACTAGAACAATTGCAGCAATTGTCTGGGGTGGGCATGAAAAAAGCACAAGCGATTGTGGAATATCGAAAACAAAATGGAAAATTCCAAAGTATTGAAGAACTTCAGCAAGTCAAAGGGATTGGGTCTGCCTTATTTGCCAAGAATAAACACAAGTTGGCATTGTAGCTGCAAGCAGAATTTTAGCACTGCACATTGCAAAATTAGCATGTGAATCAAATTGCCCTTTGATTGTGTTAGAGATATGATTAGCGACATCTTATCTGTTTTACGTTCAGACGTAGGAGACAGCGTCTTTTGCAAACTTTGCGCGCGTCAAAATGTGGTTTATCTACCGCTCAATTACCTTCTTCCATTTTAGATGTTCTAGATGCTTTAACCAAAGCAGGCTATGAAGCCTATATCGTCGGTGGTGGAGTTCGTGACTTAATGTTAGGGCTAAATCCGAAGGATTTTGATGCCGTAACCAATGCCACACCCTCACAAGTGAAAGAAGTTTTCGGACGACGTTGCCGAATTATTGGACGACGTTTTGAGCTGGCGCATGTCTATGCAGGGCGTGAACTAATTGAAGTGGCCACTTTCCGTGCGCCACCGAAAAAAGCTGTGACTTCTGCGGCGGGGATGATTCTGCGCGATAATAACTGGGGCACAATCGAGCAAGATTTTGCCCGTCGTGACTTTTCAATCAATGCGTTGTATTACCAGCCACGCAAAGGCATCGTGTTAGATTTTTGCAATGCCGTAGATGATATAAAGCACAGAAACTTGCGTTTATTGGGCGATCCAACTTTACGTTTTGAAGAAGACCCAGTGCGTATGCTGCGTACTTTGCGTTTTGCTGCCAAATTAAATTTCAATATTGATCCAAAAATTCTTAAAATTTTTACGCCTGAAATGACGCAGTTATTGCGTGATGTATCGCCACACCGTTTATATGATGAGTCGCAAAAACTCTTTACGATGGGACATTTAAATAAAGTCCTGCCGATGTTGATTGAGTTTGGTATTTGGCGTCAGTTATTTGCCGACATCAAGCCAGACATCAACTCATTTATTGAACGTGCAGCAAAAAATACCGATCAACGGATTGCGATTGGTAAAACCATCAACCCTGCATTTTTCTATGCGGTGCTGTTGTGGCAACCGTTTTTAGAGCGTTGTGACTTTTATCTTTCTAAAGGTGTGGTGGCAGCCGAAGCGCGAGCCCAAGCAGGTTTAGATGTACTGAAACGTCAGGCGACACGTACCATTATTCCTCGTTTTGCTGAAACTTTTATTCGTGAAGTTTGGGAAATGCAAACCCGTTTATTGCAACCGAAACCACAGCAAATTGAAGCATTGTCTGGGCATGCGCGTTTCCGTGCAGGTTTTGACTTTTTATTACTGCGTGAAAAAGCAGGCGATAGCTCGACTTTAGGAATGGGTCAGTGGTGGGATGCCTACCAGCTTATGAGCACCGATGAAAAAGAACGTGCGATTGCCCAATATAACCGATTACGTGCCAAGAGCCGCCGTAAAACAGCGCAAGAACCTGTTGATGTGGCACCAGCAACACATGCTGCCGATATGCAGATTGAACCCTTGGTGAATGAGCCTGAGCCTCGTAGTCGACGTGCGCGTAAAGCCAAACAGTATGAAGAAAATCGGGCGCAATTGACTGCTACAGCAAACGGTTCAGGTATTGGTGCAGATCATCCGATTTTAAAACGTAAACGTGTGCAACGTGATTTAAGCCAAGTGATTTTTGGGCCAACACAATGAGCAACATCACCTATATTGGTTTAGGCAGTAATTTGGGCGATTCGCGTCAAATTTTGACTGAAGCGGTGCAAAAACTGGCAACTTTGGGGCAAGTGCAGACTTCTAAACTGTATCAAAGCCCACCAATGGGGCCACAAGATCAGCCTAATTATTTGAATGCTGTGGTACGTTTAGATACCGAACTTGAAGCCTTGGCATTGTTAGATGAATTACAGCGTTTTGAACAAGAGTCGGGTCGGGTGCGTTTACGTCATTGGGGTGAGCGTACGCTAGATTTAGACTTGTTGATTTATGCTGATGCCAACATTCAAAATGAACGTCTGACTGTACCGCATGTGGGGGTGTTAGAACGTGATTTTGTCGTCATCCCGTTGTTAGATTTGGATGCTAACTTAAGCGTTAAGGGACAATTATTAAAACACTCGCCATTGCTTGAACATCCGAGCTTAACTGTTGTAGATGCCAGCAATTGGGCAGGGCTATAAAGTTTTAAATTAAGCATGCGTGATGCTTTTTCCATAGAGGAATATTTTCATGATTAGTTTAAGTGACCTAAGAAAATTTAAAGCGGAAGGTCGAAAATTCTCCTGCCTGACTTGCTATGATGCAAGCATGGCGAAAGCAATGGAAATTGCTGAAATTGATACGATTTTAATTGGCGATTCTTTGGGGATGTCCATTCAGGGGCGTGACTCAACCTTGCCTGTCAGCGTGGCGGATATGGCTTATCATACTGCGGCGGTGCGTCGTGGTAATCAACATGCTTTTATTTTGACTGACTTGCCATTTATGAGTTATGCCACCTTAAATGATGCATTGCAAAGCTCGAAAGAGGTGATGCAAGCGGGTGCACAAATGGTCAAAATGGAAGGTGGTGCATGGCTCAGCGAAACCGTTGCAACACTGACCCGTAATGGTATTCCTGTCTGTGTACATTTAGGTTTAACGCCACAATCGGTGCATGTATTTGGCGGTTATAAATTACAGGCACGTACCCGCGAAGCTGCAGATAAACTGATTGCTGACTGTAAAGCTGTGGTAGAAGCAGGCGCGGCGATTCTGTTACTAGAATGTGTGCCAGCACAGCTAGGTCAAGAAATTTCTGCCTTGTTCCCTGAAATTCCAGTGATTGGGATTGGTGCAGGTGCAGACACTGACGGTCAGGTACTAGTGGTGCAAGACATGCTGGGGCTGACTTTTGGTCGTGTCGCAAAATTTGTACGTAACTTTATGAAAGAACAAGCGGGTGAAACTGCCATTTTGGATGCATTTAAAGACTATCATGCTGCAGTTCAAGATGGTTCTTTCCCAGCACGTGAACAAACTTTCCAAGTCGAGTTGTAATATGAAAACTGAAACCACAATTCAAGGCTTAGCGGCTTCATTACAGCCTGCACGCGCTGCGCGTAAAACCATTGGTTTTGTTCCGACCATGGGCAATTTGCACGAAGGGCATTTGACCTTGGTGCGCGAAGCGAAAAAAATATGTGATGTGGTGGTGGTCAGTATTTTTGTCAATCCAATTCAATTTGGCCCTAATGAAGACTTTGACAGTTATCCGCGAACTTTAGACCAAGACAGCCAATTGTTGGCAGAGGTCGGTTGCGACATTATTTTTGCGCCTTCAGTTGAGCAAATGTATGGTAACAAACCACGTTTGACCAATATTTCAGTGAGTGAGATTACGGCAGACTTGTGTGGCTTGCAGCGTCTTGGACACTTTGATGGTGTTGCGGTGGTCGTGACCAAATTATTCAATATGGTACAGCCAAACTATGCTTTCTTTGGTGAAAAAGACTATCAACAACTGGCAGTCATTCGTCAGTTTGTACGTGACTTGAATATTCCGCTAGAAGTGATTGGTGTGCCAATTGTACGTGCAGCAGATGGTTTGGCACTTAGTTCACGCAATGGGTATTTGAGCGCTGAACAGCGTCAAATTGCACCGACAATCTATCAAAGTTTAAAGGCTGCTGCACAAGCATTACAGCAAGGTGAAACTTTGTCACAAGTGTTAGCGAATATTAAAGCAACATTGACAGCAGCAGGCTTTGTTGTGGACTATGTAGAGGCGCGTACAACAGAATTGCAGAAAATTGAAGCATTTAGTGAAGATCTGGTGTTGTTCGTTGCAGCAAAATTGGGCAATACACGTTTAATTGATAATTTGCAGGTCAAACATTCTGCATAGCTGGCAATAGAAGGGTTGCATGCCATGAAACGTATTTTGATCGTGACAGGTCAATCGGGTTCAGGAAAATCTTCGGCATTACAAGTGTTGGAAGATTTGGGTTATTACTGTATTGATAATTTACCTTTGGCATTGCTCCCCGAAATTGTGGATAAACTGGATCAGGAAAATAACTTGGAGCAGTTGGCATTGGGGGTAGATGTACGCAGCACCCGTGCCGACTTGCAAGAGTTTGATTTGGTATTTGAGCAACTGCAAAAGCATGGTTCAGTCGATATTATTTATCTGACCACGCAAGATCAGGAATTGATTGCCCGTTTTAGCGCATCACGCCGTCCGCATCCACTCTCTAGCCGTTTTAAAAGCTTGAATGAATGTATTCAAGAAGAAAAAAACTTGTTGATGCCGATTCAGTTCCGCTCTACGGTTCATATTGATACCACTGACAAAAGTGTGCATGATCTAAAACACGTATTGTTGTCTAAGCTTGGACAAACCGACAATCTTATTGTAATTTTACAATCCTTTGGCTATAAGCACGGAATTCCTTTAGATGCCGATTATGTGTTTGATGTGCGCCATTTGCCTAATCCACATTGGGATTTGGAGCTCAGGAAATATTCAGGCTTAGATGCCCCTGTGCAGGAATTTTTGCAACAAAGTTCACAAACGCATGAAATGTTTCACGACATTCAGCAGTTTTTAGAAAAATGGTTGCCAGCCTTTGCCGAAGGGCATCGACACTACATTACCATTTCAATTGGCTGTACGGGTGGGCAACACCGTTCCGTTTATATCGTTGATAGACTAAAAAAAGCACTTGAGGCAAAATGGTCTATTCAAGTCTTACACCGAGAAATGAAGCACTGGTCATGATTGACACAACTGTTGACGTAATTAATAAACTAGGTTTACATGCACGGGCATCTGGGAAACTGATTGAAGTGACCACCAAATTCCGTTCGTCAATCCAAATTGGTAAAGGCGACAAATTGGTTGATGCCAAAAATATTATGTCCTTGCTCATGTTAGGTGCAGGCAAGGGAACTACTTTACGCTTGGTGATTGATGGTGCAGATGAAGAAAAAGCTTTATCTGATATTCAAGCACTGTTTGCAGCAAAATTTTACGAGGCAGATTAATCGTGGCACGTCGACCGCAACGTTTTACCGAAGATGACTTTGAATCTTTAGAAGGGCGTGCAAGTAAAACCGAACAGAAAAAAGCCGTACAACGTATGGCCGCGCTTGGCGAACAATTGGCGCAGTTAAGTACTAAACAAATTCAAAAACTTCCAGTAGAAGAGCGTTTAATTGATGCTTTACTGGAATTGCAAAGTATTACTTCACATGAAGCACGTCGTCGTCAGTGTCAGCGTATTGGTAAATTGTTGCGTAATGAAGATGAAAGCGTAATTTTGTCTTATTTGACGCCGCAGCAAGGTGCGAAAAAAACCGCACAGTTACAGCGTTGGGTAGAGCGAATTATTAAAGACGGCGACCCTGTGATTAATGATTTTAGTAAAACCTATAAAGCAGCTGAGCGTCATACGCTGCGTCAGCATGTGTTGCGTATCCACCGTGATATGAAACAGGAAGTGTCTGCGGAAGAACTTGAAGCATCTAAGCTCAAGTTGTTTAACTATGTGCAGCAAGTGGCTTTATTGTCAGAAAGCTAGATTAGCGTACCTTATCTAAGAAGATAGATAGCGTGAGCTGATGATTGCACAAAAAAACGACTCATGACGAGTCGTTTTTATTTGGTCTTAATATAGAGATTTTCAAATTTTAGCCAAACTCACCGACTGAACGCTCTTTGGCCCATTCACGCAGTACAAATTTTTGTAATTTACCTGTCGATGTTTTTGGAATTTCAGTAATCACCACATCCTTTGGTACTTTAAAACGCGCCAAATGTTGACTGCAATAGGCAATAATTTCTTCAGGGCTGACCTGCTTGCCTTCTTTCAGTTCAATAAAGGCACACGGGACTTCCTGCCAACGTGGATCTGGTTTTGCCACCACTGCGGCTGTCAAAACTGCAGGATGTTGATACAACACCTCTTCCACTTCGAGTGAAGAAATATTTTCACCACCTGAAATAATCACATCTTTAGAGCGGTCAGTAATTTTGGCGTAGCCATCGGGTTGGCAGACAGCTAAATCGCCCGTATGGAACCAGCCACCTGCAAATGCTTCTGCGGTGGCTTCTGGGTTTTTCAAATAACCTTTCATCACGATATTGCCACGGAACATAATTTCGCCCATGGTTTTGCCGTCTTTTGGTACAGGTTGCATGGTTTCTGGGTCTAAAACTTTCATGCCATCTTGCAGCGGATAAGGCACGCCTTGACGCGAATGTAATTGTGCTTGTTCTTGAATGGATAGGTCGCTCCAGCCTGCTTGAGAAGCACACAGCGCAGATGGGCCATAGGTTTCAGTTAAGCCATAAACGTGAGTTACGTTAATGCCAATATTGCGCATACCTTCAATAATTGCTGCTGGCGGTGCAGCACCCGCAACCATCACTTCAACACGGTGATCAAACTGGGTCTTTTTCTCCTCAGGGGTGTTGATGAGCATCGACAAGACAATTGGCGCACCGCAGAAATAATCGACTTTGTGCTCTGCAATTAATTTAAAAATCAGTTCAGGGTCGACTTTACGTAAGCAGATATTGGTGCCACCGTTGGCTGCCATCGTCCATGCAAAGCACCAGCCATTACAGTGGAATAGGGGCAGTGTCCATAGGTAGGTTGCACGTGGGGTCATCCCGCAGGCAATAATATTACTGGCTGCATTAATGTAGGCACCGCGATGATGATAGACCACGCCTTTCGGGTTGCCTGTCGTGCCAGACGTATAGTTCAGGCTAATTGCATCCCATTCATCTTGTGGCAAATGCCATTCAAAATTTGGGTCACCTGCAGCCAGCCAAGTTTCGTATTCAATCTGTCCGATGCTAAGGGCATTGGCAGCATGCTCATATTCTGCATCGTTGACATCAATCACGTAAATTTCATGATTGACCATCGCTAAGGCTTCTTGTGCCAAAGCCGCAAATTCAGGGTCAACCAAAAGCACTTTGGATTCTGCATGATCGAGCATAAACGCCAGTGTTTTGGCATCTAAACGAGTGTTTAGTGTGTTCAGCACTGCACCCGCCATTGGCACAGCAAAGTGTGCTTCTAGCATGGCAGGAACATTCGGAAGCAGCACCGAAACAGTGTCATTTTTGCTGATGCCTAAATTTTGAAGTTGATGTGCAAATTGGCAGCAGCGCAAATAAGTTTCGCGCCAGGTAATTTGACGTGAACCGTGAATAATCGCGTTTTGGTGCGGGTAAATATAAGCTGCCCGTTCTAAGTAACGTAACGGGGACAAGGCGACAAAGTTCGCAGGGGTACGCGGTAATTCATCGTATGCGCTGACCATTGTTATTCTCCATAATATGTGTCGTTATTTTATCCAACTTAAAAAGATAGGGATTTTATGACAGCTTTGCAGTTATGCTTTAGTCGAAAATCTGTTGTTTTTGTTTTGAATCGCTTGTAAGTAAATTTAAAAAATAGTTTAAGTAAAATTTAGCAGCTATTTTTTATTCAATAAAAATAGTAGCTTATTGGAAAATATTAACTTATTCTGTCATTTGGCTTTTATAGAGTGATGGGCTGAGACCTGTCCAACGCTTAAATGCACGTCGAAATTCGCGTAATTCACTAAAGCCAAGTTGTTGGCTAATTTCAGTCATGCTCAAAGGCTGTTGTAGCAGTTGTTTGGCTTTATTTTCCAAAACGTGTTGGCGCAGGTTTTGGAAGTTGCAGCCTTCGGCAAGTAATTGTCTGCGTAAATGTCTTTCGCTCATTTGAAAATGTTGTGCCGCTTGGTGCATATCAAAGTGCTGAGGTAAATGCTGTTCGATTAGATAACTCAACACGTGTGCATATTGCTGTTGATTAATCGCCTGCATATCCTGATACGCTTGTTGGCAGACACGCAGGGCGGTGCTGTAATTGGCGGCACTAGAGGTTTTAATTTGGCGTCCTAAAATCTCTGGTCGGAACACCAAAGCATTCATGTATGATGAAAAGTGCAGAGGACATTGATAATGCACCTGATAAGCCTCTAAATAGTCGGGTTGGGCAAAACTAAAATGCACTTCGACCAAATCTTGATGATTGCCAAGCATGACGTCTAAGCAGCTAACAATACTGGAGAGGACTTCATCGCAAAAAAAGCGCAGTAAGTTCCCCGTGGGATAACGCTCTTTCATCACCAGTGTAGGAGAGGTCGAGGAAAAATCGTACTCCAAATCCATCACACTGCCTGAAATGGGATGGTACTGCAGTCCTGTCTGTAAGGCTTCTACAACATTTTGACTGGACACCATGGCAAAACCGAGCATGCCCATGGAAATCAGCCCCTTGTCACGTCCAATTTCTAAGCCTAAATGTGCACATTGAGTGTCTTGCAGGGCGCGTGTCACCACTTTGCAAATATCTTGAAATGAAACAAAACCATTGCCTTGGACGATTTGATCAAGATCTTGAGAAATTCCCTGAAACCATGGTTGATAGGGGATCTGTTGTTCTTTGGCGTAATGAATCAGACCTGACAATAAGGCAGGCGGCACGTGCTGCAGCAAGTAGTTTGAAGTTGCTGACATAAGTCCGATTATCCCCCCATGCCATTGTCGCTTTGACCCTTATTTGCCGTGATGCAATTTTGTTTAATGGCGTTGATCAGCGTCATGACTGATTGTATAGATGAAAAGGAATACGATTGCAATGTATTTGGTGGGTTGGGATAAACAGGAAATTCATATTCAGCCAAAAGGGCTTGCCATGTTTGGTTATGGCAACTGGAAACATCGTGCCTATGAACAACGAACAGCTTTATTTGCCCGCAGTATTTGTATTCAAACCTTAGACAATGACTTATTAATTTTTTGCTGTCTGGATATGGGGTGTGTGACCTATGCCATGCGTCATTTAGCGATACAGCGTTTACAGCGTAAACTGGGGGAGCGTTTTCAGCCGCAGCGTTTGGTATTGATGGCAACGCATACTCATTCTGCACCTGGCGGTTGTGCACATGAAGCGTTGTACAATATGCCCACACCTGGTTTTGTGCCTGAACATTTAAATGCAGTGGTCGATGCGATTGTGGGCAGTGTGCTCAAAGCTTTGGCGACCCAGAAAAAACCGATATTTATATGAGCAATGGTCGTTTTGCAGAAGAAACGCCAGTGGCATGGAATCGCTCTTTAACAGCGTATAACCGTAATCCTGATGTATCTCGTAGAACGCTGGAACAGGCACATTTGGCCTTAGATCGTGATATGCAATTGCTTGGTTTTTATCGCGAAGGTAATTTACAGGCAGTTTTTTCTTTATTTGGGGTGCATGCTACCTGTTTAAGCAGTCGTTTAAGCGCTCATGATGGTGATAACAAAGGTTATGCCGCACTTTGTACCGAGCGTGCACTGCAACAACGTGGGGTCAAAAATCCTGTGGCAATTTTTGCCCAAGCCGCAGCGGGTGATGTTTCTCCACATTATCATGGCCCTGAGCAGTCACAGGTACGTGCTGCAATGCGCGATGAAAAAGAATACGAATATACACAGCAAAATGGTCGCTATCAAAGTGAATTGGCACTGAAAGCTTTGGCACATAGAGGTACGCCGTTAATGGGAGCTTTAGATGCTGTGTGCCATTATGTCGATTTAAGCAATATTGAAATTCCAGTTGAATTTGCGATGGGGCAAACAGATGCAAAAACCAGTGCAGCCTGTCATGGTGCAGCATTTTTTGCAGGAACACCTGTAGATGGTGCAGGTGTGGCACAACCGATTTTTAAAGGTATGCAATGGTTAGCGCAGCGAGTGAAAAAGAAAAAGTTGAGTAATCCTCAAGCCGCAGATTATAGCTATTATCAACAGCTATATGCCTCACAAGGCCCCAAAGATATTGTGCTGGAATGTGGTTCTAAAACCATTTTTGGCAAGCCACTGAATCATTATCCTAAATTTTTAGACAAACTGATTGCAGAAATGAACAAGCAGGCCAGTGTAGGCGCAATTGATCATAGCTTGTTGGTACCGAATGTAGTGCCATTACAATTAATTAAAATTGGCGACTTAACCTTGCTGTGCTGTCCTGGGGAAATTACTACTGTTGCAGCTAAGCGGCTCAAAGTAACCGTACAACAAGAATTGGAATCGACTCAAAAAGTATGGTTGGCTTCATATTGCAATGATTATATGGGCTATGTGACCACCTTCGAGGAATATCAACAACAAGCCTATGAAGGTGGTCACACTTTATATGGACAGTGGACTTTGGCAGCGTTGCAAACTAAATTTCAATATTTCGCAGAGCAATTGAATTTGCCTATTCCACAACGCGATACAGCATCGTTATTACCGCCCGCTGTACCTTTGGATGAATTAGAAAAAAGAACATATCGTGACAGTTTGAAAGCTAATGCGCTAAATGAATTGTAGTTTTTTTATACATTGTTCCATGTGAAACATATTCTAAATCATGTACTAGTCAGGAGGTTAATCTAAATCAATATGGATAGAGAGGTCATTTATCTCATCCATGTGTCTCTATTTTTTTAATGCGGTACTTTAAAAAGTAACGCAAAACAAACTGCAATAAAAATAAATGCCACGCAGAAAAAGGAAGGATTATGAAACAGCGTTGGAGTAACTGGTCTGGAAAGCAAACAGCCTATCCAGACTTTTTACAGCCGAAAAATGTAGATGAACTGAAAAAAATTGTGCGAAAGCACGACAAAATTAGAATGGTCGGAGCAGGGCATTCCTTTAGCCCCTTAGCCACAACCGATGATGTGATGGTGAATTTAGATCATATTCAGGGGGTGCATCAATTTAATGCACAAAAGCAGCAATGCACCTTACATGCAGGGACTCGGCTGTACAAACTGGGTGAATGTCTAGCTCCGATTCATCAGGCGCTGCAAAATCAGGGCGATATTGATCATCAGAGTTTGGCAGGTGTGGTTGCAACAGGAACACATGGCACAGGTGTGGATTTATTGTCTATCGGCTTTGGTGACTGATTTTGAACTGCTCACAGCAGAGGGTGAGGTGTTGCAATGTTCACCTGAACACAATGCTGAAATTTTTCAGGCAGGTCGGGTCGCGCTGGGCAGTTTTGGGGTGATGACCAAAATCACTTTACAAAACCGTTCGCGCTATAAACTCAAAGAGCAGCTACGTTTATGTGCCTTGAGTGATATTTATCAATATATAGACCGTTGGAAGCATCAACATCGCCATATTGAGTTTTGGGCATTTTTACACAGTGATCAGGTGATTTTAAAAACCTTAGATGAGAGCCGAGGATTGACGGATCCTCGTCCGCAATATTGGTTATCAGAAGACCGTTTATTAAATTTTTGTTCGGAAATAACCCGTGTTTTTCCACAGTTAAATCCGTATTTACAATCTTTGTTGGGCGTGTTTATCAAACCGAGTACTCATGTCGATTGGTCGAGTCAAATTTTCCCAACGCCACGCAATACCAAATTTAACGAAATGGAATACCAATTGCCTGCCGAGCAAGGTTTGGCGTGTTTAGAAGAATTATTGGCGGTTTTGAAACAACAGCGTGTCGCCATGTTTTTCCCAATCGAGTTTCGCTATGTCAAAGGCGATGATATTTGGCTGAGTCCTTTTTATGGACGGGATTCGGTGTCTATTTCAATCCACCAATTTTATAAACAAGATTGCCAACATATTTTTAAATGGGTTGAACCGATTTTACAAAAATATCAGGGACGTCCACATTGGGGCAAATTGCACAGTATGCAAGCGGATCAATTACGTGAGTTATATCCAAAATGGGATGATTTTATGCAACTTCGTGAGCAGCTTGATCCACAGCAAAAATGGATTAATCCATATTTAAGACAAATTTTCACGATTCCAAGTTTGAGTGCAGCGTGATGTTCAATAAACAACTCAAGCAATCGCAAAATAAGAGCATTCAATTAGGGAGCGTGACATGCAAAGTGATTATTTTCAGCAACTCACCCACAGTTTGCAGCAACAGGGTACAGGAACACCGCAACTGATTGTGGATATGGCACGTTTTCAGCATAACTTGGATTATGTTGCAGCCCATTTGCCTGCACGGTTGCAACCACGACTGGTGGTGAAATCGCTAGCGTGTTTGGAGATATTGCAACACGCAAGCCAAAGTCTGAATACGCAGCGTTTTATGTTGTTTCATCTGCCACATTTGTATGAAGTGATGCAGCACTTTCCACAAGCAGATGTACTGTTTGGCAAGCCAATGCCAATACGTGCGGTAGATGCTTTTTATCAGCAGGTGATGGCGTCTGCTGAGAATATCCAATTGCATTTACAATGGTTGGTTGATCAACCTGCACGTTTACAACAGTATTTACATTTGGCACAACAACGCCAGCTTTGTTTGAATATTAATCTTGAAATTGATATCGGTTTGCATCGTGGTGGGGCGCAAGATCATGCTGGATTTATGCAAATGCTGGAATTGATTCAGCAGCATCCACAACATTTAAAACTGTCAGGTTTGATGGGGTACGATGCGCATGTGGTGAAATTACCAAATGTATTTCATGCACAAGCCAAAGCCTATCAACACTCACAGCAGCAATATAGAAATTATAAACAACTGATTCAGCATCATTTTCCAAAGTTGTGGCAGGATGACTTGTGTTTTAACGGTGGTGGTAGCCTGACATTTATGCAGCATTGTCAGCACAGTGAATGTAATGATCTGGCTTTTGGTTCGATGTTGCTTAAACCCAGTGATTTTGATTTAAAAATCTTGTCAGATTTGCAATCGGCTTTGTGGATTGCAACACCTGTTTTAAAGGTATTGGCTGCGGTACAAGTGCCAGGCTTAGATCGTTTGCAGTCCTATTTGCCACAATCCAATCAAGCCGTTTTTGTTTATGGTGGCTATTGGATGGCAGATTATGTTTATCCTGAGAGCAGTCATCCACATGCTTTATACGGACGCAGTAGCAATCAAGAGTTGATTCAAGTACCCAAACAGCATCGCATCCAAATAGATGATTATGTATTTTTACGCCCGCAACAGAGTGAGGCGGTGTTGCCACAGTTTGAAGCGGTGTATGCCTATCAACATGGACAATTCACGCCGTGGGCAACCTTTAGGGAATAAAAACAGCTGAAATGCCGATTCTTTGGCTTTTTTAGTACACAAAGGTTTAAACCTGTACGCAAGCCGTGTAAAATTTAAGGCGCTTTTTATTTATACACCGTTTTTATCTTTTGAGGGTCTCCCTTAATCATAATCTCGCGGTGATATGCTCCATGGTACGGGGCATCACTCCTTAAGGATTTTTATCTATGCCTATTATCACTTTGCCAAATGGCGATCAAAAACAGTTTGATCAAGCCGTATCTGTGATGGAAGTTGCTCAAAGCATCGGTCCGGGTCTTGCCAAAAATACAGTTGCTGGACGTGTGAATGATCGTTTGGTCGATGCTTGTGATTTAATTACCGAAGATGCAACCCTACAAATTATTACGCCTAAAGATGAAGAAGGCGTAGAGATTATCCGTCACTCATGTGCGCACTTAGTGGGGCATGCGGTAAAACAGCTTTTCCCTGAAGCGAAAATGGTGATTGGCCCTGTCATTGAAGAAGGTTTCTACTATGACATCTGGATGCCTCGTCCATTTACGTTAGATGATTTGGCAGCAATCGAAGAGCGTATGAAAAAGCTCATCGACCAAGATTATGATGTTGTGAAAAAAATGACCCCGCGTGATGAAGTAATTGCAGAATTCACAGCGCGTGGCGAAGAATATAAATTACGTTTGATTGCAGACATGCCAAACGAAACTCAAATGGGTTTGTACTATCATCAAGACTATTTGGATATGTGCCGTGGTCCACACGTTCCAAACACTAAATTCTTAAAGTCGTTCAAACTCACCAAAATTTCAGGCGCTTATTGGCGCGGTGATGCGAAAAACGAACAGTTACAACGTATTTATGGTACGGCTTGGGCAGACAAAAAGCAGCTCGCGGCGTATATCAAACGTATTGAAGAAGCAGAAAAGCGTGACCACCGTAAAATTGGTAAAGCTTTGGACTTGTTCCATATGCAAGAAGAAGCACCAGGCATGGTGTTTTGGCATCCAAATGGTTGGACGATTTACCAAGTACTTGAGCAATACATGCGTAAAGTACAACAAGACAACGGTTACCTAGAAATTCGTACCCCGCAAGTGGTCGATTTCACGCTATGGGAAAAATCAGGACATGCTGCCAACTACGCAGACAATATGTTTACCACCCATTCTGAAAACCGTAACTATGCAGTAAAACCAATGAACTGCCCATGTCACGTACAAGTCTTTAACCAAGGGCTAAAGTCATATCGTGATTTGCCAATTCGTCTGGCAGAATTTGGTTCATGTCACCGTAACGAGCCATCAGGTTCACTGCACGGCATTATGCGCGTACGTGGCTTTACTCAAGACGATGCCCACATTTTCTGTACCAAAGAACAAATTGGGCCAGAAGTTGCAGACTTCATCAAACTGACTTTAGATGTTTATAAAGATTTCGGTTTTGAAGAGGTGCAAATGAAACTGTCTACACGTCCTGAAAAACGTGTGGGAGATGATGCACTTTGGGATATGGCAGAAAAATCTTTGGCTGATGCCTTGGATGCTGCAGGTCTGGAATGGGAGTTACAACCGGGTGAAGGTGCGTTCTACGGCCCGAAAATTGAATTCTCACTGAAAGACTGCTTAGGTCGTGTGTGGCAATGTGGTACAATTCAGTGTGACTTTAACTTGCCTGAGCGTTTAGAGGCATCTTATGTCACTGAAGACAATGATCGTGATCAGCCTGTAATGTTGCACCGCGCAATTCTTGGCAGCTTTGAACGATTTATTGGTATACTTATTGAGCACTATGCAGGCTTTATGCCACCATGGTTAGCGCCAGTGCAAGCTTGTGTCATGAATATTACCGATTCACAAGCTGCTGCAAGTGAACAGGTCGTCGCAAAACTTAAAGAAAACGGTATTCGTGCTATTTCTGACTTGAGAAATGAGAAAATCGGCTTTAAGATTCGTGAGCGTACATTAGAGCGTATTCCATACTTACTGGTACTTGGGGACCGTGAAGTGGAAGAAGGAACGGTAAACGTCCGTACTCGCTCAGGAACAAATTTGGGTACTATGTCAATTGATGCTTTCATTGACCTAGTGAAAACAGCCGTCGCAGAACGCGGCCGGTATATTGTGGAGTAACAGCGATTAAACAGCCTGACCGTAATCAACAGGGCGGAAAATCTAACCGTCCTGCTTTGAATGATGAAATTCGTGCAAAAGAAGTCCGTCTTGTAGACGAAAATGGTGAGCAAAAAGGTATTGTAAGCTTGGCTGATGCATTACGCGCAGCAGAAAGCGTTGACCTTGACTTGGTGGAAATTGTGGCAAATGCCGAACCACCGGTGTGCAAAATCATGGACTTTAACAAGCATTTGTTTGATCTAAAGCAAAAGCAGAAAGAAGCGAAGAAAAAACAACATCAAGTACAGGTGAAAGAAATCAAGCTCCGCCCTGCGACTGATGTTGGTGATTACAACGTAAAATTACGTGCAATTATCAAATTCCTTGAAGAAGGGAACAAGGTAAAAATCACTTTACGCTTCCGTGGTCGTGAAATGGCTCACCAACAGTTAGGTTTGGCTCAATTGAAAAAAGTTGAAGCAGATGTAATTGAATATGGTGTAGTTGAACAAGCACCAAAAATGGAAGGTCGTCAAATGGGTATGTTGCTTGGTCCTAAAAAGAAAAAGTAATCCCATCCTGAACAAAAGAAGCACTGCACCTTGGCGGTGCTTTTTTTTGCGTGATGAAAGTGAGCATCTATGTTTCATGTTTATGAGATATGCCATTCGATAAAAAAACTCTACGCAGCGACACGCAACAAACGCTTAAAAACATGCTATAACTAAAACCGCAGTAGAAGAATGCTGGTCAAAAAGCAAAAAAAGTAATGAAGGATAAAACATGATTGATCTTTATTATTGGGGCACCCCCAACGGTCATAAAATTAGTATTGCACTTGAAGAAATGGGCTTGGAATATCAAATTTTCCCCATCAATATTTCAGAAGATGATCAATTTCAGCCAGATTTTTTAAAAATTTCGCCCAATAATAAAATTCCTGCAATTGTCGATCAGAACGGTCCGCGTGGTGAGCCAATCTCTGTGTTTGAGTCGGGTGCAATTTTGCAATATCTAGGGCGCAAAACTGGCATGTTTTATCCTACCGATGAACAGGAGCGTGTTGAAGTAGAGCAGTGGCTCATGTGGCAAATGGGTGGTTTTGGTCCAATGTTAGGACAGAATCATCATTTTAGCCGTTATGCACCAGAGAAAATTCCTTATGCGATTGAACGCTATATCAATGAATCCAAGCGTTTGTATGGCGTGTTAAATAAGCAGTTGATGGGGCAAAAGTACGTGGCGGGCGAATATTCAATTGCTGATATGGCTATTTTGCCGTGGGCGTTACGTCATGACTGGCAAAATATTTCGCTGGAAGATTATCCGTATGTACAAGACTATATTACACGGCTGACTGCGCGCCCTGCAGTGCAGAAAGCACTCGCGATTCAAGTTTAAATCTACTTTTATGCTAAGATGCCAGCCACCTGATACCTCACTTTTTCAGGTGGCTTTTTTATTGGATGAGCTATGCAAGAATTTTTTTTAAACTTTACCAAGATTGTTGAGCAAAATGCCAAAGTGTATTGGAGCATTATTTTGGGCATTGTGTCTTGCTTGATCTTATTTGTGATCGAAGCATTTCATGTGCAGAATATGATTGCGGCTTTAAATAGCACAGATCAACAGGTTTTACGTGCTGCGATTGAGCCTGTTACTCAGCGTTATGCATGGGCACGTGCGGCACTTATTTTGCTTAGTATTGTTTGGGCGAACTGGGAATATCGTAAAACCAAGCAGGCTTTAGGGCTTTAAATCGTCTATGCTTTGGACGCTGTTTGGTTTATTTTTATCTGCATTTGGTGCGGCAACTTTATTGCCTTTACAGTCCGAAGCTGTGTTGTTGGGGCTGTTATATGAAGGCAGCTATGCACCCATTTGGCTGATTAGCATTGCCAGTCTAGGCAATATTTTAGGTTCTTGTGTGAACTGGTATTTGGGACTCAAGATCGAACATTATAAAGATAAAAAGTGGTTTCCTGTTTCGGCTACACAATTAGAAAAAGCACAGCACACCTACGCCAAATATGGGTTTTGGTCTTTACTGCTCAGTTGGGTGCCGATTATTGGTGATCCAATTACGCTGATTGCAGGTTTAATGAAAGAACATTTTGCCCGTTTTGTGTTGATGGTGAGTCTAGCCAAAATCGGGCGTTATCTGTTTATTTATTTTGTTTATACATGGGTTTAAGCAAGCAACCCCTATTATTTATAGACACTTATGACTGTTCTTGAGCATCACACGTGTTTAAATCAAAATAAATTTCATCTTTTAATTTTGACTTTTTATACAGCCAAAATTGACGCGGTACATCTACTTGAGCAGCTTTCACTGCAGCTAAAACTTGTTGATCAAGTGCGTATTGTCCCGAACCTTGTGTCAATTTCACACGTTTCACTTCGCCATGCTTATTTACTTTGAATTGAAACTTTAACTTACGTGAGTGATTTTTTAAATCTTCCGCACTTAAGTTTAATTGTGGTTGACTACGATACTTAAATTGAACTTTTTGCTGTTGTTGCTGTGCTAACCATTGTTTAGATTGAAAATCAAACTGGCAATCTTCGTGCTGGTTATCCTGAAATCTTAAATTAAAGCTTTGAAAACCAATGGTCGGTACGGCAGTATCTTCTACATAGGTCGGTTGAATTTCAGCAGTGCGAACCGCTTGTAATAAGGCATCATCTAATTTTTTCAGCCCTGTACTTTCTTGAATAGTGGCTTGACTGATTTTGCCGGTTTCATCTGCATAAATACGCACAATTGCAGCTCGGTTTTGTTGATTTAAATCTTCATTTTTATATTTGGGTTGTGGAAACTTGCGCCATGCTAAGCGTGTGGTGAGATGAGCAGGCAAGGCAGCACTTTTTTGTACTTCGAGTGTGGCTTTTGGTGTCGATTTCTGCTGCGGTGGTTTTGCAAAAAGATGCGTCGCACTGAGTCCAAGCAATAGAGTTATATATAAAGATGTTTTCATCATATTACGGTCTTTTTTATCTCACACAAGACGAGGCGAAGTATTGATGGAATTGTGGATAATCGCAAGGGTAATCCGCAACTTATTGCAAGTTTTTAGGGTGTTGATCTGCACAATTTTTGACAGAGCTTTAGCTTTATTTTGAATTGTAGTGGGTGTTCACAATTCCAGTATTTTTTCCTGAGTTGAATTACGGCAAATGAGTGAGGTAATGATCATTTTTTATTTAGCCAATATGCTTTTGTTTTAAGCAAAGATGCTTTAGAATACTCGCTCCCTTACCTGCAGGTCGTTTTTGCAATGGTGCAGACGTGCCGAACAGGTGTTTAAAGAGGTTGTTATGGCTAAGTTAAAAACTCGCCGTGGTGCAGCTAAACGTTTCAAAGCGACTGCTAACGGTTTCAAGCGTAAACAAGCGTTCAAACGCCACATTTTGACCAAAAAATCTGCTAAACGTATCCGTCAATTGCGCGGCTGTGTAATGGTTCACGTGAGTGACGTTGCTGCTGTTCGTGCTATGTGCCCATACATCTAAGGAGATTATAAATGGCTCGTGTAAAACGTGGTGTACAGGCTCATCGCCGTCATAAAAAAATTCTTGCTCGTGCTAAAGGTTACTATGGTGCTCGTTCACGCGTATATCGCGTAGCGTTCCAAGCGGTAATCAAAGCAGGTCAATACGCTTACCGTGACCGTCGTCAAAAGAAACGTCAATTCCGTGCTTTATGGATTGCGCGTATCAATGCGGGCGCTCGTCAAAATGGTTTATCGTACAGCCGTATGATCGCTGGCTTGAAAAAAGCACAAGTGATTATCGACCGTCGCGTACTTGCTGACATCGCTATGCATGACGCAGTTGCATTTGCTGCTTTAGCTACAAAAGCTAAAGATGCATTAGCTGCATAAGTCTTTATGACTTAAAAGAAAGACCGCGAAAGGAGTATATAGTAAAAACAGTGTCTATTCGCGTGTGAGTGAGTGACAGGTCTTTACATATAACGTCAGCGGCTTTCATTTCAAACGTACATACTGTGTATAATGGTATGTACGTTTTTTATTTGCGCCGAGTCCTTCGGCGGTAACCATTCATCCATGAATTTTTGTTCAGTGTTTAATTGCACCTTGTGAGTGCGACTTGTTCCAACAAGTCGGGAGAGATAGGAGTTACGTCATTGGTTTAGCAGGACGGGGATAGTTATTTGCGGCAAGTACAGAGTTGTCGCCGCATCCATGCGGCTTTGACAGTTCAGTTGTTCACTCATTGATTCACCTTCTTGATTAATTGCACTTAATTTACCACCACATTGCAACCGCTCCTTACCAGGTGTTGCAAATTAATCGCACCACAACTTTCACGGAAAGTACCACTTCGTCGGATCTCGGCTTTGTGCCAATTGCAGACATTCCAACTTTAAGGCTGTAAAGTCCGCTTTTAGGTGTTAGCAGAACGCCCAGCATCAGCGGAGGCGCGAAGCGCCGTCCGCTGCATGCTATTGTTAGCTTTCGTTTTATGTTTGGCCATACTTTTGTTCCCATGCAGCATCATTGGTACAAAAAAACACTATGGCTTCAATGAACGCAATAATTGAGGGAATGAATGTCCAAACGAAAAGCAGATAGAAAAGCCCCCACCACTGCCCCAGATAAAACCGATGAATGCCGAAGCCACCAAGAAATAAGGCAAGAACACCCGCAACAACTTTGCTCTTACCTTGTCCCCCAGTTCGCTGAACTGCCCCACAATGGGGGCAGGATCGAGCACTTTCGTGAATCTCTTTGCCGCACCCGCGACAAAACATCATACCTGCCATACTTCTTCTCCTTTTTGGTTGTAAAGCTAACGTTTGAGCTAACCGGCGTGCAAAAGCAGAGTGAAGCGCCGCTTTTGCACGTCCGTGTTGAGCGATTTGTTAGCGGAATACATCAGAATTTAATCGAGCGTTTGACTCGCTCAAGTATCGGGCGCCATACAATCGCATCCGACTGCCTGTGCGACAAGGTTATTTCAATAAGACGATTGGAAACAGGAATCTTGTATTGCGTCACTTGCCAAGGAGAAGGCCCATTAACCCCCGCGCGAATGTAAGGCATTACGAGCACTCGGTAATTATTGAGCCGCTCAATGCGGACAGGCTGCATCTCAATTATCTTTGGGCCGCCAGACGCCTCAAGTTGCCTGAACATTTTTAACATTTCAGTTCCAACCTCTTGGAGGTCTGCGGGGGTAGCTGCTGCAAGATCGGATTGTGTGTAATCAGGGGGGGACGTGACACTTACACGAATCATCGCACCGGTTGGATTAGGCGTAGCATTCATCGCCAGCAAGGATTCTTTTCGACCACTTGATCCTTCGATGCCGGCATTATCAGTCATTGCTTGGCCAGCAGCGCCGAGATTTTTGCGATTTTCCAGAGACAATACCGTCCAATGAGATGGAACATCGAGTGAGATGCCGTAGGCCAACTGAACACTACGAAATGAAGTGTCTTGCGCGAATGCTGAATGTGCAAGCAGCGTTAAGGCAATAAACGCGGCAAGAAATAGATGTTTGATATTCACTCTCATTGCTCCCCTCCTGCGCTAGGCGGTTGCTTTTTCTCTTGTCTATTAAGAAATGAGAAAAACAGCCAAGCAAATACAAATGCGCCCCCCATATCGAGTGGGTTTTGTGGACTGATCGGCACGCCGACGCTATCGGAAATGGCCTGATACCTGAGCACCTTCAGGACCGATAGCGCGACCACACTCACAATAAACATCAAAATGGTCAACGACCATGCAGCCAGGCGAGACGCCGACTTCTGCTTAAATGCAGTCACGTTCAGTAGCTTTGCCGCACCAAACACGAGCAGTCCGTAAATGAGCCAATCGACGAGCATGGGTAGTTCTCCTATCCGCTAACGCCTGAATTAAGCCGCGCCGCGAAGCGGCGTCGGCTTGAATGAATTGTTAGGTGCCACTGACGGCGGCATCAGGGTTTTTGTCAGAGATAAGCCGTAGATCAATTCCGTGTTCAAGCAATGCCTTGCAGGCAGAGATTACGAGATTGAATCCCTCGGTGGAATCCAGTGCCTGCGCAACCTTTTCATCATCGGTTCCCGTGAAGCCTGAGGCGACGATAGAAACAAATGTTGTGTCATTGCCTTTAGGCGTAAAAGTCCATTCAACAGGCGTGGGCCATTCAATGGCAATTCTTTGGTTCTTCTCCAGCGCCGTGACCGTCACTTCCCCCGAGACGCCGTATTGATCCCAGTACCAGGTTACTGTCTTACCAGGAGCTAGTTGCCCACTGGAACGACTAAACCAAAATCTGGTGGTCACGGTGGGATCGACGAAGGCATTGAACACCTCCTCGACGGGTCTGCGGATAAGCATTGTTGCTCGCGCAACAGGCGACTTTATGAGTGTCATTTCAGCTCCCGAAAATCTGTGTGTGGCACCTAACGCCCGGTTAAGCGGTGAGCCACGCAGTGGCGAGTCCGGCGACCAACGGAAGCGAACTTGAACCGCTTGTTATGTGTTTATTCATTGCTTTCAAAGTGAGCAAATACTTCGGCTCCAGTCATGTTTTGAGTTTCGTTTGAGAAGCTATAGTATTGAGGTTTTTCGTCAATGAAAATTTGATGACTCAGTTTGTAGTCTGAACCATCATCTAACAGCCCGATCGGAAAGTGATAATGATTAGCTGGCTTTAAAAAGTAAAATAAATGTGTGCCGCATTTAGAGCAGAAACCCCTCTCTGCCCACTCAGATGATTGATAGCGTGTTACAAGCGATTCGTTTGATATGCTTTTTAGTTCGCCGCTGTCGATAGCTAGCATTGGGCCACCAGACCATTTCCGACACATACTGCAATGACACGCAGCTACTTCGGTATTTGATAGTTCGACCTCAAGCTCAACCGCACCACATAAACATTTGCTTTTCATTTTCTCAATCTCTCACTTTTCAGACAGTTGTATGACAAGCCGCACAAGACACATAACAGTTATTATGTTGAACCGTACCGGGTTTGTCGGAGACTTTTTTATTTAAGTTAGGCCACCTGACCTAACGGGTTAATCTTATCATAGTACATTGCTTCAAACTCAAAAGGCGATACATAACCCAGTGCACTGTGTACACGCTTTTTATTGAACCAATCTACCCAGTTTAGTGTCGCAAGTTGTACATCTGCTAAACCTTGCCAATCTGCTTTTAAATATTCAATCACCTCTGTTTTGTATAAGCCATTCACCGTTTCAGCCAAAGCATTATCGTATGAATCACCAGTCGTACCGACTGATGCTCGTAAATTTGCAGCTTCTAAACGATTGGTATAACGAATGGAAAGATATTGCACGCCTCTGTCACTATGATGAATCACGTTCTTTGGCATGCCTCGATCATGCAATGCTTGCTCCAGTGCATCGAGCACCATATCTGTATTCATACGTGTTGATACTTTCCATCCAACAATTGCTCGCGAGAACACATCAATAATAAAGGCGGTATAGACCCAGCCTGAATGAGTTTGAATATACGTGAAGTCAGCGACCCACAGCTGGTCAGGATGATCTGCATTAAAATTGCGTTTTACTAAGTCATCTGCTCGTTTTTGATCATCTCGGCTACGGGTGGTTTGTTTATTCTTACCACGCCAAACACCTTGTATACCTAGCTTCTGCATCAATCGAGCAACTGTACAGCGCGCAATAACATAGCCTTCACGTTTCAGTTTTTGCCAGACCTTACGCACACCATATCGACCTAAACTTTCTTTCCAAATACGTTTTATTTGCTCTGCATGATGTAAATCATGCAGAGCACGTTTCGCTCGATGTTCTGGATTGTCAGCGAGATCTAAAGCCCGATAATAGGTCGAAGCTGCAATCGGTAAAATTCTACAAATCGCTTCAACACTATATCGATCTTTATTGTTCTGGATAAAATCCACCATTATTTGTGTGGGCGGTCGAGCTCCGCCTGGGCGAAAAAAGCGGCTGCTTTACGTAGAATTTCATTGGCACGTTTTAATTCTTTAATTTCACGTTCCATTTGCTTCATTTTTTCTTGGTCAGATATCTGTTGTACTTTGGCAGGATTTAGTTGATCCATATGCTTTAAATACCAAACACGCAATGTTTCAGGAGTACAACCCTTGCGCAGCATGCTGCTCAGGTGCAATAGCTGTGATTGCAGCCCAAGTAGAAGGATAATCTTTTTCAGATTCAATCAATAATTGAACCGCTCTTTCTCTGATTTCAGGGGTATATTTTGGTTTTGTCATTGGAACATTCTCTCAAGAAAGTTGGTCTCCGACAAACCCGGTGCGGTTCACTGCTTTGTTTGCAGCGGAAGGCGCAGCGAAGGACAAGCATATTTTTTGCTGCTATTGCGTTATGTGCAGGTCATTTAGAATGACTAAATTTCCTGTCCCATGCCTTATATCAGCTAAAAAATATGCGTTGTCGCAAACATAGACGAATTGTCAACAGCCCCTAAGCTTATAAACCAAAATAATAGGCAGCTGCACAAATAACCACAGTCATTAAAATCAGTTTAATCACGGCAGATGTACCCACTTTATGCGTAGCTGCAGGTGTTGGTATTTGTGGTGAAGCGATGTTTTGTACTTGGCTAGGCGTTGATTCAAAAGGATCAGGTGTTTGCACTGGCGTGAGCTGTGCGGTCTGATAAAGGTTCGCAACCTTGGTGATAAATTTGGCGTGTAAATCTTCAAGTTTCTGAGAAAAATGACGTAAATTGAGTTGTTCGCTTGGTTCAAGTTCTGTGCCATCGGCATGATAAGGATGCTGGATTTTATTCTGAATGTGTTGATCCAGTGCATCTAAACGATACAGCATCTGATGTGCATAGGCAGCAGGGTAGTCTGCGGGAATTAACGCCAAAGTTGGGTACATGCTTTCAGTTGCGTTTTGAGTAAGATCTACACCGAAATAAGGTTTAGCGCTTTGCTCTGGTTCAACAAACTCTGTAGCACAAGGATTTAAAAATAATTCGGAGCGAATAAAGCGATCAATTTCATCCCAGTTTGGAGAGGCAAAATCTGCATCGAGCTGTTTGGCGAGTTTGTGATTTAATTGATAGCGCCACATGACTTCCTGACGCAGTGCACTTTGTTGGGTCGCAGGTGCAATATAGTCTTGTTCTGCGCTGTACCATTCGGCAAGTTCTTTGCCAAAAATCCAAGCATGTTTATGTTGTGCTTCATGACTCACAATAAAATGTGAAAAAGGCAGGAGTTCAACATTTGGGTTTGGATTTTTTTCTTCGTTTAAAATGCTAGAGCTGTGCAAGCTGAGGCGTTGTACACCTTGTTGTTTAAGATGCTCTAACCAGATTTGAAAGTGTTGTGCCAGTAAATGTTGTGACAATAAATCACGAAACTGAATTTGATGCTGGTTAAACACTTGATGCTTGAGCCAATGATTAAAACTTAAATCTTGAGCCAAATATTCATTGCCATAAGTCACAAGGGCAAGTTGCTGTTTCCAAATCTGATCGAGCGCCATAATGTTGAGATCTCGTGGTGATTGGCTTTATCTTATACTTTTTGTATTTCAAGATGCTAATCTAATTTTCATTACATCGAAGCTTCATCAAAGCGACTAAAAACTGTTAGAATACGGGGTTTTTAAATTATTTCTAAATTGTTGCTTTTGAGAGTTACTATGTCACTGGAAGCCCTGACCAATGAAGCGCTCGCTGCAATTGCAGCAGCAGAGGACCTTGCTACACTCGACCAGGTGCGAGTGCAATTTACGGGGAAAAAAAGCCAGCTTGCGGAACAATCCAAAGCACTGGGTAAAATGGACCCTGAACAGCGTAAAGAATTTGGTGCACAAATTCATGCTGTGCGTGAAGCAATCAATGCGGCATTAACTGCGCGTCAAACTGAATTACAACAAGCGGCTTTGGCACAAAAACTGGCGAATGAAACCGTTGATATTACTTTGCCAGGTCGTGGTCAAAGCATCGGCAGTATTCACCCAGTTACGCAGGTACAGGAACGTATTTGCCAATTCTTTACCAAAGCAGGTTTTACCGTGGCAACGGGCCCAGAAGTTGAAGATGACTATCACAACTTTGAAGCGTTGAATATTCCAGGACATCACCCTGCGCGTGCCATGCACGATACTTTCTATTTTGATGTGAATCATTTATTGCGTACCCACACGTCGGGCGTACAAATTCGCACCATGGAAAATCAACAGCCGCCTATTCGTATTGTTTGTCCAGGTCGTGTGTATCGCTGCGACTCAGACCAAACACACTCACCAATGTTCCATCAAATTGAAGGCTTATACGTCGCAGAAAATACCAGTTTTGCAGAACTCAAAGGTTTGTTAATTAACCTGTTAAACGAATTCTTTGAAAAAGACTTAAAAGTACGTTTCCGTCCATCTTATTTCCCATTCACAGAGCCAAGTGCCGAAGTGGATATTATGGATGAACGTGGTCGCTGGTTGGAAGTTTTGGGCTGCGGTATGGTGCATCCAAATGTGTTACGCGCTTCAGGCATTGATCCAGAAAAATATAAAGGTTTTGCCTTCGGTTTAGGGGTAGAGCGTTTTGCGATGTTGCGTTATGGCATCAATGACTTGCGTATGTTCTACCAAAATGATGTGCGTTTCTTGCGCCAGTTTGCTTAAAACTTTTTAAACAACCTTTCCTAAAATTAGGAGAGGGAAAAGAGATTATTTTTAAATTTTAAAAATCCCCCCTAAATCCCCCTTTGTAAAAGGGGGACTTACGCGAAATAAATAGAAGTGTGGGAATTCTCCTCTTTATTAAAGAGGGGGTAGGGGAGATTCAGGAAATGAATGTATGAAAATTAGCGAAAATTGGCTACGCACGTGGGTTAACCCAGCCATTGACAGCGATACTTTATCGAATCAACTCACGATGCTGGGTCTAGAAGTTGATGATATGTCACCAGCAGCAAAGCCATTTACAGGCGTTGTGGTGGGTGAAGTCTTAACGGTTGAACAGCATCCAGATGCAGATCGTTTACGTGTGACTACGGTAAATATTGGTTCAGGTGAGCCGTTGCAGATTGTGTGTGGTGCGCCAAACGTGCGTGTAGGTATGAAAGCACCTGTGGCAACCATTGGTGCGGTATTGCCAGGCGACTTTAAAATCAAAAAAGGCAAACTGCGTGGTGTGGAATCACAAGGGATGCTCTGTGGCGCATCAGAAATTGACCTTGAAGATAAACTTGATGGTTTATTGGAACTGCCTGCAGATGCACCTGTAGGTGTGAATGTACGTGAATATCTTGATCTAGATGACCATGTCATTGATATCAGTATTACTCCAAACCGTGGTGATTGTTTCAGTATTCGTGGTATTGCCCGTGAAATTGGGGTGATTAACCAATTGCCAGTGAATACACCTGACATTCAGGCAGTAGCGGCAACTATTCAGGATGAAAAAACTGTACAAAGTTTGACGGAAGGCTGCCCACGTTATTTAGGTCGTGTGATTAAAAATGTAAATACCAAAGCCGCTACACCTGAGTGGATGGAGCGCGCGTTGGCACGTTCAGGTATCCGTCAGCACAGTATTTTGGTTGATATTACCAACTATGTCTTGATTGAATTGGGTCAGCCAATGCACGCTTTTGATGGTGCTAAAATTCAAGGTGGCATTCAAGTTCGTCAAGCGACTGCAGCAGAAAAATTGGTGCTGTTAAACGAGCAAGAAGTTGAGCTGCAAGATGATGTGATGGTGATTGCCGATGACGCAAAAGTATTGGCGATGGCGGGCATCATGGGTGGTTTATCTTCTGCGGTAAGTGATGAAACCACAGAAATTTTCCTTGAATCCGCTTTCTTTGCACCATTGCATATCGCAGGTCGTGCACGTCGTTATGGTTTGCATACCGATGCCTCACAGCGTTATGAACGTGGTGTCGATTTTGAATTGCCATTATTGGCGATGAACCGTGCATCACAACTGATTGCAGAATTTGCTGGCGGCGAATTTGGTCCAATTACAGTGGCAGAACAAGCAGCACAATTGCCAACACGTGAAGCAATTGCGTTAAATCAAGCGCAAGTCGATCAGCTCTTGGGTTATCACGTTGATGCTACATTTATTGCCGATGCTTTAACTCGTTTAGGCTGCGAAGTTACTGTTCAAGCTGAAGGTCAGTGGAGCGTTGTACCACCATCACATCGTTTTGATATGGCAATTTACCAAGACTTAATTGAAGAAGTTGCTCGTATTCACGGTTATGACAACATTCAAATCAGTTTGCCTGTGATTGATGTGCAATTAGCAAAATACCAAGATCAGTTTGAAGTTGCGCAATTACGTCAAACCGCAGTGACTTTAGGTTATCAAGAAGCAATTAGTTTTAGCTTTGCCGATGCAAAATTGGAAAAACAATTAAACCCTGCAGTGAATCCGTTGGCATTGGCGAATCCAATTTCAAGCGATTTGGCAGTAATGCGCTCAACGTTGTTATCCAGCTTAATTCCATGCGTTCAGTACAACGTGAATCGTCAACAAAACCGTGTGCGTTTCTTTGAGTTGGGTTTACGTTTTGATTATCAACATGCAGCAAGCATTCATGACTTGAAGCAAATTCCAACTTTGGCATTGATTGCGGTGGGTGCTAAACATGCAGAATCTTGGCATGCTAAAGCTCAGCCTATGGATTTCTTCGATTTTAAAGGCGATATTGAAGAAATTTTAGCTGCAGGTCGTGTGCAGGTAGAGTATGTTCGTTCAGAGCGTACTTGGTTGCATCCTGGACAATCTGCTGAAATTTTGGTAGATGGTCAGTCTATTGGTTACTTTGGTCGTTTACATCCATCTTTAGAAGATGAGCTGGATTTAGGCACGGCTTGGGTAGCAGAACTCGATCAAACAGCAGTTTTGCAAACTTATGTATCTAATTTTACAGAATTATCACGTTTTCCATCGGTTAGACGTGATATTGCGCTTTTAATTAGTGATAAGATAAATGTAAGCGAAATTCAGCAACTTATTGAAAAAACGGGTGGAGCGCTGTTAGACTCAACTTGGTTATTCGATGTGTATACTGGACAAGGTGTTGAACAAGGCAAGCGTTCTTTGGCTTTTGCTCTGTTATGGCAACATCCAACACGTACACTTGAAGATGCTGAAATTAAATCTGGTATGGATAACATTCTGCAAGTGTTGGAAAACACTTACCAAGCGACATTGAGGGCTTCATGACAGCATTAACAAAAGCAGAAATGGCTGATCATTTAAGTGAGCTCACGAGTTTAAACCGCCGTGAAGCGAAACAAATGGTCGAGTTATTTTTTGATGAGATCAGCCAAGCACTGATCTCTGGCGAGCAAGTTAAACTTTCAGGGTTTGGGAACTTCGAGTTACGTGATAAACGTCAACGACCTGGTCGCAACCCGAAAACAGGCGAAGAAATTCCAATTTCAGCCCGCCGTGTAGTCACATTCCGCGCAGGGCAGAAATTCCGCCAGCGTGTGGGAAATGAGCAGATCGATTGATCTGCTTTTTTTTATGCTTTTTATAAGAGATTTTAGAAAGACGCTGTGATTTAGCAAGACATAGTGATTGATCTTGCAATTGAGAGACTTGAATCAAACTATGGATATGAATGAAAACACTGTAGAGCTGAACAAGACGCTACCTAAGAATTGAGCGTGGAGATGAGAAACCAAAAGGTTATATCGAAATAAATGCCGAATGGGGTTAAGTGTTTTGGTTAAATGCTTTTATATGCTGAATCATCTACTTGAAAAAGATGGATTGAGCGATTTGGAGATATTGTGCTGAGTAAAATAAATTTTAGACAAAATATTCAGAAATAAAAAAGAGAGCCATCGGCTCTCTTTTTGTACTGCATAATCGTATCGATTATTGAGCAGCAGCTTCAGAAGCAGCAGCAGCAGCGTCTACAGCAGCATCAGCAGCGTCAGTTGCAGCAGCAGCAGCAGTGTCAGCAGCATCTACAGCAGCTTCAGCGCCAGAAGCAACTTCTACAGCAGCAGCGTCAGCAGCAGCTTCAGCTTCAGATGCAGCTACAACAGCTTCAGATGCAGCAGCGTTAGCGTCAGCAGCAGCTTCTTCAGTTTTTTTAGCACAACCAACGAAAGCTAAAGTAGTAGCAACTGCAGCAGCAATAGCGATTTTTTTGAATAACATGGCATCACTCTCTAAAATATGAGATTAAAAAAAACCGACGTTAGTCTGTTGTATGCTTTTATTATTCCTAAATTTTGTTAGGCACTAACAACGCAGGCGCAGTCTAACTGGTCTGCGAATATGCTATCACTGCGCTTTTTGAATTGCTACTAGGTTGATTGAAAAAAAGGCAAAAAAACGCGAAAAATACGTGCTTTTTTAACAGAAAATAACAATTAATTTGGCATTTTAGATTGGAGAGTTGCACGGTAACTGGCTAAAAACTAAAAGGTTTTTACTAAATATTTTTTTATAATCATTTACTTAAAAATAAGTTTACATATACCGCGTGCAATTGTGTCTTTATGTAAATTTTGTCAACCAAATAAAAAAGCCATCGTTTTAAGATGACTTTTTTAGGTGTTCTAATATTTATAGCCGTTTAATTGGCTGCTTTACGTTTCATTTGATCAAAGAAGTCGTCATTAGTTTTGGTTTCTTTCATGCGATCAAGCAAGAATTCCATTGCTGCCAATTCATCTTGAGTGTGTAACAATTTACGCAAAATCCAAACTTTACGCAAATTATCTTCACTCATTAAGCGCTCTTCACGACGTGTACCTGATTTTTTGATGTTCATGGCAGGGAAAACACGTTTTTCTGCAATACGACGGTCTAAGGTAATCTCTTGGTTGCCTGTACCTTTAAACTCTTCGTAAATCACTTCATCCATTTTACTGCCAGTTTCAATCAGTGCAGTTGAAATAATGGTTAGAGAACCACCTTCTTCAATATTACGTGCAGCACCAAAGAAGCGTTTTGGACGTTCTAAAGCGTGCGCATCAACACCACCTGTTAAAACCTTGCCTGAAGAAGGTACGACAGTGTTGTAGGCGCGTGCCAAACGGGTAATCGAATCCAGTAAAATCACCACGTCTTTTTTATGTTCAACTAAACGCTTGGCTTTTTCAATGACCATTTCTGCAACTTGAACGTGACGAGCAGGTGACTCATCAAATGTTGATGCAATCACTTCACCGCGCACGGTGCGTTCCATTTCAGTCACTTCTTCAGGGCGTTCATCAATGAGAAGTACAATCAAGAACACTTCTGGGTTGTTACGAACAATCGACTGAGCGATGTTTTGTAGCAACATGGTTTTACCCGCTTTAGGCGGAGCCACAATAATTGAACGCTGACCTTTACCAATTGGCGCAACCAAATCTACCACACGTGCAGTTAAGTCTTCAGTTGTTCCATTACCTAACTCCATCACCAACTGTTCTGTTGGGAAAAGCGGGGTTAAGTTTTCAAATAAGATTTTATTACGTGAATTTTCAGGGGTGTCATAGTTAATTTGATTGACTTTGAGCAAAGCAAAATAACGTTCGCCTTCTTTTGGTGGACGAATCGTACCTGTAATGGTGTCACCCGTGCGCAGGTTAAAGCGACGAATTTGCGAAGGGCTGACATAAATATCATCTGGGCCAGCAAGGTATGAACCTGCAGCTGAGCGTAAGAAACCAAAACCATCAGAGAGAATTTCTAGAACGCCATCACCAAAAATCTCTTCACCATTCATGGCATGGCGCTTTAAGATGGCAAAAATAATGTCTTGCTTGCGGTTACGCGCCATTCCTTCAAGGCCCATAAACTCGGCAATCTTGATGAGTTCGCCAATCGGTTTTTTCTTGAGTTCGGTTAAATTCATAGAGGTTCTGATAGAATTAAAATTCTGGGGTACAGGTTAGAGAGGGAGCAACATTTAGCCGCATTCATACAATAAAATGAAAGCAATTGTATTTGCACAATAACGATTCAGAGCACTGATTCATTGTTTGATTGAAAAATGTGAAAAACAATTTCTGTTGCCGAGCGGCATTTTTGTGTTGTGTCTTTTCAGAAAGAGGATGAAAGATCCTGCGTTTCCTGAGCATGCAATATAAGAGAGAAACGTCTACTTGTCAATTTGTAGGCAAAAAAAATACGCCAATGCGTGGCGTATTTTTTTCATCATCTCTATAAATAGACGATGGATCAATCGACTTAGATATTTTCGTCAATAAACGCAGTCAATTTAGATTTAGGTGCTGCACCGACTTGCTGTGCAACCACTTCACCATTTTTGAACATCAATAATGCTGGAATATTACGGATGTTGTAGTTCACTGCAGTTTGTTCGCAAGAGGTTACATCAACTTTTACAATTTTAACTTTGCCTTGGTATTCGTCTGCAAGTACTTCAAGTACAGGTGCAATTGCTTTACATGGCGCACACCAGCCAGCCCAGAAGTCAACCAATACAGGAGTATCCGATTGAAGAACATCTGCTTCGAAGTTTGCATCAGTGGTGTTTACGATGTTGCCAGACATGGATTACGCTCCAAATAATTTTTAAGATAGCTTTAGTTAGTATTACATAGCCATCTTGAACAAAGTAGGGGAATCTGTGGATTTTCCATTCAAAATACAAATTTGTCCAATTGATCGTGACGATAACGCTAAACGAAAATGCGAATTCTGTAACACAATTGTCATATATGCGGAAAATTTAAATAGTCGTCAAATTGTGCTGATAAATGGCTTTTAAATTAGGTGTATGTGAATTACTCTAGGCACAATTCTGTCTAGGTTTGTTTGAAGAATGTCTGATTTTTTAATTGATGAAGAGTTACTCGCAGCCATCGATATGGGGTCGAATAGTTTCCACTTGGCGATTGCTCGAGTGGATCATGGTGAAGTAAAAAAAGTGGCATCAATGTCAGAAAAAGTACAGTTGGCCGCAGGTTTAGATGAAAATAAGAATTTGACCGAAGCTGCTCAACAACGTGGTTTGGCATGTTTGGCGCGTTTTGTGGGACGTTTAACTGCGGTGCAGTCAAACCGTTTGCGTATTGTGGCAACCAACGCATTGCGTCAGGCCAAAAATGGACATGAGTTTATTCAAAAAGCCGCAGAAATTTTGCCTAAACCTATTGAAATTATTGCAGGGCGTGAAGAAGCCCGTTTAATTTATTTAGGCGTATCGCACACGATGGCAAATAGTGGTCGTCGTTTGGTAATTGACATTGGCGGTGGTTCGACAGAGTTGATTATTGGCGAAGAATTTGAGCCAATTCATACCGAATCTTTACAAATGGGCTGTGTGGCCTATACCAAAGCCTATTTTGCCGATGGTGAAATTAGCAAGAGCAGTTTTGAAAAAGCAGTGGTTGCAGCGCGTAAAGAACTGTATTCGATTGCCAATACTTATAAAGAAGCAGGTTGGGATACCGTTGCAGGTTCGAGCGGTACCATTAAAGCCTGTCGTCAAATTACGGTAAATATGGGCTGGAGCAATGAGCAGGAAAATCTGACTCGTGAAGGTTTAGAAAAACTCAAAGACCGTTTGCTCAAGTTTAAACACGTATCAGAAATGGAATTTGATGGTCTAAAAGAAGACCGTCGAGCAGTTTTGCCAGCAGGTTTGGCAATTTTATATGCGGTATTTGATGTATTAGATATCGATAAACTGGTGTATTCCGATGGGGCTTTGCGTGAAGGCGTAATGTATGACTTGTTGGGACGTTTCCAGCATGAAGACATTCGTGATCGCAGTGTACAGGCCTTGATGGGGCGTTATAACTCAGACCCGAAACAGGCTGGACGTGTGGTGAAAACTGCGCAACATTTATTTGACAGCGTGGCAGAATCATTAAAATTAAATAACGAAGATAGTGACTTATTGCGTCGTGCTGCGTACCTACATGAAATTGGTTTAGCCATCAGTCACAGCAGTTATCATCGTCACGGTGCATATTTATTGCAACATTCGGACATTCCCGGTTTCTCACAAATTGACCAAAACTATCTCTCGCATTTGGTCGGCAACCATCGTCGAAAGTTGCGCCAAGACGCGAAAACAGAAGCACTGAAAGCGGGTGGCAATAAAATTGTTTACTTAAGTTTGTTGCTTCGCCTTGCAGTTTTGGTCAACGCAAGTCGTAGCGATGCGATGCTTCCTGCCATTGAATTAAGCATCCGCAATGCGCAACAATGGCAGCTCAGCGTGTCGGGTGATGCCAAACAATGGCCATTGCTTGTCGCTGAATTGCACGATGAACAAGTGCAATTCAAGAATTGGGACATTGAATTGAATATTCAGTCGGAACAATTTGTCGATTAAGATTTGGTTAATTTAGGGATAACAGTCGACTTATGAAAAAAGCTGCTCAATCTAAAGCATGGAAAACCGTGCAAATTGCACGTCATCCTGAACGTCCGCAATTTCTAGACTATGTGGGTGAAATTTTCACTGAATTTGATGCCTTACATGGCGATCGTTTATTTGGTGATGATGGTGCAATGATCGGTGGATTGGCACGCTTTGATGGTCAGCCTGTCATGGTGATAGGTCAACATCGTGGTCGCAGTACCCGCGAAAAATTACAACACAACTTCGGGATGTGTAATCCAGAAGGCTACCGTAAGGCACAGCGTCTTATGGATATGGCAGAGCGTTTTAATCTGCCAGTTTTCACTTTTGTTGATACGATGGGTGCATACCCAGGTGTAGGTGCAGAGGAACGTGGTCAGGCAGAAGCGATTGCGACCAGCTTAGCGCAATTGTCGAACTTAAAAGTACCTGTAATTGCTACAGTATTGGGCGAAGGTGGTTCAGGCGGTGCGTTGGGTATTGGCGTGGCTGACCGTGTGGTAATGTTGTCACACAGTATTTACTCTGTTATTTCACCAGAAGGTTGTGCGTCTATTCTGTGGAAAACTGCAGAAAAAGCCGAACAAGCCAGTGAAGCATTGGCATTGACTGCAGAAAAACTGCAAAAGATTGGTATTGTAGAATATGTGGTTGATGAAGGTGAGGGTGCGCATTTAAACCCTGAACAAGTCATGCACAGTCTGAAAAATGTGTTAAAAGAAGCTTTGGATGAATTGCAAGCGATGGATGCAACACAACGATGCGAAGAACGTTACCAGCGTTTAATGAAGTTTGGCAGCGACAATTTAGGTCTAGCGTCTTAAGCCAATTACAGGCTTTTTCTGCACAGACAAAATTTTTAATCGGATGTAGTGGCGGCATGGATTCCATGCTGCTACTGCATCTTTTGTCGTTTTTGTGCCCTGAAAAAGTACGCGCGATTTATATTGATCACCAATTGCAAAGTCCAAGCGCAGCGTGGGGCACATTGGTGCAAGCCACCTGCCAAAATTTAAATGTGCCGTGTGTGCTGCAAAAAGTCAGTGTGTCTGAGGGTAATTTAGAAAATCAGGCACGTCAGGCGCGTTATCAGGCCTATATGCAGCACTTAGATAGCAACGAAGTTCTAGTATTGGCGCATCATCAGCAAGATCAGGCAGAAACCGTATTGCTGCGTTTGTTTTCAGGCGCAGGTGTGCAAGGACTTGCTGCCATGCAAGCTGTCGATGTGCGTGATGACATCAGTATTTGGCGTCCGTTATTGGATATTTCGCGTGAGCAGATTTGCCAATGGAGTGCTGAATTAAAGCTCGATTATGTGCAAGACCCAAGCAATCAGGATGTGCATTATGACCGAGCTTGGGCAAGAGAAATATTGTGGCCTGTCGTGCAACAGCGTTTTCCTAAAATGCAGCAAGCTGTGACGCGTACTGCAAACTTGATGCAAGATACTGAAAACATTTTGGCAGAAGTTTTGGCGCAGGATTTAGCTGCATGTGGCACAGACTCGCAGTTGAATTTAATTCAGTTACAACAATTGTCTTTGTCACGGCAACGTCAGCTATTATCGGCATGGATGAAAGGACAGGCACAATATCGCCCAAGTTTTGATATGGTCGAACGCTTGCAACGTGAGGTGATTCAAGCCAAAGCCGATGCACAAGCGGCATTACATTGTCAGGATTATTATTATCTGCGTTATCAGCAACAATTATTTCGTTTGCCGAAAGCGGAGTATTTAGCTGCAGAACATTTTGAGGCAGAAGAACAAGTGTTATGTTTGCAGGCAGATCAGACTTTTCAAGTGTGGTCTGGCTGTTATCAACTGCAACAAGCCAAAGTCGGTTTATCTGCAACTTTGCTGAATCGTCCGTTAACTTTACGGCCACGTTTGGGTGGTGAAAAAATTCATTTGTATGGTCGGGTGGGCACATGGCCACTGAAAAAAGCCATTCAGGAAGCACAAATTTTTCCGTGGACGCGTCATACAATTCAAATATTAAGCCTAGATAATGTTATGCTAGGCGTTTTTAGCCCCAAAGGCTTTTGGCTTGCACAGTCGGACTATTGTGTCGCAGATGGATGGCAACCGAATTTAGTCTCTTAACGACAAAGAACTCAACGAAGAGCGTGAATCATGAGTGCAGTATTGAATTGTAATATTAGTTTCATTGGCGGTGGCAACATGGCGCAAGCCTTGATTGGTGGTTTGATTGCCAGAGGTTTGCCGCCAACCCGTATTACAGTTTCAGACCCTGTAGAACAAGTGCGTGAATTATTAAAAGAAAAAGATGTGCATGTCACTGAGGATAATTTGGCCGCGATTGCAGATGCAGATATTGTGGTATTTGCAGTCAAACCACAGGTTTTGGCACAAGTATTGCGTCCATTGCACGGTCAGTTTGAAGATAAACTGGTGATTTCGATTGTTGCGGGCGCAGAAATTGCCACGATTTCTGAGTTATTACGTACAGAACGTGTAGTGCGGGTAATGCCAAATACGCCTGCTTTGGTGCAAACAGGTGCACATGGTTTGTATGCAACCGAACAGGTCAATAGCACTGACCGTGAATTGGCAAGTCAGGTTTTGGCAGCGACAGGTTTAACTATTTGGGTAAACTCTGAGGCGCAAATTGATGCTGTGACTGCAGTATCTGGTTCAGGGCCAGCATATTTCTTCTATTTGATGGAAAGTATGATTCGTGCAGGCAAGAACTTAGGTTTAGATGAAAAAGTGGCGACAGCACTGACGTTACAAACTGCTTTGGGTGCAGCACAAATGGCAATTACCAGCTCGAATACACCTGCAGAATTACGCAAAAATGTAACTTCACCAAATGGCACGACCCAAGCGGCAATTGAAGTGTTTGATCATGCGCAAATTTCACAAAATATTCAGGCGGCATTGGCTGCTGCTAAAACGCGTAGTCAAGAATTAGCGCAAGAGTTGAGTGATAGTATTTAATTATTGAAAAACAATGAATTTAAATTTTAGGAAAGTTTAAGTATGGGTGCAAATTCTGCGCTAATTTTTGGCATTATCATTAACGTAGCGATTTTGCTCGTATTCTTCCGTTTCTTAATGCAATTGGCAGCGGTGAGTCCTTATAACCCTGTGGTGCTTTCAACCATTAAAGCCACCAAAATTGTAGATGTATTTGGACGTATTTTTCCAACGGTTGGCAAAGGTCGAGTTAACTCTGCAGCCTTGGCTTTGTTGGTGGTGTTGTATCTACTCAAAATTTTTGGTGTTATGTATCTCAATGGTGCGATGCCGAATAGTCCAATTCACTTACTGATTCTGACTTTTGTGACCATGATTCAGGATTTAATCCGTTTCTGTCGTTATTTGATTTTTGCCACCATTATTTTGAGTTGGGTGGTGATGTTTACTCAATCTCGTGGCCCGTATATTGAGGTGATTCAAGAGTTGGCAGAGCCGTTATTAGCACCATTTCGTCGTTTATTGCCGAACATGGGCATGATTGATTTGTCGCCAATTATTGCATTTTTGGCTTTATATATCGCTGAAATTATTATGAATCAGGTAGCGATTGTATTGCTGACTGGCTTATAAGTCGCATTATCCTAAAACATTAAAAAGGACTCGATTTGAGTCCTTTTTTTGTAGTTTAAGTTTGGGCTGACGACCTTAATGAGTCTTCAGAAATACAAATAACCTGCATCCTGACCTCCTTCTAGGCGAAGGAAGGTGCTGGAAAAAGAGAGCGCAACGACTTTAATGCGCTTCATCCCAGTTATTGCCTTTTCCGACTTCCACCACCAATGGTACAGAAATTTCCACCACAGATTGCATGACTTCTGCCAACTTCGGCGCGAGTTCATCTGCCGCATCTGCATCGACTTCAAATACCAATTCATCGTGTACTTGCAGCAACATTTTGGCTTGCGCTTGCGGTAACATTTTGTCGACTTCAATCATCGCCATTTTAATAATATCAGCTGCAGAGCCTTGTAATGGCGCGTTAATTGCCGCACGTTCTGCCGCTTTACGTACCATCATATTACGTGCAGCAATATCTGGCGTATAGAGGCGACGACCTAAAATAGTTTCTACAAAACCTTGTTCTAGCGCGACTTGGCGGGTACGTTGCATATATTCATAAATGCCCGGATAACGCTGGAAGTATTGCTTGATGTAGTTTTGTGATTCTTCACGGGTAAACCCAAGCTGACGAATTAAGCCAAATTCCGACATGCCGTAGAGCAGACCGAAGTTTACAGCTTTGGCCTGACGACGCTGATCTGAGGTTACGTCTTCTAAGGCAATACCCAAGACTTCTGCCGCAGTACGGCGGTGCACGTCTTGTCCATGGTTAAAGGCATCGAGTAGGGCATCATCTTGTGAAAAATGTGCCATTAAACGCAATTCGATTTGCGAGTAGTCGGCTGCCAACAACACGCGACCTTCAGGTGCGACAAAGGCTTTACGAATTTGACGACCAATTTCGGTACGAATTGGAATGTTTTGTAAGTTTGGATCAGTAGAAGATAAACGCCCTGTTGCAGTCAAAGCTTGGTGATAACTGGTATGCACTCGATGCGTATCGTTGTTGGCTTGTTTCAGTAAGCCATCGGTATAGGTGCTTTTGAGTTTAGATAAACCACGGTAGTCTAAAATTAAACTACTGATCGGATGCTCAATTTTTTCCAAAACACTTTCACTGGTACTGTATTGACCTGTTGCGGTTTTCTTGCCGCCTTTGAGTCCGAGTTTATCAAACAGGATTTCGCCCACTTGTTTCGGTGAGCTGACATTAAAGTTTTCACCTGCCAATTCTACAATTTGGTTTTCCAAATCTTGCATGGTTTGGGAAAAATCGACACCCAATTGATCTAAAAATTTCAGATCAAGCTGAATGCCATTTTCTTCCATACTGGTCAGCACACGCGCCACAGGCATTTCGATGTTGTGCAAAATATTGACCAATTCAGGATGCTTTTGTAGCTTCGCAGACAGCACTTCATATAAACGATACGTAACATGCGCATCTTCTGCAGCGTAGTGCGCAGCCGTTTCAATTTCAATTTGATTGAAAGTTTTTTGCTTGACGCCTTTGCCTGCAATTTGCTCATAAGATGTGGTCAGGTGGCTTAAATATAAGCGTGCCACATCATCCATGCCGTGACGGGTTGCGACAGAGTTAAGCACATAAGATGCCAACATGGTATCGAAATACCAACCTTGTAAATGAATACCGTGATTTTCAAGCACATGCGCATCATATTTTAAATGATGCCCAATTTTATCCACCGCATTATTTTCTAAAATAGGTTTGATTTGTGCCAAAACCTGATCACGGTTGAGCTGCTGTGGTGCGCCCTCATAATCATGCGCCAAAGGTACGTAATAGGCATCTTTGGCATCGAACGCGATAGAAAAACCAACAATTTCTGCAACGCGATAATCCAGACTGGTGGTTTCTGTATCAAAGGCAAAACGCTGTGCAGTTTGCAAGCGTTGCAGCAAAGCATCCCAATGCGCCTGATCTAAAATGGTGTGGTATGTTGCTGCACCGAGTTGATCATCAACACTGCTTTGCGTGGCTTGATCTTCAGTTTCAATTTCATTGGCTGTCGGTGCGGCGACTGTTTTTGCAGCTTGTTTATAATTGCTGTTATTTGGATTATTTGGATGATCGAGCGATTGTAATTGATTACGGAATTCTAGCTCGGTATATAAATTGCGTAAGGCTTCAACATTAGGGTCTTGTAGTTTTAGATCGGCATAACCAAAGTTCAGATCAAGGTCACAAACAATGCTGGCCAGTTGATGATCTAGCGCGATGCCATCGGCATTGTCTTTAATATTTTGTCCGACTTTGCCTTTAATATGATCGACATTTTCTAAAATCGCACCAATCGAGCCATATTCGGTCAGTAGTTTTGCAGCAGTTTTGGCGCCAATGCCAGGCACGCCCATAATACCATCGGAAGCATCACCCATGAGGGTCAGATAATCAATAATTTGATGCGGCCATACGCCAAACTTGTCAAATACAGCCTGAATATCCATTGGCTTTTCTTTGAAGCTGTCTTCAAGGGTAACTTTTTCAGTCACCAACTGCGCCATGTCTTTATCGCCCGTAGAAATCAGTACTTGCTGTCCTTCGGCTTCGGCACGTTTGGCTAAAGTTCCAATAATATCATCGGCTTCTGCGCCTGGTAGCATGTAAAGTGGAATACCCAAAGCACGAATTAAAGCATGTAAGTATGGAATTTGCTGAGAAAGTTCCTCAGGCATACTTGGGCGGTCACCTTTATAAATTGGCGATAGTTCGTGACGGAAAGTCGGCTCAGGCGTATCAAAAATTACCGCCATGTGAGTAGGCTGAGTACGACGCATCAACTTTTGAATCGCAGAGATCGCGCCACGAATAGCATTGGTATGTAAACCAGTTGACGTGGTTAATGGTGGTAGTGCGTGAAAGGCACGAAATAGAAAATATGAGCCATCGACCAAGACAAATGGTGGCATGGATTGATTCCTTCTGCAAATAAGCAGTTTATTGTACGTGATTTTTGCAGTTGTCGCAGAAACTGATTTTTAAGGCAAGTGTTGCAGACGCACAGTTACCGAATTGCTGATGAATCCTGATTCAGAATCGTGCTGTCTGTTGTATGATCGGAGCCATGACAATATCAATAAAATGAAGAGCAATGCAGACAGGGCAGAATGAAATTCGAATCATTTGGTTCATGCTATTAATCATAATTTCAATTGGCGCATGGTGGCTCGGTGTGCCGATGCTGAGTTATATCTGTGCAGTTGCTGCGGTGGTCAGCGTGATGTTTTTTGTGGGACGAGTGCAGAACTCACTGGAACAGGTTGTGGATGCACAGTCACAAGTACAACGCCAAAGCTCTAAAACTCCTTTATATATCGCCGCTTTTATTGCTTTTTTAGGAATATTGCTGGATTGGTATTTACTGACATCTATTGCTTTAAGTGCATGGATTTTTATGTTGTTGCGATGGTTGCAGCGTTTGGAGCAAGGACTGTATCAATTACAGCAATTACAAAGTGCCGCTAAGCTTCAGGCGCATGCTCAAAAGAGCTATCCTCAAAAGACCAATGCTCAAGAGAAAAAGGTTCAAACGCAATTCGCAGAGCATATTTTAGCCAATACATCTGAAGTTGATGCAAGTCTTTCATCAGTTAAGGCAAATGTGGATGATGGTGTTATATCAACCGCTTCTCAACCTGAAACCATCGCTATTCAATCTGATTCCACATTATCGAGCGAGCCGAATTCTGTTCGGGAACAAGCAGCTCAAGTTTCCTATCCATATCAAGACCAAGAGTATCTACATCAAGAATATTCAGCTCCAGATTTAGCCAAATCCTCAAGGTCTGTTGCACCTTTTGCAACTCAGTCGCGCTCATCAAGTAACAGTTTATTGCAACAAGCTCAATCATGGCTGATACATGGTAATCCTGTATTAAAAGCAGCAATTGTAGTGTTACTCATAGGCGTGGTGTTACTGCTACGTTTTGCTACTGAACATTGGCAATTTAGTTTGGCAGTGAAACTTTTGTTCGTTGCTGGCGTGAGTGCAGCAGTGACAGTATTCGGTTATCTGTTACGCAACAAAAATCGCAGCTTTGCTTTGGGTGTGCAAGGTTTGGGGTTGGCTGGGCTGTGTCTGACCTTATTTTTTGCCTATTACAATTTGGTCATTCCAAATTTAGCTATCGCCAGTCTGTGTTTTATTGTGGTGATGTTGCTCACGCTCTGGCTGAGTTTAAAACAACAATCAGTCGAACTTGCCCTCATGGCAATGCTGATTGCGTATTTCGCACCGTTTACTTTACCTGTTCGTAATGCAACAGCCATTGAATTTATTGCCTATTATTTGCTGATTAATATTTCGGTTGCCATTTTAAGTAGTTTACGTCCGTGGAAATATTTAAATCAAATTGCGTTTTTAATGACGGTTGTGGTGGGTGGCAGCTATGCCTTTTATCATGGTTATATCTTTGAACGGCAGGTGCTAACGCTTTTAGTTTTGGCGCATGCGGCTATTTTTATTTGGTTGGGTTTTCGCTTTAGTCAGCTTTTGGCACAGGAAGATGTCGCCACGTTTCAGCTGAAACCTATTTTAGACCTTGCCTTGATTTTTGGCGCACCCATTGTCGGTTATGCCTGTTTATATCTGATGTATTTTGAAGAAACAGCAGAGCAGGCAGCCTTTAGTTTGTTATTTGCGGTGGTTTTTGCAGGTTTGTATTGGCTGACCAAACAGCATCGGCAGACACAATTTATTGCACAAAGTTATTTCAGTTTGATGCTGATTTTTAGTGTGTTGATTCCACCTATTTTACTGCCTGAACAATGGAGTGTCATTGGTTGGGCATTACAAGGCGTGGCTGTGTTTATTTTTGCCTTTATTCAATATTCTAAAATTAGCCGTTATTTGGCACTAGGTTTGTTTGCCGTAGCGGGCTTATCTGGGCTGTATTATTTAGTAGAGTTGCCTTATTTCGAGCGCAGTATTTATTGGGTACTGAGCCTAAGTTATGCCACGGTTGTGGCGTTTTCCAACAGCCGTGCAGCTTTCAGACAACAACTGAGCACAGCAACCACGAGCGTACTGTGTTTAATGATGTTGTCTGCAACCAGTTTATGGCTATGGTTAGGTTTAGATTACTTTGATGGAGAACTTGCAACCGTACAGACGCTTTTGGCGGTGGTGGTCATTTATTTACTTATCAACGAAGTACTACTTTCTCGTCAAGCGACATGGTCATGGCTATTGCCCAAATGGTTAGGTCTAACGCCAGTTTCGCTCACTGCAGCAGGTTTATTATTCAGCCGTAGCTATGATGGAGCGGTGCATTGGGTTTCGGGTACTGAACGTCTGCTATTTGCCTTGTTTGCAGGCGTGCTCAGTGTGTTGTGGTTGCGTCCTTTATGGACTGTCCGCAGCGACAAAGAATGGCTGAGTTTAGGACTGTTACCCATTTTGGCGATGGCGAGTTTAACGCTGTTACCACAGCATCCGTATAGCAGCGTGGTGATTTTACCATTGCTCTTTGCGGCGTGGTGTTGGTGGCAACAACCGGATTCAGATTGGCGCAAATTTTGGTATGCGCGTAGCAATTTAATCTTCATGTTGATGTGGATGCTATGTTCACAACTGTTGACTGAACACGCATTTTACGGCTATGTACTGCCTATTTTGAATCCATTTGATTTGGTTAGTATAGCCATGTTGGTGGCTATTTTGTGGATGTTGAATCTGCAACGCAAAACCCATTTAGACCAAGGCTTGGCAGCGGTAATTATGGTCTTGAGTTTACTGTGGCTAAGTAGTTATGTGCTATTACGTGCCTTACATCTGTATTTGGGAACGCCAATCAACCAAATTGCTGTTTGGCAAGATGCCACTGTGCAGCTCAGTTTGACCTTGCTTTGGGTGAGTTTGGCTTGTATCGCCATGTGGATTGCCAGTCTGAAACAATTACGTGCCTTGTGGATTTTAGGCAGCAGTATTTTGGTGATTGTGACCTTAAAATTGGTGCTTTTAGATTTATCTAATATTGGAACTTTAATGCGCGTGCTGTCATTCTTTGCTGCAGGTTTAGGTATGCTACTGATTGCATATATTGCCCCAATTCCTGAGCCAGATCTCGTAAAAAACAACACTTCGCCGTCTTCCAAAGCTTGAGCAGATCCTCAAGTTTAGTTAGAGGCAAAGTGTCGAAGACTGAAACGATTACTTTAAGTCAGGTTCTCGTTTCAGTGCTTGGGCATTGGCATATTGATCAAGTTCTTCATTATTTAAAGGGCGCGATAAAGGATGATCAACAAAACCCATTTTGGGTACAGGAATTTCGATTTGGTTGTCTAGGAAACCATTACGGATACGTTCCTGCATTTCATCACGTACCTTTAAAAAGTTTTCTTGCTGACACCACACCGCAAACAACAATTCAATTGAAGATTCACGGAAAGCTGTAACTGTCACCGCGGGTTTAGGGTCAGACAGCACGAGCGGATATTGATTGGCGACACTGAGCAACACTTCACGCACTTTAATAATATCTTCGTGAAAATTAATCGCGAGGGTAATGGGCACACGTCGGATTGGAAACTTGGACAAGTTATGCACGGGTGCACGAATCAATTGTTCATTGGGTAAACGCACATAAATATTGTCTTGGGTCAGCAATTTAACTGAAAGTAAGTCAATTGAGATCACTTCACCTTCAATGGTGTGTCCGCGAATCAGGGTGATTTGAATGGTATCGCCCACTTCAAAAGAACCTTCACCAATCAGGAACATACCACTAATTAAATTGGATGCCGAGGTTTGTGAGGCAAAACCCAAAGCCACGGTTAAAATACCCGCTGCACCTAAAAACACGCTGAGTTTAAAGCCTGCTTCTTTCAGGCTCGCCATCACAAACAGCAGGAAAATAAAGTAAAAAATCCCGCGTCGCCAAACTAAGCGTTGATGCGCATTAAAACGTGCGCCAATAGTGCGTACAAAAGTATTGGAAACAAAACGTGCAATTAAGAAACCAATCAAAGACAATACAATTGCGACCAAAATTTCGGTCAGACGATCTGTATTGATACTGGTAAAAATTCCTTTGAGGCTGTTGGTGATTTCTTTGGAAATATTGGAATCTGCCATAACATCCTCTTAGAAAAATGAATCAAACATATTAAATAAAGCACCTGCCGTTTCACGCGGTGGTTGCAAATAGGTCACTTCACCTGCATGTGGCGGGGTGCGATTTTCAATCCGAATTCGTGGCGGGCGGTCTAAACCTTCATGCATCACTTTAATTTGTGAAGTCCATAAACGACCTGTACTTTCGCTGAAAAATAAAGGCAGCGCAGGCACAGGCACATTCATTCGGTCAAAACGCAATTGTTGATTGCTGGTGTTGTGAAATTCAATCGGCGTGACGGCACGAAATGCACGTGGTTTTAATTGATGTAATTCGGTACGGCCATCGACTGCTGTGGCATAGCAAATTTCACCTGTACGATGATTGGGGCCAAACCAAGTATCTTTCGGGCGAATAATCGGCAAATCAAAAATGGGTTCACGTTGACCATCGACAAAGGCAGACATCCACAACGGTGTGCTGATATATAAGGTGCCGCGTTGCCCCGCAGGAATATAAATTGGATCGACAGGTTTAATCACCACTGAACGGTCTGCCAAACGAGGCATGAGCTGTAATTTACTTTGTGTAGATTTGAACATATAGCGTTCAATTTTCACAGGTTGTGGAAAGGCAAATTCAGGATCATCAATGTTATGCCATTGCTGTTCATAATCGTATTGAACCTGCGGGCGATAATATTCCAAACGCCATTCTTGCATACCACGGGTCAAACGTACTAAGAGTGAGCCAAATTGCCACGTTTTAGGACGATTGAGCTCAAACTCATAGTCACCCCACCATTTTAATTTAGCCGAATCAGTTTCTGAAATCTCATGATTTTGTGACAATGGCCTATCCCTTTCTTGATAAATCAGCGAAAACAGACTTCACGCTGTCATACGCTTAGAGTACACTCAAATTAAATTTTTTCATCATTATTATAATCGCTGATGCAAGTACTGAAACAATTACAAATACCGTATAGCTTTGCCAAACGCCATGGGGTGTTAATTCGTTATGAGGGCGATCATGCCTTTATTGTACGTCGTGAAAATACGCCGATGCTTGCCATTCAGGAGGCGCGTCGTTTTTTGGGGTATCCTGCACAGCATCAACTTTGTAGCGATCAGGAATTTCACCAATTATTAAGCAGCAGTTTTGCAGGTGATACAGGCGAGTCGCAGCAAGTCGCTGCGGGATTGGAAGATCACCCTGACTTGCTTAGTTTGGCAGATTCAGTTCCTGAAGCAGAAGACCTGATGGATCAGGAAGATGATGCACCGATTGTACGTTTAATCAATGCTTTACTGTCTGAAGCGATTCGGGTTGGCGCATCGGATATTCATATCGAATCTTTTGAGAAAAAACTGTCAGTCCGTTTGCGGGTCGATGGTCAGTTGCGTGAAATCGTGCAACCGCGCCGTGAACTTGCGCCTTTATTGGTGTCACGTATTAAAGTCATGGCAAAACTGGATATTGCCGAAAAACGTATCCCTCAAGATGGTCGTATTTCGCTCAGACTAGCAGGTCGTGAGGTCGATGTACGTGTGTCAACGCTGCCATCTTCGCATGGTGAGCGGGTGGTAATGCGTTTGCTGGATAAGCAAGCAGGTCGTTTAAACATGACGCACTTGGGGCTGATGCAAAATGATTATGAGCGCTTAAAGCAACTGGTACATCGACCACACGGGATTATTTTGGTTACAGGGCCGACAGGTTCGGGTAAAACTACGACCTTATATGCAGCTTTGTCAGACCTGAATGACGGTTCTAAAAATATTTTGACTGCAGAAGACCCGATTGAATATCAACTTGAAGGGATTGGGCAAACACAGGTCAATACCAAAGTGGATATGACCTTCGCTCGTGCTTTAAAAGCCATGCTGCGCCAAGACCCAGATGTGGTGATGGTGGGGGAGATTCGTGACTTAGAAACCGCCGAAATTGCAGTGCAGGCTTCCTTAACTGGTCACTTGGTACTGTCTACCCTACATACCAATACGGCCATTGGTGCAGTCACCCGTTTAAAAGATATGGGCATCGAGCCGTTCTTGCTGTCAAGTTCATTAATTGGGGTGATCGCACAGCGTTTAGTGCGCACCTTATGTTCGCACTGCGCCACATGGCATGCTGCAGATGACTTTGAACAAGAACTCTTTAAAAGTGTGACCGATGCAAGCGATTTAAAACTTCCGCAACCGAAAGGCTGTGAACATTGCTCACATACAGGTTTTACTGGGCGGACTGCAATTTATGAAATTGTCCCTGTGGATGAAGCAATGCGCCGTTTGATTCATGGCAATGCCGCGGAATATGAACTGGAAGATTATGCACGACAGCAATCAGGTTCGATTCGTGAAGATGGATTGCGTAAGGTATTGGCAGGTAAAACCACTTTGGAAGAAGTGCTGCGCGTGACCAATGAAGCGGCTGAATAGCTAAAAAGTAAGGTTAAGATAAGAAATACAAAGAGTTGATCACTATATTGTTGATCAACCCTTTTTATTGAAATTCAATTTTAAAATTGCAATAAACGACGATGCTGCATTAACGGCATCGACTCTCGAATTTTGCTTTGTTCATCTAAATCAAAGGGCACTGTAATCAGTTGCGTACCTTCGTCTTGCACCATTGACAATAACTGTCCGCGTGAATTGGCAGCGCCTGAATGTCCCCAAGTCTGACGTTTTTCACCATGCCAACCTTGTTGGGCTGCACCTAAAACCTGACATTGACTGTCCATGCCACGCGCCTGCAAGAGCAATTGCCAATGCATTTGACCTGTGGTGTAAGTAAAAGCCGATGGCGCAGTTAAAATATTGGCGCCTTGCGCACGTAAAGTTAAGGCCAATTCAGGAAAGCGCAAGTCATAACACACCATTAAGCCAATGTTGCCAAACGGTGTTTTCGCCACAACGACTTCAGAGCCGGGTTCAAAAAACTTAGATTCCTGATAACCACCAACAGAGTCACCAACTTGCACATCAAACAAATGAATTTTGTCATAACGTGCTTCAGTTTTTTCTGGGCTAATACATAAACTGATCGTACGCACACGACCATCTGCAATTGTTGAACCATCAGGGCGATATGGGCAGGGCAATGTACCCGCCACAATCCAGATTTGATATTGATGTGCAAGCTGTTCCAAACGCTGTTGAATACTTTCAAACTGTGCCGCGGTTTCGCATTGTTTGCCTGCTGCAAAGCAAACAAAGTTTTCTGGAAAAACGATCAGTTCTGCACCATCGGCTTTACTTTGTTGAATCAATGTTTCAATGATTTTGAAGTTTTCCTCAATATCATTTTGTGAGTTCATTTGAGCAACAGAAAGTAAAGTCATCAAAGCATTCCTGAGTGAAGATCAAGCGTTCTGCTGATTTTGCTCAGCACATTGATCGAGATTATCTTGTTCTTTTTGTAGCTGTTTCACCAAAGGTTCGAACATATTTTGGTTATTTTCATTCAGCTTCATGAGGGTTTTATGGGCATCTAATACCGTAGTGAGCATATTGCTATGCGTGACGTGTTCTTCTACCAGCTCACGCGTGCAGACAGTTGGGTCACCACAGTAATTTAAAATCACAAACACCTGTCCTAAGCCCATGCTATTGGCGAGCGTAGTAATGTCTGGATTAGTAGATAGCATAACTGCTTGAATGTTATGGATTTGTTTCAGTTTTAAGCCTAGCTTAGCCAATACACCTAAAACTGTACTGTCAATAAATGTAGTTTGGGTTAAATCTACAATTGCACCCACCACATTAGATTGCTGTTCAATTTTACTGAGTAGTTTGTCTAGACTAATACAAGATTGGGCACGCACTTCGCCAAAAAGCTTAAAGATATGCGTTCCATTCAAACTTGCATATTCAACATGACCTGTTGACATATAAATGCCATTTGCAGAGAAGGATTAGATAATTATCCCATAGCGACTATATAGACTCAAGTGGCTTACAGTCGTATATCTTGGGTTGAGAAGTTAACTGGCTGATTTATTGGTTATTTTGTTCGACACAAACTCAAGATCGCAATATCATCTGCTACATGATCGGGGGCTTGGAATGATTGATTTTGCAAGTGAAAGACCAATTGTTCAAACTGTTCATTCAAACCACCACTATAAGGTTCTAACGCACCATCGGAGCAGATAATAAACCGCGCCTGTTTATTTAATACGCACTCAAATTCCTCAACTTCTAAATCTTCAGTCAGTCCCAAAGGAAAACTACTGGTATTTAAAATTTTAGGTGCTTGATTGGGTTCGATAATAATGGCAGGTGGATAATGCCCCGCACTCGACCAACGCAGTTCGTGGGTTTCAATATTTAAAATCCCACTAATCATGGTGATATGCTTTTCAATATTTTCTTGAACCAACATGCCATTCAGCTTCTTAATCAGTTCGCGTGGTGTTTTGGAGCGACCATGAAATGCAGCCATCCAAGACGTTAGTAAACTACTAGTTACACCATGCCCAGAGACATCGGCTAAATAGAACATGATTTCTTTATCACTGATTTTCCAGTAATCAAACCAATCGCCCGACAAATAAGCCGAAGGCTTAAATAACGTATCTACACGGTAGTTGTACAGTTCGATAGGATTGGGCAGTAATTTTTTTTGTAGTTCAGCAGCTGAAGGTAAGTCGCGGCTGTCTTGATTGCGTTTATATTGTGCGTCTATTTTGCGTAAGGCTTGTGGTGGATTTTCAGGTAAACGGCTCCACAACCAACCTGCTAAAGCACCTTGTTCCCATGCTTGTACCAATGCCGTGCCTTCATCTTCAAAGGCTAAAACAATGGTGGGTAAATTCCATTGATGGGTTAAATAGTCTTGCACATCGGCAATGGCAATAATGGTTGGGTCATACAAACTGATGTCATCTATGTGAATCATTTGCACACTAGGAAGTGTGTCGAGCACCTGTTCTAGATATGGAATATCACGTGTGGGTTGAATGAAATACATAGAGGCTTATGTTGACCCTGAACCTAAACAAAGCGTTACTATAACAATGCCTGAATACTCAAGGAAAGTAAAAACTCACCTTGAGTAAAATGTTTTACAAATTATTCTTTGCTTTCATCAGGCAGATTTATTTCTTCTTGATCATCAAAAAACTCTTCGGTTTCATCATCCACAAAAGAAATACTTTCGGCATCTAGTCCTTTCTTTTCTGCAATTTCAAAGTTTTTACGTTGCAAATAAATATCCCGGATTGCCGCATATTTATCGCCTTGTAAAACTTGTTCTACATCTAAAAGTTGAGAGCGTGTATCTAGGCCACGCATGACTTGCTCAGACCAATATAAACGGTCATTGCCATCTAAAATATATTTTTGAGGACGAGCCTGACCATCTACTAGCGTTCCAAAACCATCACGGAAAGTACTTGGGCCGTAAATTGGCAACATGACATAAGGCCCCGATGGTACGCCATAATAGCCCAGTGTTGTACCAAAATTTTCTTCTTCAGTGTCTAAACCTAAACGACGTGCAGGGTCAGCCATGCCTAAAGTGGTGATGGTGTTTAAACTAAAACGTCCAAGAGTTTTAACTGCACGTAATGGACGACCTTGAATCAGTTGATTGACTGCATTCCAAGGTTCACCTAAGTTTTTACGAAATTGACGATATGACCCGCGCACTTCACCAGGGACTTTCTTTGTATATTGAACCGCAAGTGGACGCGCGATATTACGATCTAACATATCGTTGAATGCATAAATCTGACGGTTCAAAGGTTGCAGTGGGTCTTTGACTTCATCGGGTTGTGCAGCATTTGCATTCACTTTTAAATCTTTGGCTTTTACATTTTTTAATTCTTTAAGCGCATTCAAACGACTACTTTTAGTTTCAGAAGATGAATCTGCCGCAATAACTTCAGTAGTTTCTTCTTGAGCAACTTCTTCAGTAGAAGGCATTGTCGCATGTGTTGAGGTGATGAATCCTAAAGAAACAAGGCACACCCAAAGATATTTTTGTTGATACATAAAGAATCCTAGCGCTTAAATCTGAGTAAGCAAAAGCTGTTATATCGCCGATGGGTATATAGTAACAGTTAATTGAAACGATGTATTAAAGCAAATTTGCTCAAAATGTGTGTAGAAAAAGCAAAAATGAACAAAAAATAAACACCCGATATATTTCCTTTGAAAAAAGTCTTGCAAGGTAAAATATTTGCCCTATAATGCACATCCATCGGCGGTGATGAGGATTAAAACTTCTGATAAAACAATGACTTGGTTAAGAGTAATTGAGTTGAGTTTTAGAGAGAAAGTTTAAAATAATTTAAATTACCAGTTGACACTTTAGAAATAAAGCGTAATATAGCCGACCTAGCTTGATGCTGACGAAGCATCGAGAAGATCATTAAGAGATTATGAAGAACAACTTGTGTGGATTTTTACTGATTGATTGATCGAAGATATTTCATTGATTGATTGGTTTAAATTACTCGAAGTTTATTTGAGCGAAATTTAAGTCAGAAAATTGATGAGCCAGATTTGGAAGTTTAGATTAAAGCTTCAAAATGATTTTAACTGAAGAGTTTGATCATGGCTCAGATTGAACGCTGGCGGCAGGCTTAACACATGCAAGTCGAGCGGGCGAGGTTGCTTCGGTAACTGAGCTAGCGGCGGACGGGTGAGTA
>NZ_VPAP01000050.1:0-2064 GCF_013419195.1 Acinetobacter sp. YH12099 | reverse complement strand
ATCAACAATACAAAAAATTTCTGTAAAATCGTACATGGTAGTTAGAGCCTTTGGGTTGTGTCGTAACTTTCTAAATGGCTCTAACTACCTTTTTTTCAAGGGCTTTTCTTATCCGTAATTCGGGTTAAATAGTAACCATCGGCACTGTTGTACCAAACCTGATTGGAGCTTGGTACTTTTGGATAAACCACTTCCATTTGGCGTGTGTCTTTATTCCAGATTTTATAACCACTTGGTGAGCTTTCATCCCAAACATGTCGCGCCCCAAAGTGGGGTTGAATCCGAATATGGGTACTGTAACCCGTGTAATGGGTATAACGCGAAATGCTACTGTTGGTTGCACCACCTGACATCGCATCCCAACCATAAGCATATTGTTTCAGGAAGTTAGGCACACCATTTTTGCCATCACCCAAGTTTCGAGTATGCCACGCCAAGTTGCCACGCATTTTATTACGATACGCAATATAGCCCCAACCGCTGTCTGCATGGTGTGCAGCCCAGAACATATTTTCACCTTGTGAACCCGGATAATGCCCAAGACCATAATGATGCCCAATTTCATGGCTAAACTCGTTGCCCACAGGGGCATACAGGGTCAACATACCATTACCGCCACTTAAACCATGCGTTTGATCACCATTTGTATATTTACCTCGTGCATGATGGGCAATTACAGTTTGTGTAAGTTGTGGCTGTTGCTGACTTTGCATAGAGGCACTGGTCACACCCCAGTTGGCTAAGTTAATTCCCACACTAAAGGTCGATTTTGCAGTATTTTCCCGCATGTCCCCCGAATAGACACCACCTTCACCCGCACTTTGGGTATCGTAAATCGTGCCGTTGGCGACCATCACTCGATCTAGCTGAATGTCATCATATTTTGCCACGGTCATTTGTGCCGCAGGAATGGTTTGGAAATAATCGGTACCCGCTTTTTCAGGCTCTAATAACATATAATGCCCGCCCGATTTCGGTGGTGCAGTTAGTAGACCGATACGAATATTATTGAGTACCAATTCACCCGGTGCGGCAAAATCAATTTTTTCTGCTTCGAGTGCACCAGTACGGTTTTTAGAATCGACCAAACGCAGCTTTAAACCGGGACGTACTTCATCCCAATTTAATTTAGCCGACCACGCACGCTTACTATACAACACCTCAGCACGACCATCTTGATTGCTCTGGTCTGAAGCAGGAAGCTGGGTTGGATCAAGTAAAGCAACACGACGTAACAAGCGTTCATTTTGATACACTTCAAGCTGCAAAGTGTCGATATTGTCCATGCCCTGATTTGGTGTAACCAATAATAATGCTTCTTTTTCTGCGGTCAAACGTGGCATTTTTTTCGCCTCGTTACCATTCGGATCAACCACATGCCCTTGAGCAAATTGAATCATTGCCTGAAAATCACCTTCTAAATCATTACGCACTTCACGTGATTCAGAATTGGCGTTGTAATCATAAAACCCAAGTGCCGATTGATTGATGACATCTTGTGTAGGTTCAGGGTAAGGATTAGCCACATTACCCACAGGTGGTTGCTGAGGAATTTCCAATGGTGTTGGATTTTCTTGATTTGAATTCCCAGCGGCATCCCCATCGCCACCACCACATGCAGCAAGCATGGATGATAATATACATACGCTTAATAGACTAAGCGAAAACCGAGTCACACTTTTCATTATTTATTCCACCCCAATGTCAATTTATGACAAAAAATATAAAAATAAACACATATTTTTCAATCACTTGTATTTTTATATTAAATAGATGTATAAAATTATGCAATTCTCAAGTTTCATATCGCTTTATATTTTCAACACAATTTTATTAATTTTTCTTTATAAAAATCAGCGAATTTTTAAAGCAGCACACAGATTGATAGACAATATTTGATCGAGTTTGCGCTCACAACTGCATAAAATGAAGGAAAAAAAGGTAATCCTCCCTAAAAATAATTGAGTTTAAAAGTAGAAAATCGAATAACCTTGATTTAAGGAGATTTTCTATGAAAACATCTAAGTATTCAGACAGCTTGATCATGAGTATCTTGAAGCAAGC
>NZ_VPAP01000049.1:0-2180 GCF_013419195.1 Acinetobacter sp. YH12099 | reverse complement strand
ACCGCCATCGTGTCGTGATCGGCAAGGATACGCGCCTGTCGGGCTATATGCTTGAACCCGCGCTCACAGCCGGTTTCACCTCGATGGGCATGGACGTATTCCTTTTTGGCCCGCTGCCGACAACGTAATAGGAAGAATAAACGCCCTTTTCACCCAAGTCCAAATTAATTTGCCGATTCCATAATCAGGGTGTATTACAATTCCATAGAGTTTTTCAATCCAGGTGGTTTAGCTGATAACTTAACGATTGATCAGCTTCTTCGTGAAGATTACTCGCCATGGGCGCGCAATAAAAGGATATCTGCCACGTTCAAAGAAGCGCATTTTATTGAAAAATATGGGTCAGGCATCAAACGAATCCAAGAAGGCTTCGCATCCTATGGTCTGCGTCCCCCTGTCTTTGAAAATTTCCAGCACGGTTTTCGAGTTATTGTCTCATCAAAGCTACTTTTCGAATCTAATGAGGGAGTAAGTGAGGGAGTAAATCTACTATTTAATCAGATAAGAACTAATCCAGGAAAGCGTGCACCATTTTTAGTAAACGAGCTATTAGTTCCTGTCAAGATAGTAGAGCGGTGGCTCAAAATCTTAAGAGATGATCATAAAATCGAGTTTCGAGGAGCTCCTAAAAGTGGAGGATACTGGCTAAAATAGAAATCAATGATACTCTTAAGTGGCACCAATCGAACTCCTATTTTAGCATTTAAAAAAGTATCCTCACATCATTTTATTGAACAATACCTAAGGCTGCTCTGGCGGCATTGATATGATTATCGTCGTTGCACTCTACCGCAAAAGCGCCATATGCTAATGGAGCTGCAGCAGCCCTCTCTATAGATTGTTCGTAGAGCCTATCCCATATCGTTCCGCCTTGTTTAGCATACTCCGTTATCAAACTCTTCAGGCTATCCTCTCCAAAAACCGATACGTGACCAGAAAAGTCCAGTGCAGGATCACCCATATGCGCAGTAGACCAATCTATGATACCAGAGGTCTTACCTTCCTTCGAGGTTAAGACATGCCCTGCATAGAGATCGCCATGGATGAAACAAGTGAATTCAGGCCACAAAGGGTCATTGTCCAACCATCTACGGTATCTGTTTTCCAACGGCTCGCTGATACCTATCTCAGATTTCACCAAGTGGATACGGTCAGCTATTTCGGTCCTCAATTCACTTGGAGTCATTATTTTCAAGTTGCTCTTTCTCACATCGTCAGCTGTAATACGATGTAATTCGGCCAATGATTTTGCCAGAGACTCCACATAAGCTATGCTATCGCGATCTATGTTCCAAGAAACCTCATGTGTTATCGCATCGAATGTCAGAGCAGGCGCATCCTCCAGTAAAGGGTAGGCTATTAGGCGCTCCGATACAATTTTCCAATCAGGGACATTGATCGACAGGTTTCTTTTGGCTAAATCCAATATTCTACTTTCATTTTCGATTTGTTCAAGCATATCGCTTCTTCGAGGTATACGGAGTACCCAGTTCTCACCGTTTACTTCCTTTACAAAGGCAACTCTAAAGTCGATGCCCATCTCATTGACGCTCATCTCTTCCGAAATTCTCAGCCCATGCTCTAGGGCTAATGTTTGCATATCTTCGATTGTCATTTCTATACTGTTTTCTTTTATTAAATTGGTACCAGTTCCCCCGACAGGACATTCTGAATGTCATATACAGGTGTAACACTTTACCCATATTCTTTTCGTATGGATAACACTTCCCATCAGGGAACAAAAATCTGATACATGAATTAATTGTGAGACAGTAGACCTACTGTCGCATTGAAGCCATCTCGGCGACTATTTGATTAGGAAAACCAAGGCTTTGCCATCATAGCCTTATCATAGAAGTATAACATAGTTGTAAAGATAGAAAATTATTTTTTATTCATCCATGATGTTATTATTTTATAATAACATCATCTAAACATGTCCTGTCGCTCTTTTGTGCTGTGATATTTCATACCTATTAACTGCTTTCGTTTGAATTATACGACGTTCTACTCACAATAGGGCAAGGGTTACTCATTCCGTAGGATGCGGTTCACGTATAGGAAGAATAAACGCCCTTTTCACCCAAGTCCAACAGCTTTGGACCGCAGTTGACTCTTTCGACACCCCTGCGATGCAACCCAATCCGGCTGACGGGGAGCCAGCAACGCTGAAAATTTAC
>NZ_VPAP01000048.1:0-2365 GCF_013419195.1 Acinetobacter sp. YH12099 | reverse complement strand
TTTAGCCCTGTTTAGCTAGATTTCCCTGTTTTGAAGAAAAGTGCGCTTAAAGGCGATTTTAGGCGGTTTTAAGCCATGTGTGAAAATTTGATATTTTAAAAGTTGCCGATCGGCAACTTTTAGCGGTTTGGGGGATTTATCATTTTCCGACAGCAGGAGGGAATGCACGCTTCCGCGTTTCTCTCCGAGAAACAAAAAAACGGCCTCTGAAAAAGATAAAAATAAGCCCCAAAAGTTGGGGCGTTTTGAAATCTTTTTTAGAGGGGGAAACTCAAGGATTAGATTTTAGGAAATCGTAAAATTGAAGTTGCTGTTTTGGGTCTTTTAGCATGATGCAAAGCCGTTGCATAAAATCATTAGGTGATTCATTCTCTTGCTTCAAATGTTTGAATTTTTTATTTCTGGACATGCCGTAAGAAATTCGGTTGATCTGCATATTTGGAAAATCTATAAACTTAGGTTCATCGACCTGTTTGATTGGTGCTGATTGGATTTTCTTAGAACCAAAGCCGAGCTGTTCCAGTAGCGGATAAAACATCCTGAATTTTTTTGGCTCTAAAAGCATGTCTGCAAGGCGTTTCGTAAAGTCTTCGGATGACTCTCCGATCTCTGCATATTCGCTACCAACTTCGGGCAGTTCAGATAATTTGTGTGCAAACAAATGCCGTTGTGCATCGGTCATTTCGACAAAGAAATCAGGTGTGTTTGGATCTCGTTTAGGGTCGGTTTTTTGTTGTTTTTTTGGCTGTGCCTTCTGTTTAAATCGGAATGAAAAACCAATAATATTACGTCCTCTTTTGTGCTGTTCTTCTTTGACAGTAATATCTGTATTTTCATTGATTTGCTTTAATGATGGTTCTAAAACACGCTTTTTAAAGTCGTGCATTCGATGATATTCACTTTCTAATACTCCCAATCTTTCTCTGAACTCACTTAGCTCAATAATTGGTGTTTTCCCACTACTACGCCAAGCAATCAAAAGTTCATAAAGTCTAATGGCGTAGCCAGTGGAAAGCCCTTTTACTTGCTCTAACTCATAGCTCGTAAATTGTTTTTCTAGCCGAGTTATTAAAGGGATAATTGCAGGTGAAAAAATTAACTCAACAGATGCCGTTTTTTCGATGTATGCAATTTGAGAAACCCAACGTGAGGTAATATGAGCTACTCCTTTTCCTCTTGGTTCTTGATAGCTAAATTGACGAGCAAACAAGTCTTTACAGGCTTCTTTTAGTGCTTGATAAGCACCATTTTTCAATACATCAAAGTGGTTGATATAGCTCTCTGCGTGAATAGTTAAAGGGTCATTCGCATTAATACCTTTACCACTTTCACGGGCTTCAATTATTGCTAAAAGAATTAACCGTTGTTCCACTAGGTCAAGATTGTAGCTGGCATTAATTAAAGCGTTATCTTTCACAATTAAATCTTTCATATAGCGTCTTATTTTATTATGTCGTCTTATTGATCTTATGTGAAGCCTTATCAAGAAGCAATAAGCAGACATATTTTATTTTGTCGCATCTTGCAAACTAAACGTGCTTAAAACGACATGTTTTATTTTGTCTTTCAAAGCACACTAAGTGTCGTCTTATTGAGAATTTCTAGCACACTAAGTGTCGTCTTTTAGCACACTAAGTGTCGTCTTATGTCCTCTGAAACGCACGTATATCAATGCTTTCAGACTGCTTAAAAGCATTTAAAAGCTTTTTTATTATTAAAAGCCCAAAAAAATTAAAAACGGCATTTAAAACTGCCCTATGTTTTCGCTTCGCTCAAACTCTATTGAATCTCGCTGCGCTCGATTCCTGGGGGCAGTTTTTTTCAAAGACCGGCTAGGACGCTAAAAACAAGAATGGATTCGCTTCGCTCATAAAGCTTTATGCTCGCTTCGCTCGTCATGGAGCCAGTGGCTACAGTCGCTTTGCTCTGTAAATCTCGTTATGAAGCAACAGGGAGCTTGTAATCAGGGAAAAGGCAGGGGCAAATTTTTATAATGCTCAGTCGCTCGTAGACACTCGCTCGGTTACTTGATCAATTTGTTTAGTTGTTCTTCAAAATCTTGCTTGTTTAAATCACCTGAAACGTACTGATCATAAAGTTTTTGATGATCTTCAGTGATTTCTAAATCGTAATATTCTCGATCTGATTTCTTTAAAAACACCTCTGACAAACGATTATTTTTTTCAGCATCACTCAATTTCATGGTCTAAATGCTCCTATTTTGCTTTTATTGGCGTTTTTAGCCCTGTTTAGCTAGATTTCCCTGTTTTGAAGAAAAGTGCGCTTAAAGGCGATTTTAGGCGGTTTTAAGCCATGTGTGAAAATTTGATATTTTAAAAGTTGCCGATCGGCAACTTTTAGCGGT
>NZ_VPAP01000047.1:0-2458 GCF_013419195.1 Acinetobacter sp. YH12099 | reverse complement strand
TTAAATAGGCATAGGGATCCAGCCCATTCAGCTTTGCTGACTGGATTAATGTCATAATATTGGCTGCTCGCTGACCGCTGCGCAGCGAACCTGCAAATAACCAGTTCTTACGTCCCAACGCCCAGGGACGCATCTGATTCTCGACCCAATTATTGCAAATAGGTAAATTGCCATCATCCAGATAGCGGCTTAAAGCTGGCCAACGCTTCAGAGTGTAATTGATGGCCTTGGCGGTGGGAGAACTCGATGGCACTGTCAGATGATGTTGGTTGAGCCATTCATATAGTTGTTGCATCACCGGTTGGCTGTGCTGTTGTCGGTATTCGCGGCGGTCTTCCGCTGTACCATCGGTCTTTTTCCTGAGTTCTGCTTCTATCGCATACAGTTTCTGAATCAGCACCAATGCCTGTTCAGCGACCTGACTTTTCCCAGTTACATGCAGTTCATGGAATTTACGACGTGCATGCGCCATGCAGCCCACCTCAATGACCTGGCCTGATTTAAAGCGTGCTTTATAACCACTGTAATCATCACAGACTAGATAGCCCTGCCAGCCTTTCAAGAACTCTGCAGCATGCTGGCCTGAACGACTATCCTGAAAGTCATAGATCACCGCCTGAACTGGATTGTACTGTGTGGTGGCATAGGCCCAGACATAACCTTTCTTCGGTTTTTTATTATTCTCACCCATCCGCATGATGGTGACCGGCGTTTCATCGGCATGGATCACCCGCTGTTGCAGCACCACCTCTTTTAAGGCATTGGCCAGAGGTTCCAGTTCCACACCGCAGCGACCAATCCAGTCAGATAACGTGGATCTGGACAGATCAATGCCAGCCCGCTGATAGATCAGGCGCTGACGGTACAGCGGCAAATGATCGGCATACTTCGATACCAGCACATGGCTGAGCAGTTCAGGACTGGCAATACCTTTATCAATCACATAGGCGGGCATCGCTTGCTGAGTCAGGGTGTCGCACTGATCACAGACCCATTTGCCACGTACATGCTGTTCCTTATAGAACTGTGCCGGTCTGAAATGCAGTTTTTCACTGATATCTTCGCCGATACGACGTAACTGGCAGCCACAACTGCATTGGGTTGATGCAGGTTCATGCTCAATACGGATGGTGTGTAGATGATCTGGCAGCAGTCGACGTTTAGGTTTGTTGACTGTGGCTTTCTGTGTCGCTGCATGGGTTTTATCTGCATTTAATCGTTCTAATTCCAGATCAACGGCTGCGATATCTTCTTCGACCGCCTCATCCCACAGATGGATTTGTTTTGCGGTGAGATGTTCGTTTTTACTGCCGAATTTATGCTGTTTAAACAGCGCCAGTTCATGCTCGTATTTTTGATTGAGAATAGAAAGATGCTGAACTTTAGAATCTAATTGCTGATTGGTGACTTCAAGATGTTGAACTTTGGCATCTAATTGTTGATTTGATACTTCCAGATGTTGAACTTGAGCATCTAATTGTTGTTTATCTTCTGCGAGTTGTTGATGCTGCATCGCCAACTGCCGGGTGAATTCCAGCAGTTGTTCATGGGTCAGTTGGCTTAAATCTGGCAGCGTATTCATGACCGCAGTATGCCTGAGGTCATGAGAAGAATGAAATAGAACGTTTGGAGGATGGCAGAATAGCCGAGCTTGGTTTAGAGCATCGTGACCACCTGCTGTCGTCCAATGCGCTGCCAAGGCAAACCCTGGATTAATGCCTGTAACTGTTCCGGGTTGAGAGCTACGCTTTCACCCTGGTGAACTTTAGCCCAGTGGAATTTTCCCTGTTCCAGCCGCCGGGCACACAGCCAGATGCCCAGTCCATCATGTACCAGCACTTTCATGCGATGGCCACGTTTATTACAGAACAGGTAAGCACAATGCGGTTTAATGTAGCCAAAGGCTCTCACCACCTGAGCCATGACAGTATCCATCCCTGCTCGCATATCCAGAGGTTGGGTAGAAAGCCAGATTTCATCGATACGGATCATGTTGCCAGCACCTTGAGTAATTCTGCCAAGGCAGGTATTTCTGATACTTGCCATTTCAAGCCAATTTCTGCTTTTGAGTGGGGTAAAGTAATTTGAACTTTTAACATGTCAGTAGGAGTAGGATCTAATGGTGCAGAGCAAGATAAGGCAATAAATGCAGGTTTATTCGGTAGTGGTGAGCGATCACTCCCTGGCTTAGCATCAATTAAGCGAATCCATTTGGATACAAGATTTGTATTCAATCCATGTTGCAAAGCGACTGAAGCAATTGAAACGTCCGGTGCTTTACAAGCCTGAACGATCTGCTGTTTAAATTCAGCACTGTATGTTCTTCGTTTTTTCGCAAGAGATGCGATGGATGTCTGATGATTTGTAGTCATAAATTTTAGTCCCCACTTGTTTCTAAGTGGGGACTAAATTAAGGCTTATAGGATGAATTCAGAAGGTGTGTTCAGCGGACGCTTAC
>NZ_VPAP01000046.1:0-2773 GCF_013419195.1 Acinetobacter sp. YH12099 | reverse complement strand
AAAGTCGTTTGAATGATTTCTTCTTGGTCTACGTGCCATAAAATACTCCATATATTGATGTTTATAACATCATTTGAGGAGCAGAGTATCACTTATAGGAGTTGTTCAAATTTCCGGATCCATCTCTAAGTGAGGAGGAAATGACTCTTACTATTCAGATGTTGTTTCAAGCTTTTTTTGATTGATAGAGTTTTATGTATTAAACTCTATATTGAAAGTAAATATATTGTAAAAATAGTATGTTATTTACTAATTGATTAAATTATTTACACTTATTCTGTATAATGCTCTATGAATTCATTACTTATTTTTTTAAATTAAAAATCATATGCAAAGCTTAAATGATGAAGAGTGTCGCCAAGTTGAAAGTGTAAAACAGCTTTTACAAAAAAATTTTAAAGATAAGCTTTATGCTATTTATTTATATGGTTCGTATGTTGATGGTGGTTTAAAACATAAAAGTGATCTTGATATTTTAGTTATTATTGAACGTGAAATTACCGATCAGGAAAGAAAACAATTAGCGCAGAATTTTCTAAATATATCTGTTCCGATTGGTCATGCTACAGCGCGTGCCTTAGAAATTACGATATTAGAAAAAGGGAGTATTACCAATAAAAATCATCCATATACATATCAGCTACAATATGGCGAGTGGTTGAGAGAAGAATTACTCAAAGGTGAATTACTTTATAGTCAATCTGATCCAGATATTAGTATTTTACTTAAAACTGCCCAATTACATAACATTACTATCTTTGGACCTGATATTTGCGATTGGTTAAATCCAATTAGCTATGAACAATTAATATTTGCCATGCAAAAAACTTATCCACAAATTATTGCTCATTGGAAAGACGATCAGGATGAATGTAATCAAATTTTAGCGCTATGCCGTATAGCTTATACATTAGATCATAAAACAATAGTTGCCAAGGATGTTGCTGCGACATGGTTTTTAGAATTCTTAAGTCAGATAGATCAAGACATTTTGCAACTCATAATAGATGAATATATTGGGCAAGGTCATGAGCAATGTTGGTTAGTTTTACATGATCAGCTTGCTAAAATTGTTAAAGAATTACAGCATAAAATTGAACCACTACTTTTTAACTGATGTGGAAGTAATGGATATGCTTCTTAGATTATTACCTCACTATATCTCTAAATACCGAAGAGACTTGATATTGCAAAGGGGGGCGTGGTTGGAGTTGCATGAAGATTTTAAATAAAAGCGGAGGAACTAGGGTAAAAGTTGCCAAAAAGTTTCTTCTGAAATGACTTTTATATTATGACGTTTAAGCAAAGCGGAGGTAACTCCATTGCCATAGATCTTATTCCCATTAAATTGACCATCGTAAATCATTGAACTACCACATGAAGGGCTATTTTCTTTAAGCACTACCAGAGTAGCTTTTAATAATTGAACTTTTTTTAAAGTTCTATATGCCCCTTCAATATAGATTGAAGTCACATCCTTTCCTGATTTTTCAATTACACAGGCTTTTCCATCTAAGACATCATCGCCATTACCTCCCGAAATCTCGGCAGGTTCGCGTGGTGTTGATAAACCGCCAAGAATCTCTGGACATACCATAGTAGCTTTTCCATCTTTGACTAATTTTTCGATTTTTTCGTTTAAGCTATGCGTCCCGTTATAACGTACCTTTAAGCCAGCCAGACAAGAACTTACTAAAATCATATTTCCTCTATGAAAAAGATATGTATCGATTTGCTATTTAGCCAGTACCTATTATTTTTTAAAATTAATAGGTTAGTGCTATGGATAAAACAAGAATTTAAATATGATCAATGCAAAGTGAGTTATTTTTTTTCTAACCCACAAAGCTTATAGATTAGTTTGATCCTTTTTGTTTAGAAAATTTATCAACAGTGGGAGTGACGGGCACTGGCTGGCAATGTCTAGCAACGGCAGGCATTTCGGCTGAGGGTAAAAGAACTTTCCGCTAAGCGATAGACTGTATGTAAACACAGTATTGCAAGGACGCGGAACATGCCTCATGTGGCGGCCAGGACGGCCAGCCGGGATCGGGATACTGGTCGTTACCAGAGCCACCGACCCGAGCAAACCCTTCTCTATCAGATCGTTGACGAGTATTACCCGGCATTCGCTGCGCTTATGGCAGAGCAGGGAAAGGAATTGCCGGGCTATGTGCAACGGGAATTTGAAGAATTTCTCCAATGCGGGCGGCTGGAGCATGGCTTTCTACGGGTTCGCTGCGAGTCTTGCCACGCCGAGCACCTGGTCGCTTTCAGCTGTAAGCGTCGCGGTTTCTGCCCGAGCTGTGGGGCGCGGCGGATGGCCGAAAGTGCCGCCTTGCTGGTTGATGAAGTACTGCCTGAACGGCACTGTTGCAAATAGTCGGTGGTGATAAACTTATCATCCCCTTTTGCTGATGGAGCTGCACATGAACCCATTCAAAGGCCGGCATTTTCAGCGTGACATCATTCTGTGGGCCGTACGCTGGTACTGCAAATACGGCATCAGTTACCGTGAGCTGCAGGAGATGCTGGCTGAACGCGGAGTGAATGTCGATCACTCCACGATTTACCGCTGGGTTCAGCGTTATGCGCCTGAAATGGAAAAACGGCTGCGCTGGTACTGGCGTAACCCTTCCGATCTTCGCCCGTGGCACATGGATGAAACCTACGTGAAGGTCAATGGCCGCTGGGCGTATCTGTACCGGGCCGTCGACAGCCGGGGCCGCACTGTCGATTTTTATCTCTCCTCCCGTCGTAACAGCAAAGCTGC
>NZ_VPAP01000045.1:0-2947 GCF_013419195.1 Acinetobacter sp. YH12099 | reverse complement strand
GCCAGGCCTCAGCATTTTATTATGGTGATCCCCTGGGCGAAATGCGCCTGGTAAGCAGAGTTTTTGAAATGTAAGGCCTTTGAATAAGACAAAAGGCTGCCTCATCGCTAACTTTGCAACAGTGCCAGTTTTATTACGAACGTGTTTTGGGTGGACAACGGAAAACATATTTCATCGAAAGACCAAAAAAAGAAAAAACACTTCCTGTTGTGATGAGTGAAGAAGAAACCATTCGGGTACTACGCGCTATTGAAAACGTGAAACACAAGGCTATTCTGATGACTATTTATTCGGCAGGTTTGCGCATTTCTGAATGTATAAACCTGAAAATAAAAGACATTGACTCCAAGCGCATGCAAATTCGTATAGAACAGTCAAAAGGAAAAAGAGATCGTTATACCATTTTATCTGAGAAAACATTAATTATTTTAAGAACATACTTTATGGAATATAAACCAAAAGATTATTTATTTGAAGGTCAAAAAGGTGGCGCATACTCAAGCCGAAGTATTCAAAACATTTTTAAAGCAGCTGTTTTAAAAGCAAAGATTCAAAAGGAAGTTACTGTACATACCTTACGACATAGCTTTGCAACGCATTTGCTTGAGAATGGTACGAGTTTACGTTATATTCAATCGTTGTTAGGTCATTCAAGCAGTAAAACAACTGAGGTTTATACACATATTACCACCAAGGGAATGGAACAATTAAAAAGTCCGATGGATTTGTTAGATATATAGAAAGGATTTGTATATTTGAGCAAAACTTAACAAAAAGCACTATGAATATAAATCCTTTTGAGAGAGTAGAAACGAACGGTAAACGGTTGAAAACGGATTTGTCACTGATAATGAAAGGTTTAGCAAAATAAGATATAGTGGATATATACGCCATTTGGCGTATAGCCACTTGTTATGTGCCATTTTTGAATGACAATGCGAATAGATACGGACAAACAAATGAATTTACTTAGTGATAAGAACGTTGCAATAATTGGTGGTGGACCCGTTGGACTGACTATGGCAAAATTATTACAGCAAAACGGCATAGACGTTTCAGTTTACGAAAGAGACAACGACCGAGAGGCAAGAATTTTTGGTGGAACCCTTGACCTACACAAAGGTTCAGGTCAGGAAGCAATGAAAAAAGCGGGATTGTTACAAACTTATTATGACTTAGCCTTACCAATGGGTGTAAATATTGCTGATGAAAAAGGCAATATTTTATCCACAAAAAATGTAAAGCCCGAAAATCGATTTGACAATCCTGAAATAAACAGAAATGACTTAAGGGCTATCTTGTTGAATAGTTTAGAAAACGACACGGTTATTTGGGATAGAAAACTTGTTATGCTTGAACCTGGTAAGAAGAAGTGGACACTAACTTTTGAGAATAAACCGAGTGAAACAGCAGATTTGGTTATTCTTGCCAATGGTGGAATGTCGAAAATAAGGAGCTTTGTTACCGACACGCAAGTTGAAGAAACCGGTACTTTCAACATCCAAGCTGATATTCTTCAACCGGAAATAAACTGTCCCGGATTTTTTCAGCTATGCAACGGCAACCGATTAATGGCGGGACATCAGGGCATTTTATTGTTTGCCAATCCCAATAATAATGGTGCATTGTATTTAGGAATTAGTTTTAAAACGCCCGATGAATGGAAAAATAAAATTCCCTTAGATTTTCAGGACAGAAACAGCGTTGCCGATTTTTTATTGAAAAGATTTTCCAAATGGAGTGAAGTTTACAAACAATTAATACGTTCGGTATCAACATTTCAATGCTTGCCCACAAGGAAATTTCCTTTGAACAATGATTGGAAAAGTAACCGTCCATTACCCATAACAATGATTGGCGATGCTGCTCATTTGATGTCGCCTTTTGCAGGACAGGGTGTAAATACGGGATTATTGGATGCTTTGATATTGTCTGAAAACCTTACAAACGGAGAATTTACAAGTATTGAAAATGCCATCGAAAACTACGAACAACAAATGTTTGTTTATGCAAAAGATACGCAGGACGAATCGACAGAAAACGAAACCGAAATGTTTAGTCCCAATTTTTCGTTTCAAAAATTATTGAATCTATAAACAGTAAGAAAAAACGGCTACTAACAAGCAGTTTTGCAATAGTGGGGCAGAAGTGCAAAATTGAACTTGTGTGCTTCTATCAACTTTTGTACATTAGCTGCCAGTTTAAGATGGGTGCATTTGAGTATGCCCAAAGGAGCCCGCAAGTATGCGCAGGACGAAGCCAGTAGCCGCGCCGATGGTGGCGCGGGTCTATCTGCGCGTCAGCACCGACGCGCAGGACTTGGAACGCCAAGAGGCGATCACTACGGCCGCGAAGGCCGCCGGCTACTACGTCGCCGGCATCTACCGTGAGAAGGCATCCGGCGCACGCGCCGACCGGCCTGAGCTGCTGCGCATGATCGGCGACCTACAGCCCGGCGAGGTGGTCATTGCCGAGAAGATCGACCGCATCAGCCGCCTACCTTTGCCCGAGGCCGAGCGCCTGGTGGCCTCGATACAGGCCAAAGGCGCACGCCTGGCCGTCCCTGGCGTGGTCGATCTATCCGACCTGGCGGCCGAGGCCCAGGGCGTCGCCAAGATCGTGCTGGAAGCCGTGCAGATCATGCTTTTTCGCCTGGCCTTGCAGATGGCCCGCGACGACTACGAGGACAGGCGCGAACGCCAGCGCCAAGGCATTGAGTTGGCCCGCCAGGCCGGGCGGTACAAGGGCCGCCGTGCTGATCCGAAGCGCCGCGCCCAAGTTGTCGCGCTGCGCAAGTCCGGCTACAGCATCAACAAGACCGCCGAGCTGGCCGGGTACAGTGCGGCCCAGGTGAAACGGATATGGGCCGAGGTCAGCCAGGCCGAAGCGAAGCAGCACGGCGCGTTCGTGGAGGACGCATTGACGGAAGCCGATGCCCTGGCCGCTG
>NZ_VPAP01000044.1:0-3552 GCF_013419195.1 Acinetobacter sp. YH12099 | reverse complement strand
TCAACAATACAAAAAATTTCTGTAAAATCGTACATGGTAGTTAGAGCCTTTGGGTTGTGTCGTAACTTTCTAAATGGCTCTAACTACCTTTTTTTCAAGGGCTTTTCTTATCCGTAATTCGGGTTATATTATTAAAAATCAAACTGAATAAAAGCGAAAAGGAAGCTCTCGCTTCCTTCTCCAAAACAACTTAAATCCCATACTTCACACGGTACGCTTCCATTTTCGCCAAGGCATCTTTTTCACCTTTAGCATCCAAATAATTCATTAAATCTTTCATGGTAATTAAAGCATGCACAGGAATTTCCAACTCTTTTTGCACTTCCTGAATAGCAGACAAATCGCCCTGACCTTTTTCTTGACGGTCTAAAGCCACCAATACGCCCGCAATTTGTGCGCCTGCATTTTTCAAAATAGTCACCACTTCACGAATAGCCGTACCCGCAGTAATCACATCATCAATAATCCAAACTTTTTTGCCCTCAACCGCAGCACCCACCAACACACCGCCTTCGCCATGATCTTTGGCTTCTTTACGGTTAAACCCCCACGGCACACTTACGCCATGATTTTGCGATAAAGCCACTGCTGTAGCTGCCACAAATGGAATACCTTTATAGGCAGGCCCGAAAATAACATCTACATTTTTGCATTGCATGAGTTGATCTGCATAGCCCGAAGCCAATAGCGATAAAGCTTCGCCATCATTCAACAAACCTGCGTTAAAAAAATAAGGACTCACACGACCCGATTTTAAAGTAAACTCACCAAATTTAAGCACACCACGTGATAAGGCGAGTTCGATAAAAGCTTGCGGGTTAAATTGAGCTGGCGATGTCATGAGGTGCTCCAAATTAATACATTGAGGTAAGACCTGAGCATGATACCAAAGAGTAGCTATCCGAGTGATCAAAAAATTCTTCGAGTGGTTTCAATTAACGTCAATGGGTTGCGTTCATCGGTAAGCAAAGGCTTACTCGAATGGTTGGAAAAGTCTGAAGCAGACGTGATTTGCATGCAGGAAAGCCGCATCACACACGCCCAATGGACCGATAAATTTAAGCCAGAAGGCTGGCACACGCATCTTTTCCCTGCAGAACGCGCAGGCTACGCAGGGACAGCTATTTATAGCCGTTTGCCGTTTGTTTCTGTGCAAAATGGTTTAGGCTTTGAATTGGCCGATTCTCAGGGTCGCTTTATCAGTGCTGAATTTGATGTAGGACTGGATCACCCAATTTACATCTGTTCACTGTATTTGCCTTCTGGCTCTTCAGGTGAAGAAGCCCAAATGCGGAAAGATCACTTTTTAGAAGAGTATCAAAAAATTCTAAAACAGTGGCGTGAAGACAATAAATCGATCATTGTCTGTGGCGATTACAACATTGTGCATAAGCGCATTGATATTAAAAACTGGTCAGGTAACCAAAAGTCTTCAGGTTGCTTACCGCATGAACGTGCATGGTTAGATCATATTTATAATGACTTGGGCTATGTCGATACCTTCCGTGAAGTACGCCATGAAGCAGAATTGTATTCTTGGTGGTCAAATCGCGGGCAAGCCCGTGCCAAGAACGTTGGTTGGCGGATTGATTATCATGCCTGTTCACCCGACTGGAAAGCACGCACTGTCAATGCTTGGGTGTATAAAGAAGAATGGTTTAGTGACCATGCTCCCGTGATTATTGATTATAAGATCTAATATTCACACAAATTTCACAGCCTATATGAGTGAACAATTGTTCACTCAACTGAGGTTCAATTCGCACATAATCTGTCGACTTTGTGTATTTATCTTCAAGTCGATTCAGCGCATTATTGCATCACGGCAAAGGGACAGTCAGGATGACACAAAAGGATTGGAAGCCGAAGGATGGAAAGTAAACTAACTGGTTTTGGTTAGTTTCAAGGATGTAACAATGGACGTTAAAATGAGACCCGCATAATCAGGATGATTAAATGCGGGTTTTCTCTTTTTATCATCTTATTTTCTGTTTTGCGCTGTTACTGTTGTTCTTCACTGTATTTTTTATTTTCACTAGAGTCTGTTCTTATCAAGTTTTTCATTTTTTTCTGTTTATGCGTCCCATTTTAGAGCGATCAAGTGTCAATTTGGTGACATCGGTATGACGTATTGATGACACATACCATTTAAACAGCCAATCATTGTTCACTGCAAGTTTCTAGCACTTAGCGCTGTTTTGGGCTAGGCTATAGCCAGTTTGATGATATTAACGTGAAAAAAATATGTTAAAAATTTATGGGATTAAGAACTGCAATTCAATGAAAAAAGCCTTCGATTTACTCAATGAATTGGGGCTAAGTTATGAGTTTCACGATTATAAAAAACAAGGGATCGATGCCGACACTGTCAAAAGTTGGTTAGATGCGCTTGGGCAAGATGTAGTACTGAATAAAAAAGGCACCACTTGGCGCAAACTCAGCGAAGCAGAACAGCAAGCTGCTTTGGCCAGTGAAGCCAACTTAATTGAAGCACTTTGCACTCACACCAGTTTAATTAAACGTCCTGTCTTAAAAACTGAATCAGGCTTTATTGCGGGTTTTGATGAAGCGGCTTATCGTGCTTTAGGTTAAGTTTAAAAAAATACCAATAAAAAACCTGCTCACATGGAGCAGGTTTTTTTATATCCTGTGCAATATGATTTCAACTGCACAGGTGGAATACATGCTTAGTTCGCACGAATCCATGTTTGGTTACGACCCAATGCCGCTACACCAATGAAACCACGCAATTCCAGTTTCTTACCACCATCGGCAAGTTTACCTTTTAGCTTGTAGGTTTTACCTGTTTGCGGGTCAAGAATTGAACCACCATCGTAGCTCGTGCCGCCTGTATTTTTCAGACCGCGAACAATGGTCAAACCTTTGAGTGATTTGTTGTGATACGGACCTTCACATTTTGTACAGGCATTTTCTTCACCAGGCGTTAAAATTGACTGAATGCTTGCGGTTAAAGTTCCATTTTTTTGCTCAGTAAATCTTACCGTGGCTTTGGGTTGTTTGGTTTTGTCGTCAATTGTTTTCCAAACTGTGCCGTTAAGCGGATCTGCAGCATTGGCCAAAGCGCTTAAACCTAACAGCCCGAATGCAAGTGCAATTTTTTTCATTGTTTTGTTTCCCTGGTCTACTATCAGACAACTTTATTATTAAAAAGTCACAACAAATTTGCAATTTTTGAATGTGACCGTTTAGTGTACCCTTGTAAATTATGTTGGTAAATACACAAATATCCGATCAAATAAAGAACAAGATGGAAAAATCATGAAGATTAACCCCATGTGGAAACAAATTATTACAGAGCAGTTTTTAAAAACCACCATTCGCAAACCAAGCCAATTTAATTTACCCCCCAATTCTGTACGTTTTGCACTAGAACAAATGTGCCGTTTATTTCCCATGCAAAAGTCGGCATAGGTATCTACACAATTTCCATGTTTTGCGTTAAATTGAAGAGCATGCTCTTCAATTTTAACATCTCTCGCTTAGATCAGCGCCTTGTCAAACGTTACAACAACCTTGTTCAGTTCAATATGA
>NZ_VPAP01000043.1:0-3611 GCF_013419195.1 Acinetobacter sp. YH12099 | reverse complement strand
ATGGAAAGGCACTTTGCTTTTAACAAGTCATCATGGCGACGATGGCCAGGTTGACCACGACTGGCATGAGCCAGACCTGAAACACCATCTTGATTGAGCTTCTGCAATAACCGGGTAATTTGACGGGTGGAAAGATTCAGGATTTCAGCAGCACGGACTTGGGTAATACGATGATCTCGAACGTCTTGCAGAACCGCAAGACGTTGAATTTCTTTGTCAGACATAGTGATCAGCATCTATATTTCATATCCAGTCCATGATGGTTAAATCATCATAAACTAGACATTTTTATTGGTGAGAATACAGACACTTTAAATGGGTTCTAACATTTCGATTTCGTATAAGGTGTATTATGTTAATTTTAGGGGAACTTAATTCTATAGGTGATACCAATGGACAAAAAGATAGAAGATAAAACTAAAGATATTAATGAAAAAATTCAAAAATTGGATTTAGCTATCCAAGAACTAATAGAAACTACAGACAATTTTTTTATTAATGATAAGTACTATGGAATTGAATGCGCTTTTATTTTAGACCATGCACTAAATATTAAAATGCACTTTTTCAACAAGTATCCAGCATTTGCACCACCTCACTTACGAGGAGTAGAAAATTATGATCGAATTATACATATTAGAGAAAATAATCCTGAAGATAAGCTAGAACAAATTTCTCCTCTTAAAGACTAAATTTTCTAATCTCGTACTTAGAATCCCCTACCATTTAACATAATGGTGGTTATACGAAATTTCAAAAAAATACAGTAAAAATGGGAGCTTAAGGCCACTGCTGTCCCATAAATATAACAAGTGTTAGCAGCAGTGTAAAAATAACCCTCTAACGGCATTTTAAAACTGACCCCCTTGGTTAATATAGCGGTCTTTTTGGACTGCTCAACATGTTAACTTTGGAGCAAGCAGTGACCATCCAAATTCTTCATCAACAAGGTAAATCCATTAAAGCCATTAGTCGTGAACTTGGGGTATCCAGGAATACCGTACGTAAATATTTACGGCAAAACACCACACCTCAGTATCGGCGTACACAACCTAGAATAAGTATTCTTGATCCATATAAACCCTATTTGCTTGAACGTGTAAATGCAGCTCATCCTGAATGGATTCCTGCCGTTGTGCTCTATAAGCAGATTTTAGGGTTTGGATATCCAGGAAAGATCAGGATATTGAGGGAATATCTTGCAACATTAAAACCCGTTGCCAAATCAGAACCCGTCATTCGTTTTGAAACCCAACCTGGTCAACAAATGCAGGTTGATTTCACCACGATTCGACGTCACCATACGACTTTGAAAGCCTTTGTGGCCACATTAGGTTATTCCAGAGCAACCTTCGTGAAATTTTATGATCATGAACGGACGGATGCATGGATCGATGGTCTGGAAAATGCATTTCAGTTCTTTGGGGGCGTACCTCAGGAAATCCTGTTTGATAACGCTAAAACGATCATGATTGAACGGGATGCCTATCAGGAGGGGCAGCACAAATGGAACCCCAAACTGCTCGATTGTGCCAAGAAATATGGCTTTCGCCTCCCGCGTATGTAAACCCTACCGCGCACAGACCAAAGGCAAAGTTGAACGCTTTAATGGATATCTCAAATCAAGCTTTATTGTGCAATTGAAAGCAAGCCTTAAGACTTCAGGCTTATTGTTGGATGTTGATGTTGCTAATGCCCACATTGGTCGGTGGTTGCATGAAACCGCCAATCAGCGGATTCATGCAACCACGCAAGAAAAACCAGCTGTTCGACTGCAGCAAGAGCAGCAAAGATTCGCGCCATTACCGCAATCAAATACGGTTTCCAGCATTGTGCCTGTTACAGCGGCACCGCATGTGATGCCCTACGAGAGTTTGCAGCATCCATTATCAGTATATGACCAGTTGCTGGGAGTTTCCTGATGAATCTGCAATTGGCGGAGTGATTTCTCAAAATGGCAAGTTGATGACAATTGTTCCGCTGGATGAACAACTTTTGGTTGAGGCACGTATTTCACCGCGAGATATTGCTTTTATTCATCCTGGGCAAGATGCACTGGTGAAGATCACCGCGTATGATTATTCTATTTATGGTGGGTTGAAAGGAAAAGTTTCTATTATTTCTCCAGACACCTTGAGAGATGAAGTTAAGCAAGATCAATTTTATTATCGAGTGTATATTCGAACGGATTCAGGAAAATTGATGAATAAAGCAGGCAAACAATTCAGTATTACTCCTGGCATGGTTGCAACAGTCGATATTAAAACAGGGGAGAAAACGATCTTAGATTATCTAATAAAACCATTTAATAAAGCGCAAGAGGCTTTAAGAGAAAGGTAAGCGTCCGCTGAACCCCACACTCTTTGAGTGGAACGTTCTTTAAAAAAACGTTCCACTTTATTGAATATTTATCAATACCGCATAGCTCGATGCAGGGTGCTATCTTCAGATATCTTATTTAACATAAAATGAAGTTATGCGACTTCAGAATGACCTAATACTTGAGAATAAATATGACCCAAAAAATACTAGATCGATTTTCTTCACTAATAGAAGAAGGTGATTCAATCTATCAAAAATGTGAAGCCGCTGGATCTGGTTATAATCCTGAATTACAATCAGCTTTTATCGAATGGCAAATGAAATCTAAAAATATATTAAGCATTACTTGTGGTGAAAAGTCACATTATTTGTCTCAGTTTGATAAAAATCTTAAAGCAGGAATGGGGGATACAAGAAAAGCAATATTAAATCGCGTGATTCCAATTTTAAGAGCGGCAGAAGATGATTTAAAAAATGGTTTTCTAATCACAATCAAAAAACTAATTCAGTCAGAGGTTTTTGATAGTGAGTTGGATCAAGCACAGCATTTCCTTGATTCAGGTTATAAAGTAGCTTCTGCTGTCACTGCTGGTGTAGTTTTAGAAACAGCAATTAAAGAATTAGCTAAAAATAACGGAATTGATATTTGCCAAGAAGGTACTACTAAACCTAAAAAACTTGATGCTCTTAATTCTGAATTAAAAAATGCTAATATCTATAGTGCTCTTCAACATAAGCAAGTTTTAACTTTGGCACATATAAGAAATAAAGCTGCTCATGGGGAGATTGAGGAATTTAATGATAACGATGTACAGAATATGATCCGAGATGTTGAAAGATTCTTACTTGAATATGCTTCTTAATACAACAAAAAAAGAGTCCACGTTATCTAATGGTGGACTCTAGTTCCAAATTTGAGACTAATAGAGTATCTATTTTCCAGATATTGAAATCATAGCCACGCAGACTTGCGTAGGTTTGACTGATACGCAAGTCGAGTAGCGGTCTGATTTCCGCATAACTTATGTTATGTTACTTGGGATACACTTGACGGTAAGATAATTTATTATTGCAACCGTCAAGTGCAGCACCAACGATATTATTGTAGGGTGCTGTGTTTAGATATCCTATTTAACATAATCAATATTATACGAAATACAGATGTAACTCCAAAATAGAAATGTCCGGTTTCTCCAAAGTAAAAATGTCCGCTTTTAGAATATGCGCTGTTGCAATTTTCTTAGCGGACGGTTTGATATGTTGGTGTCTATGTCGGATAAAGAACTTAA
>NZ_VPAP01000042.1:0-3915 GCF_013419195.1 Acinetobacter sp. YH12099 | reverse complement strand
CCAAGCAGACGTGCACAGAAAACAGCGATTGAACAACGAAATCTAAATCCTGTGCTTGACTTGGAAATGTCCATATAGGACATTTCTATTTGGTTATTAGGTAGGACATTTCTACTTGGGAATAACAGAATAACAGAAAAAACCTAGGCACTGGCCTAGGTGTTAAATTAAAAAAATACATAAAAATTAAGGCTATAGTCTCAATTTTTCAACTTCGTATAACGTGTATTATGTTAATTTTAGAAGATCTATACAATTCTGTACTTTTTCACAATCATAGAAAAAGCAAATAAAATACTTATCCAAAATAAATAATCAATAAAAAAATTGAGAAAAACAAATTGATCCATGCCGATGAAAATAAATAAAGGATTGATACTTATACTTCCGACTGGAGAGGTTTCACCATCTATAAGGAACTGGAGAGGAAATCCCCCAGCTAAGTTGACAAAAATAACTAATCATGCGAAAAAGTTTTTTTAGTTAACAGATGTTCACACATGCCTCGAATTGTTTCTGTACCACTTAGTTTAGAACAGCGAGAACGACTCATTTTTCTGGCCAAGCATGCAAAACATTGGCGTGAAAGACAACGTGCCCAAACTATTCTCTGGCTTTCTGAAGGTAAAAGTGTTGCGGAAGTTGCCACTCTACAAGAACGTATCCCAGAAACCATAAGGCTACAACGCCGACGTTGGGAATTGTATGAGTTTGAATCGATTAAAGAAGGTCATCGCTCAGGTCGGCCCAATACATTGATCTCAGACTATCAGGCGAAAATCCTAGATTGGGTCAATACAAGTCCACTCAATGCAGAACAAATCCGAGTCAAACTACATGAAGAATACGAAGTGTCCGTGTCTGTTGAAACCATTCGTAAGTTTTTACGTGATTCAGGTATGGTCTTCAAGCGTACCCGTCATAGCTTGAAAAAAAAGAGATCCGATTGCATTTGAACAAGCAACACAGCAGATTGAAAAATTACGAGAGCAAGCGGCACGTGGTGAAATTATATTAGGTTATGTTGATGAAACAGGGTTTTCAGCTACTCCTGATAACCGCTATGCGTGGACAAAGATAGGTGATGTTCATGCGGTTGATGCGATAAGACTAAAACGAGTTAATGTCATGGGGTGTTTGCTTTCAACGGGGCAACTGGTGACAAGTTGTTTACAAGAGTCAGTTACAAGCACTTGGTTTTATGCCTATTTAACTGGAATAGCTCAACAAGTAAAACAGACGTATAACCTTCCATTGGTTCTTATTGTTGATAATGCCTCGATTCATAGAGGTAAAAAGATGGCTGATTACAGAGAGCTACTTAAAACTAACTTTTCGACGAATCTGTATTTTATTCCAGCTTACAGCCCTGAGTTAAATCGAATCGAGATGGTATGGAAGCAGATGAAATATTATTGGCGAGATTTTCAAGTCATGGCAGCTGACAAAATAGAGCAATGGGTTGAGAAAGTATCAAACCTATTCGGAAAAGAATACATGTTTACTTTTTAATGGAGACTTATGACTTTAACTTTTTCAAGCTTATCTACAACTATGCGAGCAACTAATATATTTTTTTGATAAAGCAAAGATACGTAAGTCAAAATAATCGCTAAAAAATTAAAATATAATATTTTTTTCATAACTATTCTTTATCTTTTAAGTTAATTAAAAACAGCCAATAACATAAGCCAGGAAATAGAGCCAGAAAGCTAGCCCATGTATTGGTATACATCTTCCACCAATCTTCAGCAATCTTTCCAGTATGCCCCCATCCTAAAAGAATAAAAAATGGAGTAGCAATAATTAGAGAGGTAATACAGATGGTTAATAAATTAAGTCTGTTATAACGATTTAAAAGAATTGAGAATATGTAGCTAAAAGGCACAGTCAAAATACAATAAGCCAAGTAAATAAGACCGTGTCCTACAAGAACTACGAAAATCGAGTATAGGCTGTATTCGTGATTCACTGCGATAAACAGGACTGTTGTTAAAAAAAGTAAAGGTAAAGGAGCAAGTAAGAGTGCTTTTACTATTTGTTCATTTGAGTATTTCACTAATTTAATTCTCTTATCTACTCAATAAATAATAATACTATAACGATTTTATTGGAGGTTTTTTGATTCTATTTAACATAATGGTGGTTATACGAATTGAACGTAAGCGTCCGCTGAACCCCATGCCTATTTTTTAATTCGGTTCAGGTTTCCAGCGGTGTGGTAGCAATTCTTCAATCTGAGTCACTTTATGTGTCGGCAACCTTTTCAGCACATCACTTAAATAGGCATTTAATCCTGAGAACTAAGAATTATCATTTAAAAATACCACAAAGTAGTATAAAATAAACTACTACAAGGTAGTATGAATGCAATCAATGTATACAATATGTGAGACTCCATTATTTACTAAATACTGTCTTGTTTATTGGACTCAGGAAGAATATGAGGAATTCAAAACATTCTTAGCATTAAATCCTGAAGCAGGAGATGTAGAGCCTAATGCAGGTGGTATTCGTAAGATTAGATGGACTAGCGGTGGTAGAGGTAAAAGTGGTGGTGTCAGAGTCATCTACTTTAATCGTTTAGCAAATGGAGAGATTTGGTTATTAACCTTGTACAGTAAAAAGCAAACTGTACAGCTTAGTAAGAAGACTCTTCAAGCATTAGTGGAGAAACTAAATGACTCGTTTAATGACTGAAAAAGAACTTGAGGCTTTTGAAGCAACTAGGGATATTGAAGCTGAAATATTACAAGGCATCGACGATATGCTTACTAGTAATGCAGCGAAAAGAACCGTAATCACTGAGACAGATGTAGCGTTAGCTCGTAGAAAGGCTCAACTAACACAAGATCAGTTTGCTAAGATTCTTGGCGTATCAAGACGTACTCTTGAATCATGGGAACAAGGTGCGAGAAGACCATCAGGAGCAGCAACATCCCTTATTCGATTATTTATTGTTGATCCAAAATTTGTAAAAGAGAGTCTGGCTTAATTTAGACAGCTCTCTACTATATTTATTTAAGGTTTTTTATGAAGCACTTAGGATTTGTGGGAAAAAGTACTGAATATTTAGGGTATACCCATATTGAAATTATCAATAGCTCATTACGCTTATCTTTCAATATTCCATCAACAAAAGATCTAGAAGAAACCTTTAAAAAGATAGTCGAAAATAACTATGATTTACTCATGGAAACATCAGCAGAAATCGAGTTCGAATTAGAAAGTGAAACGCTAGCAAAGATAGAAACCATCATAAAAGAAAAAGGGATTGAACTTGATGAGTTTGTTCAAAATGCGCTGATTAAACTTATCAACCAAAATGAATTGGCTAAGACTGATTAGACCTTAAATGCAGACAATAAAAAACCCCAGCATCCTGCCGGGGTTTCTCATATTGGGTTGCTAGGTATGACTCCTGTCTTACCTCACGCTCCTGGTGCGATCTTTCTTATTCTTGTTGTTTGGAACTTCCTGTTCCTGATGAGTTCATCATAGGAAAATTCCACTGTTCCTGGTAGCCGCAAAGAGCCGAGATTGTTGTGCGCCAGGGCGTACAAAATAGCCTAAATTTTATCCACAGCCATTGGGGATAGTTTCGGATCCTGAAAGCCGATGAAATGGGCACTGATTGCCAAATTGATCGTTTTTTAATCAAATTTACTGGCAAAATATTACAGATCTGCTTAAAAACTCACCAACTTATTACAAAAGCCGATTTTTTGCTTTTTCTTAGTCATGGCTAAATTTTCAAGTGATTGATATTTATATTAATATACAAGTGTTGTTATTCCCAAGTAGAAATGTCCTACCTAATAACCAAATAGAAATGTCCTATATGGACATTTCCAAGTCAAGCACAGGATTTAGATTTCGTTGTTCAATCGCTGTTTTCTGTGCACGTCTGCTTGG
>NZ_VPAP01000041.1:0-4760 GCF_013419195.1 Acinetobacter sp. YH12099 | reverse complement strand
TGTTCCATTTTAGAGATTTGTTTAAGATAAGATATAACTCATTGAGATGTGTCATAGTATTCGTCGTTAGAAAACAATTATTGTGACATTATTTCAATGAGTTATCTATTTTTGTCGTGTACAGAGAATATTATTTTAAAAATGCTCTTGCATAAGAGCTATTAATTTTCTCTTTTTCGTTTAGTTCATTTGCAGCATAAAATACAAGATTTGGATTTTTAAGCAACTCTCTTCCATATGCAACAAAATCACAAAAACTATTTTCAAGAAGATATTCACCCTCTTTTGCTGTTGTTATTAAACCAACAGCAATAACAGGAATATCTACACTTTTTTTAATCTCTTTTGCCCAATTAGCTTGATAAAATGGTTCAATTTTTGGTATCTTATCTGGATTTTCTATATTTCCACCACTTGAAACATGAATACAATCAACTCCAACTTTTTCTAACTCTTTACATAAATAAATAGAGTCTTCTATATTCCATCCATTTTGCATCCATTCATCAGCACTAATTCTAACAATAAGGGGTAATTTTACCCTATTTTTTATCTCTTTTGCAGTTTCAATTACTAATCTACACCTATTTTCTAAACTTCCACCATAAATATCATCTCTTTTATTTGTTAAAGGTGATAAAAATTCACACAACAAATATCCATGAGCAGCGTGAAGTTCTACTGAATCATAATTTGCTTTTTCGGCTCTAATTGCAGCATTTACAAACAACTCTTTTATTTTTGTTATCTCTTCAAGACTTAACGCTTTTGGAACTTTATATGGTGATTTTTGACTAAAAGCAATTGAGCTTGGAGCTACACAAATATCATCAACAACTTCAGATTTTCTTCCTGCATGAGCTAATTGTATAGAACTTTTTGCTCCAAATAAGTGTAACTTCTCATTCATTTTTTTATGATTTTCAATTAAAGAATCATCCCAAAGTCCTAATTCAAAAGATGAAACTCTTCCTTTTGGCTCAACTGATGCTGGTTCAACAATAATTAAACCAACATCAGCCATTGCTCTTGAAGTATAGTGAAACATATGGAAATCTTTTAATTCTCCACTATTATCACTTTTATACATACACATAGGTGGCATTACAACTCTATTTTTTAGTTCCAAATCACCTATTTTACCTTTGTTTAATAATAAACTCATTATAGCTCCTTAAATTAAATATATCAAATTATATATACACTAAACTTAAAATTCTCTCTTAAAGTATCTTCAAATTTAGCTAACTCTTTATTTAAATCCAAATCTCCTTTAAAAATATCATGCATAGAGTAAGTTTTAAAGGTTCTAATCCAACAAATTGAAAAGTTTTATGAGTAGCAACATTTGCTTCATCTAGTGATAATCCATCAAAAAAACCATCAGGATTGTTAAACTCACTTTTTGGACAATTATATGTCAAGCTTAGCATATATTTTTTGCCTTTTAGTAATCCACCACTTCCATAAGTTTTGCTATCATCGTTTTTGCTTCTTCCGTCGTTTGCATAGTGTCTTCCTTGAGTAAAAGTCTCATCGAAATATTTTTTTGTAATCCAAGGAACACCCATCCAATAAACAGGATATTGAAACAACACATAATCAGCCCACTCAAACTTCTCACACTCCTCTTTTATATCGTAACCCTTATCTATATTTGTATATTTTATAAGAAAGTTATTTTCTTTGAAAAATTGTGTCGCTTTTTCTAAAATCTTTTCAGTTAATTCACCTTTTGCAACATTTTCATAATATTGGTGTCCATTTAAAATTAAAACTTTTTTCATTTTGTACTCCTTTTAAATTATTCAACAATTATATATAATCAAACTTAACTTTTATATCGATTAAGGCTTTATACAAAGTTTGCAAAAACCACTTGCACCAACTTGAAATTAGAGTAATTACCCTAGCAACCACTCTAGCACCAGCTATTATCTGTTTTTCTAATTTTAAATATCTTTTATCGATAAAAGCCTATACTCTATCTCATAATCTTTATACTCTTGAATTAATTTTTGAGATTTCAAAACTAAAGCCTGATAGTTTATCCGTTTTTCATTTAGTTTTACTTCACAAATTAGAAGTTTCTTATCAATATCATCGATAGCAACTATATCTATCTCATTTTGATTATTTCTCTCCCAATATGAGCCAATAGAAGTGAAAGTTTGTTTCTCTTTTAAGAGTTCCACAAAAAGTTTTTCAAGGAATTTTCCTTGAAAAGTTGAGATATCTCTATAGATAATCTCTTTTAATCTATCGAAATTTTCAGCTTCGATTAGTGATTGGTATTTAAAAATAAATCTAAACCAAAAGGATAAAAAATTATCAACTATCTCATATTTTTGTACTTTTGAGTTTGGTTTAGCATTTATTGGTTTAATTGATTTTATGATGTTATAGTCATTTTCAAGTCGTGATAAATGTCCTGAAATATTTCTTTCCAAAATTGATTCTATTTCACTTCTTGATGTTTTTGAATCAGAGATTAAAGCTAAAATAGAAAAATATGTTCCATACTCTTTTCCAAACTCTTCAATAAGTCTATTTTTTCCCTCTTCCAAAAATATTGAGTTTGGATCAATAATTGTATCTATCATAGATTTTAAATCAAAACTACTGTTTAAGATAAATAGTTCTATATATTTTGCAACTCCACCACTTAGCAAATAAAAATCAAGTAAATTTTTATTTGAATAAGAGTTGTAATCTTTTAAAATCTCCTTTAATACACTTACTTTCAAAGGTTTTAAATCTATTTCCCTTAGATAAGTCTTGGAAAAGTAAGCGTCCATTACCCATAACGATGATTGGAGATGCTGCTCATTTGATGCCTCCTTTTGCAGGACAAGGCGTAAACAGTGGGTTGATGGATGCCTTGATATTGTCGGATAATCTGACCAATGGGAAATTTAACAGCATTGAAGAGGCTATTGAAAATTATGAACAGCAAATGTTTGCTTATGGAAGAGAAGCACAGGCAGAATCAATAATAAACGAAACGGAAATGTTCAGCCTCGACTTTTCGTTCCAAAAACTAATGAATCTATAAAACAGAAAGGCGAGGAAATGAAAGAGAAAATAGTTAAAAAAAACGGAATAAGACTTTTTACCGAAAGTTTTGGATGTGAAAAAGATCCGGCAATACTCTTGATTGCGGGAGCAACGGTATCCATGTTGTATTGGGATGCTGAATTTTGCCAGAAACTATCTGAAAAGGGATTTTTTGTTATTCGCTACGACAATAGGGACGTAGGAAAATCTACTAATTACGAACCGGGTTCAACCCCCTATGATATTGTTGACTTAACCCATGATGCTATTTCAATTTTGGACGGCTATAAAATAGTCAAAGCCAATTTTGTGGGAATTTCACTGGGCGGACTGATTTCTCAAATAGCATCAATAAAATATGCCGACAGGGTAAGTTCAATAACACTAATCTCATCAGGTCCTTGGGGCGACTCAGACCCCACAATTCCTGAAATGGATACGCGTATTTTAGATTTTCACGGAAAAGCTGAAACCGTAGATTGGACAAATGAAGACAGTGTGGCAAATTATTTAATTCAAGGTGCTGAATTGATGAGCGGCAGGAAACAATTTGACAAACAAAGAAGTGAAAAACTGATTAGAGCCGAATTTAAAAGAGCTAATAACTATATAAGTATGTTCAATCATGCGGCACTGCAAGGTGGTGAAGAATACTGGAACAGATTGAGCGAAATCAATCAGCCAACCTTAATTGTACACGGAACGGACGATAAAATATGGCATTTTAAGAATTCAGCAGTTTTACTTGAAAAGATAAACGGCTCAAAACTAATAACGCTTGATGGAACCGGACACGAACTACATTTCGAAGATTGGAATAAAATTATTGATGGAATAACGCAACATACAACAAATAACAAAAGAATGAACAAATAGGGTATTATGTATTTCCAAATCAACGGTTTAGAGATTGAAGCTAATATCAATGTGTTCTTTGAATAACATCTTTTGGTGTTTTTTAATAATCATACTACGCAATTTTCTTTTATAAAAGGAAATATTGTAAACTAAATACGAAATGGTATCTTCATTAAATCATATTATCTCAGAGGTACAGCGAAAAGAAAATGCCATTTCGCTGTCTGCACCTAATATAATTGATGAAGCGCACCAAATGACGATATACCTAAAAGAGTACTTATGGTCAATAAGAGAGGATATTATAAAGCAGGGTTTTAAAAACCATTGGGAGGAAATCAACTTCTTTCGCAACATTAAGCCATACATTCTTAAATAAGACCGTCCCGTAAATTTCAGCCGAATCCGACAAAAAGGCGTGAAGATTTCCTTTAAATAGAGAGACCGAAGGTCATCCTTTTCCTAAAAAAGGGGGGGGCCATGGTTCCAAGATGTAAAATCGAGGGCTAATTCAGGCTATACTTTTGTAATTACCAAAAACTTCCATGGCTCTTGCCCAAAAGAGCTAGGAGATTTTCTCCCTGCTTCTAAAATATAGTTTAAATCTTCATCTTTTATCTTTTTTGTCTCATCAAATATTTTACAAGCATGTCTAAAATCCATTGCTTCCATAAAAGTTTTTTCCATAAATTTATCCTTATTTTTTATTAATATTATTCTCTGTACACGACAAATTTCACAGAACCCTTATCCTATCAGGATTCTGCTTTCTTAAAATTGCCAAAATTTCCTTAAACTCTTCTTTTTTCCCAAAACCAATTAAACGCTGAATCGCCATTTGAACA
>NZ_VPAP01000003.1:0-179155 GCF_013419195.1 Acinetobacter sp. YH12099 | reverse complement strand
ATCAACAATACAAAAAATTTCTGTAAAATCGTACATGGTAGTTAGAGCCTTTGGGTTGTGTCGTAACTTTCTAAATGGCTCTAACTACCTTTTTTTCAAGGGCTTTTCTTATCCGTAATTCGGGTTATGTATTAAAAAAGCCAAAATTTTATTTTGGCTCTTTTTTATTGGATTTAAATAGAATAAAAATCAAGCTACTATTTATTTAAATGATAATGCTTTTAGTGTGACTTAAAATGTAGTGATAATGGTATCAATTGGATGTTCTTGTCCATCAATACTATGCACGCTATGCGCACAGACTTTGACAATTGGCCAAGTAATCAAATGGCAATTTTCACGTTGTAAAGCTAAATAATAATGATCAGATTTGAAATAGTGTTGATGAGTATCAGCAATGTTGGGTGTGAGTTGACGTTTGAGCCAAGTGTCTTTGACTTGAGCATCTAAAAAGCGCAAAGCCAAAATATTTTTGACGCGGTTATTAAACAAACGTCGATTTTTAAACATCAAAGGATGGCTAATTAGACGATGGATACCACGCTCGGTACTAGGTAAGACAAAATGCGGTGCAATTTGAAAGACTTGAACAGATGTTGCCTGCTGACAAATTCTGTCGAGTTGTGCCACGCTGTCCTGATTTGCGCCAATAACTGCAACGCGTAAACCAGTGAAATCATGGTATTTGATTTCAGTTGCAGGAATACATTTGCCTTGGAACTCTTGAAAATCTGTCAAACAGTTTTGAAAAGCGTGTCTATGAACGTCGTGTTTAGGACTGACCATGCTGAATCTCTTGATTTATTCATTTTATAAATTAGAACATTTACTCTATTTTGTTGGGGCAGTACTGTTTGGTAAAGCCTTTTGTGCAGGCGAGCCAGTCATTCTCAAAGATTGAAAATTAATTCGACGAAGATTTAAGTAGCAGAAAACAAGAAAATACAAATTTTATGTATTTGAAATTATTTCCAATCTAGTTGGAAGCTGGTAATGGTGGTATTAATTTATTGATAATAATGGTGTTATTTTCAATACAAGCGGGGTTTGGTTTTGTAATCCATATATATGAGTCTAAATCAATATTAGAGGCTTCACCTGCACCATAGGCAACTCTATCGCCATTTTTATACGTTTTATTATCTACGACTAATACATCATTTCTCGAATCCCAGTAAGCTTGTTGAGTCGCAAAAATAGGAAGAAAATTCGTCTGGTTTGCTGTGAAATACAAGCATTTTCCTTCAAGGGTAATTATTGCTTCACTGTAGCTAGCATTACTTCCATCACCTGAATATTGTAGTTTTGGTATGATGATTTCTGTTTGATTATTCAGTGACGATTCAGAACAGCCTAGCACTGTAAACAAAGTGCCAAAGAAAACGGGTAGAAGCTTCTGTTTAAAAATTAACATATGATCCAATAATACCTTAAGAATTTAGTTACCTTACAGCCCTTGATTTGGCTGTAAGGTGTGTTGAATGAATTAAATATTTTTCTTCATTTGCATGAGCAAATCAAAGTTATGTAAGCGTTTTTCTGTGTCATAGATGTCACAGGTAAAAATAAACTCATCGACATCATACTTCGCCAATAAGTTTTCCAATCCTGCTTTGACAGTCGCCTTTGAGCCAATTTGCGCCATGGCATAAAAACTATCAACTGACATTTTTTCTGCAGGTGACCATAAGCCATCCATACTTTCGACTGGAGCTTTGAGTTTTAGGCTTTGTCCACGCATTAAACCTAAAACACGCTGATAGGCACTAGTCGCCAAAAATTCTGCTTCTTGGTCGGTGTCTGCAACCACTGTTGGCACACCCATAGACACATAAGGCCGCTCTAAATATTCTGAAGGCTCAAAATTGTCACGATATAACTGAATGGCTTGAGCAAGCATACGCGGGGCGAAGTGTGAGGCAAATGAGTAGGGTAGTCCTAATTTTGCAGCAAGTTGTGCGCTAAATAAACTTGAACCAAGCAACCATACAGGAACGTGTGTCCCTTGTCCTGGCGTAGCAACAATACGTTGTTGTGGTTCAGCATCTTTAAAGTAATGCAAAATTTCTAAAACATCTTGCGGAAATTGATCTTCAGTTTCCTGTCGCCCACGACGCAGCGCACGCATGGTCACTTGATCTGTGCCTGGTGCGCGACCTAAACCGAGTTCAATACGGTTAGGATATAAAGTCGCTAAAGTTCCAAACTGTTCAGCGACCACTAACGGTGCGTGGTTGGGGAGCATAATACCGCCAGAACCGAGTTTAATTTTTTGCGTATTTGCTAATAAATAACCCAAAAGAACTGCGGTTGCTGAGCTGGCAATGCCATCCATATTATGATGTTCCGCCAACCACAAACGGTCATAGCCGAGTTGTTCTGCGTGTCGTGCTAATTCAAGTGCATGATGCAGTGAAAACTGTACTGATTGATCATCACGTACAGGTGCGAGTTCAAGAATGGCAAATTTTGTATCTTGCAGGGAACGCATCATTTATTCCAGCTTGATTAAAGAGAGTTTTATCATACGATGCTGCACTGATTTTGTATATCGAAAATTTTCGATATATGGGCGAGTCATGAGATATTGCCATTTAACAACGCGCGACATTCATCCAAAAAGCACGCTTTATAAAAAAACATTTATCCAAGCAAGTAGTCAGCAAACAAAAAGCACCCGAAGGTGCTGAAGAAGTTAGAAGTATCGTGAGAAATTAACGACGTTTACCATTTTTATAGTGACCTAAATGTAAGCCATTGTCTTTGCGGTAACGGTCATTATAACGGTAGTCATTGTAGCGATAGCCACGGCTATCATAGCGGCGGTCATAATGATCATCACGACGGTCTTTACTAACTTTTTGACCTAATACTGCACCACCTGCAGAGCCGAGTCCTGCACCGACATAGCCACCATTGTTGCCTGCCATATTGCGACCAACGCTATATCCACCTGCACCGCCCAAGGCAGCACCAATCATGGCACCGTTACGGTCACGTTTATTGGCAGAAGCTGCAGCACCGCCCGCACCACCAATGGCTGAACCAATCATCGCGCCTGTTTGTCCACCCATTTGTTGACCAATTGCTGCTCCGACAGCACCACCCAAGGCAGAACTTACGGCAACACGTGTATCGTTTGCATGCGCAGTACTCATAAGCAAGGCAGAACTTGCGATAACGCTACCCAATAAAATACGATTAAGTTTCATGCGGATGCTCCAAATATTGATTAATATGTTTTGTAATGAAGATATAGAAACAGATGGCAAAGATCGTGAAGGGCAATGAGGTAAATCTGCAAAGTTTGGTAAAGACTTTGTAATTGCACTGCTAAATTTCTTCATATTGATTATGGTCGTTTTTGAATTGATATATAAAAAACGGCTATACGGAATAACGTGTGGACAAGCTTGTATGAATCTTATGAAAAATATACGAGTAACAACGGGGGGTAATAATGTTTACGTCTATTTTATTAGGCTCTTTTTGCTTAATAGCTTTAAGTGCCTGCGGTGGAAAAAATGATTCTTCAGCACCACAAAATGAAAAAATAACGATAAAAGAGCAAGTCTTTCAGAAGTTAGAGGATGAAGGAAAATTACCAAAATTTGAAAAAACAGATTCAATTTTAGGGATTGATAAGGACCAAAATGGCATCCGTGATGATATTGACGCTCATATTGAACAAAAATATAAAGATGAACTTGAAAAAAAAGCGGTTCAACAATTTGCAAGGAATAGTCAGCAAAAAATGGCTGTTAATTTAGAGAATGAAGTTGAATTACAAGCATCATCTCATGAAGCTGATAGAGCAACGACTTGTGTTTATAAAACATTCAAAAGTAACCCGAATATAGACGCATCCGATGTAATTGATGAAATAGGAAATATGACTACAAATACCAAAAAACGCCTACAGGCTTATTACAAATATAGTGATGCTTTAGATGGTTTTGTGTTCACGATACCACAAAGAGATTACTGTGATGAATAAGAAAATTTATTTGAGTGCCATTTCTCTTTTAATGGTTGCATCTAGCATCACTAATGCTACAGACGATATAAATGATTTGTGCAACAAGTCTGATGTAACTATAGCCTATTTCAATGGTGTTCTTACGGATGAGAAAACAGCTCGTAAGAATCTTAATGAAATAGAAGAACGCTATAGTGACCAAATGGCTATACGGAATATTCTTAAAACTTAAATTCCACTACTTATTCCGCATAGCCTAAAAAACGAATCCTATAAAAAAGCATCAAACCTGTGTTGATGCTTTTTTACCGATCTATATCATGCTTTATCTATTCTTTAGGATTAACGACGGTTGCGTTTTTTCTTCCATTTACGTTCTTGATAGCGGTCATATTCTTTATCTTTTGAGATTTTATTGCCGAGAGCTGCACCACCTGCTGCACCTAAAGCTGAACCAATATAACCCCCATTGGTGCCGCCCATATTTTTACCTACGGTATAGCCAGCACCGCCACCCAAAGCACCACCAATTGCAGATTCAGTACGATGACGTTTATCACTCGCCACGGCTGCACCACCAGCACCGCCTAAGGCAGCGCCTAGTGTTGCACCCGTAGTCCCCCCCATATTTTTACCAATAGCTGTACCTGCAACACTGCCTAAAGCACTGGCTGCGGCAACGCGCGTAGTATTGTCTGCATAAACGTTGGCAGTGAGCATTGAAGCTGTGGCTAAAGCTGCTGTCATTAACATTGCATTAAGTTTCATGTTGAACTCCATGTCCCTTACAGGACTTATTTATGATCAATTTTGATGGGCTCAATTTAACAAAGCGCCGCTTTTAAAATGTGGAGAGTGCAGACGATATTGGTGTGCTTTGGTGTGGGCTTTGTATGAGTTTGATTAAAATTGCTAAAAAAATGTCCAAATGCGGATGCTAATTGCGGTACTTGGTGAGTTGTACATTCACCGCAATGCACAGCATCATCACACAGAAATACTGCTAGAACATCTGCAGATAGGCATTTCAAACATCGTACAGACGTAATAATGATGTTATTTGGGTGGTAGAATCGGTAAACTATGCGCAATTTTTTATTTCGCTGTGCTGCGTGTTGCATGTAACAGCCTTTGCATTGAGATTTTTTAAACAATGAAAGAATCGTTACGTTTACGATTAGATCAGCTTTCTGACCGCCATGAAGAATTGACTGCTTTGTTGGCAGATGTTGAAGTGATTTCAGATAACAAGCGTTTTCGTCAATTATCACGCGAACACAGTGATTTAGACGAAATTACGGCAGTGTGGTCACAATACACACAAGCTGAAGCCGATATTGAAACAGCCGAAGCAATGTTGTCTGATCCTGATTTTAAGGAAATGGCGCAAGAAGAAATTAAAGACAATAAAGCCCTAATTCAGCAACTTGAAGCTGATTTAAATATTTTAATGATTCCAAAAGACCCGAATGATGCTAACTCGGCTTATTTGGAGATTCGTGCAGGGACTGGGGGCGATGAAGCTGCGATTTTTTCGGGTGACTTATTCCGCATGTATAGCAAATATGCAGAGAGTCAGGGCTGGAGAATCGAAATTTTATCTGAAAATGAAGGTGAACACGGCGGATATAAAGAAGTCATTTGCTTGGTGAATGGCGAAGGCGTGTATGGTCGTTTGAAGTTTGAAAGTGGCGCACATCGTGTGCAACGTGTTCCAGCGACTGAGTCACAAGGTCGTGTGCATACATCAGCATGTACCGTTGCAATTTTACCTGAAGTAGATGTAGATACCACGGTAGATATTAACCCTGCCGATTTGCGTATCGATACCTATCGTGCTTCGGGTGCGGGTGGTCAGCACGTTAACAAAACCGACTCTGCAGTGCGTATAACCCACATTCCGACGGGTACTGTGGTGGAATGTCAGGAAGAACGTTCACAGCATAAAAACAAAGCGAAAGCGATGGCGTTGTTGGCATCACGTTTGGAAAATGCCAAACGTGCTGCAGCAGATGCAGCAACTTCAGAAATGCGTCGTGATTTGGTGGGTTCGGGTGACCGTTCTGAGCGTATTCGTACCTATAACTATCCGCAAGGACGTATGACAGATCATCGTATTAACCTGACTTTATATAAGTTGGATGCGGTGATGGAAGGTGATTTAACTGAACTACTAGATAGTCTGCATCGTGAATATCAGGCAGATCAGTTGGCGATGCTTGCTCAGCAAAACGGTGGTTAATGAATATTGCACAAGCCTTGGCGCTACGTGGTGAAGTCGATAGCTATGAGCGTCAAGAAAATATTTGGTTGTTAGAGCATTTTTTAGGACTCAGTGCGCTTGAATTAAAATATCGTGCAGATCAGGAATTGAGTGCCGCGCAAGAGCAGATGTATGTGCAGGCTTTGGCACGTATAGCAGCAGGCGAGCCTTTGGCGTATATCACAGGTTCACAGCCATTTTGGACACTGGATTTAAAAGTCACGCACGATACTTTGGTGCCACGTCCTGATACCGAGGTTTTGGTCGAAACTGTGTTGGCTTTGTCATTACAACGTGATGCTGTAATTGTCGATTTAGGCACAGGTACAGGGGCGATTGCTTTGGCTTTAGCATCTGAACGTCCAGATTGGCAGGTAACCGCAACCGATATTTACCTGCCAACGCTTGCAGTTGCTCAAGAAAATGCAAGCAAGCATGCTTTAAATCAGGTGCAATTTGCCTGTGGTGCATGGTTTGAGGCATTGGGTTCAGCAGCCGAGCCACGTTTTGATTTAATTGTATCTAATCCGCCGTATATAGATGCTAATGATGCACACATGTCTGCTTTGGCAGCAGAGCCTGAACGTGCATTGGTGGCAGCAGATCAGGGTTTGGCAGATATTCTGCAGATTATTTCGCAGGGTAAGCACTGGCTGAAAGCAAATGGATGGATTGCACTAGAGCATGGCTATGACCAAGCTTTAGCAGTGCAAGCGATTTTTGCAGAACACGGTTTTTCTGACATTCGTACAGTCAAAGATTATGCAGGCAATGATCGGGTGACTTTAGCACAATGGCTTGCTGGCTGATGTGTTATATCAGTTAAAAATCTTGTGAGATCTATTTATCAGCTTGCAAACATAGACGAATGATTAGCAAAGTTTAAGTGCAAGACCAATTTATGAGCCTCAACTCAACTGATGTCAGCTTAGGTTGCCTTTCACTGCCAAAATTGCAGGTGGCAGTTCTTCGCCAAGTGAACTCAGCATTTCCCGTTCAATTAATCGCACCATGGAGTTGAGCGGTAAATCATTGTCTTGCAGGCCAAAAGGTTCTTCAAGTTGTTCGCTGAGAGCATCTAAACCTAAGAATAAATAGGCAATTAAACCCACCAAAATTGGTGTCCAGATTCCTAAACTTGCTTCTAAACTAAAAGGCAGAATAAAGCAGAAGCAATACACAGTGCGGTGCAACAAGACTGAATAAGAAAAAGGCAAGGGTGTGCTGAGAATTCGATCGCAACCTGCTTGCACATTACCCAATTCAACAATATGTTGATTCAAGCCTTGATAAATAATATCGGAAATTTCACCTGTTTTCAGTGCGCTGACTAACTCTTTTTGAATGCTTTCTAAAATAAACTGTGCGGCATTAATATGCGGAAATAATGCTTCATAATCTGCAGATGTGAGGTTGACTTTGTTTTGATAAAAATCGATAGGTTGGTTTTGATTGCGTAAACGGTTACGCAATAAATTACTAAACAACATGACCCGATACATCAAGACCCGACGCTGTTGATCTGGCAGTACGTATGAGTCACGTGAAATATGCCGTGATGTTGCAATTAACGTCCCCCACAATTTTCGACCTTCCCACCAACGTTCATAACTGGCGTTATTTCTAAAACTGAGGAAAATAGACAAAATAATACCGAAAATGGTAAAGCCAATGGCTGGTACGCTCGGCACTTGAAAAAAGTGGTGAGAAGACAAATACACTAAGACCGTAGAAAGGAAGACCACAATTGCAAGTGCAGGTAAGACCGTGGGTAAAATTGTCCCATACCATGCAAACAGTAGGGTAAAACTGTTGTTTTTATTGCGAATAATCATCTTGATGCATCCTTGAAGCTGTCCTTAGTGTTTCATAGACAAACAACGCTTGGCAAGATGATAGCTAGCTTTTGATTTAAAAAAGCAGCAAGCGGCTTAAAGTCAATTTTTCTTATTTATTATTGCAACAGCCAATAAAAAAGTGATGCCATGAAGACATCACTTTTTAAATACTTTCAGCAAATGAATACCCGAAGTTTTAGTTTACATCGGGTAATCTTGCAAACAGTCAGGAATTTCAACTTGTGCCAAACTGTCTGTTTCTAAAGCTAAACATAGTGCAACAATTTTAGCGGTATCGCACAGGTGTTCATCTTTGAGTGCTAAACCTGCTTGTAAAGATTGTAAATCTTCTTGGCAAATATCTAGGGCTTGCGCTGCTTCAAGTGCATCTTCACGTTTGAAAAACGCAGACATGACATTGCGTAACTGTTCTTCTGAGGTATTTAGAATACTTTGATTGAGTAATTCATCTAATTGGTCAGAAGCTTGGTTGAGGGAGTGAGAGAAATTTTGAACTAGATTGTGTTCAAGTACATCCATCATCTTAAGCATGGGGAAACCTCCAAAGATGCTCGTACATTTAATATTACAGGGGGAGTATGACAGCCGAATTGCATAAAATTTATGCTTTAAATTGATTGAAAAGTAAACTAAATTTAATGCTTTGACAATGCAGTGCCGATGAACGTCCAGTTCACTGCTCAACCTTGAAATCACAGCGATGAGTTTTCTTTTATAATTAAGTTGTTTGTAAAATACACAAAATAGTGGCTGAGTAGTAGGTGATAAGTCACGCAATTATGAGCTTTCAATTATGAGCTTTCGGTATATTGTCGATATGCACCAGGATTGACCCCAGTCCATTTTTTAAAGGCACGATGAAAAGCGCTAGGATCATGGAAATTTAATTGATCGCTAATTTCCTGAAGTGATTGTTGGGTTTTGCTCAACAATTCAATTGCCGTATCTCGACGGATTTCATTTTTTAATTGCTGATAGCTGGTGCCTTCCTGCTTTAAACGCCGTTGGAACGTCGCTTCAGACATATTGAAATGTTGGGTTAATTCGTTCAGTTCTAACCATTCACTCGGCGGCAATCGCATTAATTGTTTACGAATTTTATGACTCAGCGCATGTGGGTTTTTATAACGCACCAAAAGGTTAAAAGGTGTTTGTTTTAAAAAGCGTTTCCAACTTTTTTTATCCTGCTTGATTTTTAAATCAAGATGTTTTGCCTCAAAATAAATCTTATGCGCTGTACACGCATATTCAATTTCATCACAGAAACGGACACGATAATCAGCATCATCCTGCGGGGCAGCACATTTGAGTTGCATGTTTAAAATAGCGATACGTTGTCCTGTCAGCCAGCACATCAAGCCATGAATCAGCATTAAATAAGTGGCATAACTAAACATCGGTTTCACTTGATATTTATCGTGAATGGTTAAGATTGCATATTCACCATCTACGTTTAATTCACCTGAAAAATCATCCAGTATTAAATTAAAGAAATTTAAAATGTCCTGTAATGCGGCCTTTAAATGCTCTGCTTGGTACACCCATTTAGACAAGAGTTGATAACTGCCACGACGCATAGCATGGCTGTCCATGCCAAAAAATTCATCGTTCATGGCATCTGCCAGTGCAATCCACAATTGACCATATTGCAGAATTGACACCCTCGCTTTGTTGGAATGTAACAGCTCTGCAGGAATACCCGCCGTCTGCAAAATCGCATGCGTATCCATACCGCGTTGCTGTGCAGTATGCAAAGCTTCATGGACTAAAGCAATTGAAATTGTACCTTTGCTGTAAGTGAGCTGAGTTGCATTCATGGGATGGCGTGGTATTCCATTTACAAGTTGAGTGTTCAAATACATCATAGTCGATGCAGGGTTTGGAAATTGTACTCTAGCTTGAGTGTGATTAATCTGCTTCTTAAGTTGTATCAACCTGAAAATTTATAAGGAAAATAAAATGAAAATTCAAGGAAAAGTCTGTGTGGTCACGGGTGGTGCATCGGGTTTAGGCGCTGCGACTGCACAACATTTAGTTGCGCAAGGTGCAAAAGTTATTTTGGTTGATATGAATCAAGAACTTGGGCAGCAGCTTCAACAGCAATTGGGCGAAAATGCAGACTTCGTAGCTGTAGACGTGACCGATGAAAACCAAGTACAGCAGCTTTTTAACCATATTGAGCAAAAATACGGACAGTTAAATGGCTTGGTGAATTGTGCAGGCATTGCACCGTCTGCCAAAGTCTTGGGACGTGATGGTTTGCATGATTTGGCAATGTTCCAAAAAGTGCTGAATATTAATGTCACGGGCAGTTTTAATATGATCCGTTTTGCGGCACAACTGATGGCGAAATATGACTTAGCCGCCGATGAAGAAGAGCGTGGTGTGATTGTGAATACTGCTTCGGTTGCAGCATTTGATGGGCAGATTGGACAAAGTGCGTATTCTGCATCGAAAGGTGCAATTGTGGGGATGACGCTGCCTTTGGCACGTGAATTGGCACGTGAAGCCATTCGGGTGATGACGATTGCCCCCGGTATTATGGAAACCCCGATGCTGAAAGCATTTCCACAGCATGTGCAAGATGCTTTAGGGCAAATGGTGCCATTTCCACCACGTTTGGCAAAGCCTGAAGAATTTGCGCAATTGGTGGGTCATATTTTTGAAAATGGTTATTTAAACGGTGAAGTGATTCGTTTGGATGGCGCAATTCGTATGCAACCGAAATAAGTTATGACGATGCTATATCCATAAAATAGCCTAAGCAAAAATTCAAGTATTGAAAAACTGGATACTAAAAAACCGTTGCAATACAGAACAAGGATGTTGCGCGCATTCCTGACAAAAACAACATCTACCATATAAACAGAGGGTCACCATGATTTTAAGCCATGAACAAAAAATGATTCAGGATATGCTGCGCAGTTATGCACAGGAAAAGCTTAAACCAACTGCAGCGGCACGTGATAAAACTGCTGAATTCCCTGCAAAGGAGTTAAAAGAACTGGGTGAGCTAGGTGCTTTGGGCATGACCGTTGCAGAAGAATGGGGCGGTGCAGGTTTAGATTATGTATCTCTCGTTTTAGCCTTAGAAGAAATTGCTGCGGGTGATGGTGCAATTTCAACGATTGTGAGTGTGCAAAACTCATTGCCATGCGGAATTACACAACGCTACGGCACAGAGGCGCAAAAACAAAAATATTTAACTAAACTGGCAACAGGCGAATGGTTAGGCTGCTTTTGTTTAACTGAACCACAAGTCGGCTCTGATGCCAGCGCGATTGAATGTAAAGCTGAAAAAGATGGCGAGGATTGGGTTTTAAATGGCACCAAGCAGTTTATCACCACAGGCAAATATGCAGATGTTGCTTTAGTTTTTGCTGTAACGGACAAAACTGCGGGTAAAAAAGGCATTTCCTGCTTTTTAGTCCCGACGAACACACCAGGTTATATCGTGGCACGTTTAGAAGACAAAATGGGACAGCACTGTTCCGATACCGCCACCATCGTGTTGGAAAACTGCCGTATTCCTGCAGAAAACCTATTGGGGCAAGAAGGTGAAGGCTACAAAATTGCACTCTCTAATTTAGAGTCGGGGCGTATTGGTATTGCCGCGCAATCGGTGGGTATGGCGCGAGCAGCTTTAGATGCAGCCGTGGACTATGCCAATGAGCGTAAAGCTTTTGGAGTTGAAATTGTGCAACATCAGGCAGTCGCGTTTCGCTTGGCAGATATGGCAACACAGATTGAAGCTGCACGACAGCTTATTCTACATGCCGCAAGCCTCAAAGATGCAGGCTTACCGTGTTTAAAAGAAGCATCTATGGCCAAGCTTTTTGCTTCAACCATGGCAGAGCGTGTGTGTTCAGATGCGATTCAAATACATGGGGGCTATGGCTATGTATCTGATTTCCCAGTTGAACGTATTTACCGCGATGTGCGCGTTAGCCAAATTTATGAAGGTGCATCCGATATTCAGCGTTTGGTGATTGCACGTGAAGTGACTAAGCGTTAAAGCTGAGTATCTAAAACTTTAGTCGGTGTCCAAAGCTTGCAAGGTTATTGCAGGATGTGGAAATTGAGAAAATGTTCAAATCATGTTTAGCTAACTTGATTGAAAAATACGCGAAGATCATGTCGTGATTGCGTTGCATGATCGACTTCAACACAGCAAACCTAATTTAAATTTTAAAGAGCGATTCAATCCTAACTTGTAAAAACGGTTAAAACAATAACGCATATTGCTGCAAATGAATTGCAGTGTCATCAGTTTAAGACGGAGCTTAAAAGAATGAAAACTTTGCAAGAGGCATATCAACAGTTTGATATTGAGCAACTGATTCAAACCCAATTGGCAGGAACGCCAACGGCACTTAATGCCTATGAAGAATGTTGCGGACGCTATACGGGTACTCAACAAACTGCCTTAATTTGGGAAGGCAAACACGGTCAAACTGCATCGTGGACATTTGATCAACTGGCAGAAGCATCTGGAAAATTGGCAAATTATTTTACTCAACTGGGCTTAAAAGCAGGTGATTGTATTGCAGGATTATTGCCGCGTACGCCTGAATTGTTAATTACGGTTTTTGCCACATGGCGCATTGGGGCAGTGTATCAGCCTTTATTTACAGCCTTTGAATCTAAAGCGATTGAGCACCGTATTCAAACTGCAAAGACGCAGCTCATTGTGACCAATACTGAGCAGCGTCCAAAACTAAATGCCTTGTCTAATGTGAAAATTTTAACTGTGGACGCAGCAAATCAAGCTCAAAACCATGATACAGATTTTTGGCAAGTTCTAAGCACTCAAGACACTTACTTTGAAACCGTGTATCGCAGTTTTGAAGATGATTTTCTGATGATGTTTACATCAGGCACTACGGGTTTAGCTAAATCTGTACCTGTGCCTTTAAAAGCCATTGTGGCATTTAAAGGTTATATGCAGCATGCAGTCGATTTAAGAGCAGAAGATTCATTTTGGAATTTAGCCGACCCTGGTTGGGCTTATGGCTTGTATTACGGTATTACAGGGCCACTGAGTTTGGGGCATAGCATTATTATGGATGAACGTCCATTTAGTGTTGATCATGCACTGGAAATTATCCGTAAATATCAGGTGAGTAATTTAACAGGTTCACCAACCGCATTTAGAATGTTCTTTGGTTTTAAAGAAAAGTTTGATGGTGATATTCAACGACATCTGCGTGTGGTTAGCAGTGCAGGCGAGCCGCTCACACCAGAAGTGATTCATTGGTTTAAGCATGATTTACAAGTCAATATTTATGATCAATATGGACAAACCGAATTGGGGATGGTGATTGCCAATCATCATGCACTGGAACATCAGAAAAAAGTAGGTTCTGCGGGTTATGCTATTCCCGGACATCGTTTCGCGGTTTTAAATGCACAGCATCAGGAAGTCGCTCACGGCGAAATTGGCACACTTGCACTGGATGAATCACAATCGCCTTTAATGTGGTTCAAAGGTTACGATGGGGATGACCGTAAATCATTTGTGGGACAGTATTATTTAACGGGTGATACGGTACGTTTAAATGAATTTGGTGGGATTGATTTTATTGGTCGTGCAGACGATGTCATTACAACTTCGGGTTATCGTGTCGGGCCTTTTGATGTAGAAAGTACTTTGCTTGAATGTGAGGAAGTGCTTGAATCCGCAGTAATTGGTAAGCCAGACCCAGAGCGTACAGAAGTGGTAAAAGCCTTTGTGGTGTTAAAAAATCAATATCAACCAAGCACTGCATTGCAGGAAAAGCTGCAACAGTATGTGCGTTCACGCTTATCGAAACATGCCTATCCTAAAGAAATTGAATTTGTCAGCAGTTTGCCTAAAACATCCAGTGGAAAAATTCAGCGTAATTTATTGAAGCAACAAGAAATTGCAAAACAAAATGCTTTTAAAAAAGTGAGCTAAATTCAGCCAATAGGCCCTGTTAATTATTGCGCCATAAGAAAAACGCCATTCATACAGATTGGCGTTTTTTTAAATCTGTATTCTTTATTTAAACCACCCGATTATGCAAGCACGAACTCAATCGATAGAAAATGTGTGCATCATATTGGTGATGTGATATTTTCAACTTTATGCTGACACAATGAACAAGGCTGCATGTACTTCGATTACGATAAAAGCATGTAGGCAGCGCAATACATATTGGGGGAGAACATCATGGTAACAGCTCATTTAAATTTCACGCAGCCGTCAAAGCGGATATTTACGAAGTCGATATGGATGGGCGCAGCTTTACTGTTGTGTGCCTCTGGCAGTTATGCACAAAACTGGAACCCAGCGCCAACTGCTGAAAGTACAGCCTATTCCAGCTATCCAGCAGCAAAAACGCCACAAAAAAATTATGCAGTCTTTGCCGAATACGCCAATTTTGAAGCAGATTTTGACAGTGGCGATACAGTAGAACTAGATGGTTTTGCTTTGGGTGTTTCCACCACGCCACATCGCTCAGGTTTTTATGGCAGATTGGAATTCTTAAAAAACAATGAATACGATTTGGATTATTATGAATTCAATATGGGCGGGAATTTAAACCTGATCAGCTATCATGGTTTTTATTTCAATACATACGCAGGTCTAGGTTATAGCGGCGCAAGTTCAAAGCTGCTTGCCAATGATGTCAATTTTGTCACTTTACCTGTGGGCGTAGAAGTCGGTTTGAACTTTGTTCCTGATTTCTCGATTTACGCCACTGCCGGTTATAAATGGTTATATGACAGCACCTCGAATACCACCTGTAAAGATGGGACAACCTCAGACAAAGTCGGGAATACGGCATGTTACTGGAATGGTGGAATTGCCTATTATAATGAATATATAGGCGATGCCGATGGCGTTACTTATAACGTAGGCATGCGGATGCACTTTTAAGCAAGTCGTTGCACATCTCCATCTGTTCAAATACGCAACAATTCAACCGCCGTCATGGCGGTTTGCTTTGAATACCCGTTATACTTGGCGTTTTGGTTTTGCAGAATAGGGCATTTTCTTGGAAAGCATATTCGATACTCAGTTGGAATTGAGCGATGCAGAAATGCATCTATATAGCCGACAAATTTTATTGGATGGCTGGGATATTGAAGCCCAAGAAAAATTAAAACTGGCCAACGTACTTGTTGTGGGGTGTGGCGGGATTGGCTGTTTAAGCGCAGAATTACTTGCACGTGCAGGCGTGGGAAAAATCACTCTGATTGATGCTGATGTGATTGAAACCAGTAATTTGCAACGACAAATCGCCTATACCCCCGCAGATTTAGGCTTTTATAAGGCCGAAATTCTCGCAAAAAGATTAATGCAAATTAATCCTTATATCGAGATTGTTTGTTTAACCACGCTGTTAGATGCGCAAAATGCAGGCACTTTAGTTGCCCAACAAGACCTAGTTTTAGATGGTTGTGATAATTTCAGTACCCGATATTTGGTCAATCAATATTGCCGACAATTGAATGTACCTTTACTCAGTGCCTCTGCCATTGGTTTTCAAGGGCAAATGTTCATGGTCGAAGGTGATTCTGCTTGCTATGAATGTCTGTTCCCGAAAGAACAACATGCCAATGAAAGTTTGCGCTGCGCTGACAGTGGCGTATTGGCAACCACTCCCAACGTCATGGCCAGTTTACAAGCGCATCATGCCTTATTGTACTTGGGTTTAGGCAACACCGCGCTGAAACAAAAGCTATTACTTTGGGATGGTTTAAGCATGAAACAACGCTTATTGTCGTTTGATCAAGACCACAACTGTCCAGTTTGTCAGGCAAGATAGCCTTTTTACTTGGCAATTTTTTGTTAAACTCTCACTACTTTAATATGACTCAGACATGATGAAAAATAATATCTGGTTAGATGGTTTACGTTCAGTTGCTCGCATGGGTGAAACTGCCGTAGTGGCAGCCAAAGCAGGCATTAAATATGCCACTGAAAAGCCAAGTAATGCCAAACTCATGCGCGAAACATTTGAATCTTTAGGTTCAACCTACATTAAACTTGGGCAGTTTATTGCCAGTACACCGTCATTGTTCCCACGTGAATATGTCGAAGAATTTCAAGGTTGTTTAGACCAAACTCCAACTTTACCGTTTAGCTATGTACAGCAAGTATTGGCATCTGAATTTGCAGGGCGCAATTTAGATGAAATATTTGCCTCAATAGATGAAAAGCCTTTAGCTTCAGCATCTATCGCACAAGTACATGCTGCAAAATTGGTGAGTGGCGAAGATGTAGTGATTAAAGTGCAAAAACCGGGTGTAGAAACCATTCTCTATACCGATTTAAACGTCTTGCACTGGGCGACTAAACTGCTCGAAAAAGCTGTACCTAAAGTCAAATTTGCGTCATTGGCCGATATTGTCGAAGAAATCAAAACCCGTATGGTGCGTGAAGTCGACTTTATTGAAGAAGCACGTAACCTAGATGATTTTATTAATTATCTGAATTTAACCCAAAATACAAAAGCCACTGCACCTAAGGTCTATCATCAATATTCCACCCGTCGCGTATTGACCATGCAGCGTTTGTATGGCGTACCTTTGACCGATTTTGACGTGGTGAAACAAGTATCTAACGATCCATCGCAAGTGTTGATTACTGCCATGAATACATGGTTTGGTAGCTTGATGATGTGTAACAGTTTCCATGCCGATTTACACGCAGGCAACCTGATGTTGCTTGAAGATGGGCGTGTCGGCTTTATTGATTTTGGTATTGTTGGACAGCTGAATCCTGAAGTGTGGACTGCATGTATGGCTTTTATGGATGCTCTACAAAATACCAACTACACGCTTATGGCTGAAAATATGCTCAAAATGGGCATGACCGACAAGCAAATTGATACTCAGGTTTTGGCAGCAGATTTAGAGCGTTTATTTAGTGGCGTATTGCTGGCCGATCCTCAAGAGTTGCTGACTTCTAACCCTGCCGATTTAAATGACATTATGCTCGATATGGTTGCTGTGGGTGAGCGTCATGGGATTCGTTTCCCGCGTGACTTTGCTTTACTGTTCAAGCAAATGCTGTACTTTGACCGTTTCATGCGCGTTTTAGCACCTTATACCGATATTTATGCCGATCAACGATTGCAGATGGTACAAAGCATTGATCCGAATTTGTTGTTAAAGCATTAATTATCCATATTGGTCGAATCAAGCTTTCTGGTTGCATATTTTAAAGCCACCGATCTTTTGTTTTATGAGTTCAGTGTGGCTTTAAAATACGGAAAATATCCCTTTCAATAGACAGAGATAGAAGGATTTAAAATGAAATATAGAGTGTGGTCATGGATGCAATTATCATTGAAGGCTTAAAGGTAGAAACAGTCGTCGGCTGTTTTGCATGGGAGCGTCAGATTCAACAACCGCTTATGTTGGATTTGATTATTGCCACCAATTTAAGCCAAGCTGCAGCTTCAGATGAGTTGCAAGACACGCTCAATTATGCAGAAATTTGCAGCATTTCAGCGCAAGTGATTCAGCAGGCTGCGCCCAAATTGATTGAGCATGCCGCACAATTGGTATTGGATGCACTTTTTACGACTTTTGCCGCCATTGAATCCATTACCATCACCATTCGCAAACCTGCCATTATTCCAGAAGCCAATTCTGTAGGAATTCGTCTTGAACGCCACCGAAACGATTTTTGCCCTCGCTCTGGCGAGTAACTGCGAAGCACCGCGTCAGTTTAAAAATGCCTATCAGCAAATTGCTGCATTGGGTGAAGTGCATTTTTCGCACATTTATCTGATTCCGTGCCGTGATGGAATTGGTGCAGACTATTGGAATTCTGCTTGTTTGCTAAAAAGCCGTTTAAGCTTTGAGCATCTAAACGTCATCCTTCAGGAATTGGAAGTTGCAGCAGGGCGTGTGCGTCCATCGCATGATATTCCGCTGGATATTGATATTATTGCGTGGGGTGAAAATTTAGCTCAAATGCAATTCAATCCGAAAAAACTGCCACTGGCTTTAGATGTTAAAATTCCAATGTGGGATATTTGGCAAGATGAGGCTTTTGTGCATCCAGAGCATGACTACCCAATTGTGAGTTGTGAAGAGTAAATTAAAATACTAGATTTCTTTTATAAGTCTTCTTTAAATTATCATTTAGTACATAGTTATCCTCTTGGAGAATAGTCTTAACTGGGGTGGAGGGACTTTCAATACTCATGATCTATGATTAATTATTGATTTATGAAAGTGTCTTGATCTTAGCTATTTAGTTTACGGTAATTAGTATTAAAGCTTTTTAAAACAATATATAAGCTGGTATTATATTTTATAATTTAGTTACTTAAATATACTTTTTGATAATATGTCTTACGAAGCAATAAAAGAACTAGCTCTACAATTGGGATATCGAGATAAATTGAAATTGGCTCAACTTCTTATTCAAGTCGCAAGAAAAGAAGAAGAGGAACAATATGTAGAAAAAGTCCAACAAGAAGATGAGGTCATAGATGTTGATTATGTTTCTGAACGCTTACTTAAAAGTCGCCCTTCTAAGCAGAAATCTTTAGAAAATTTTATTGATGCAATGTTTCAGTTCAAAGGATCAATTTCTGAAGAAGAGAGAGGAAAGATAATTACTCAACTACAAAAGAAAAAAATTTTAAGATTAGAAAATAGTAAGGTTATTTATCTTGTTTAAAGTTTGAAATTATGACGTATACAAGGGATCAAGTTAATTTAAAATTGACTTGATTCAAATTACCGTGTTGTTTAAAAAACCATATTTTTCTGTATTTATACGGCTTTGCACTTAAAAACTATCCACAAATTCTGCGGATAAATCTTGGGATAACTCACAAACGGCTCTTTCTTTGTTATGTCTTGATCGTTTTAATTGAGCTATTTTTCTATTTGTTGGCATAAAAAAACGCCCACAATCGTGAGCGTTTAAGTGTTATCAATTCATTAAATATAATAACTGGTCTTGGTCATGAGTTTGGAAATCGCAGTCATGGTCAAACGTACAGGTACAGGCAAATCTACACCACCTGCTTTGAGCGCCGTATCGCGATGATGCAATTCATCTTCATTCATTTGGACTAGAATTTTACGTGAACGATCATCTTGTTCAGGCAATTGGCTAATATGATGTTCTAAATGCAAGCTGACTTGACGTTCAGTTTCTGCCACAAAACCCAAACTGTATTTATCGCCCGCAATACCTGCAATTGCACCCATCCCAAAAGACAAGCCATACCATACAGGATTAAGCAAACTGGTGTGACTGTCTAACTCTTTTAAGCGGTCTTCGCACCACGCCAAATGGTCTTGTTCTTCAATTGCAGCCTGTTCCATTTCACGACGTACATTGGGCAATTTCGCAGTTAAAGCCTGACCGTGATATAAGGCTTGTGCACAGACTTCACCACTATGGTTTACTCGCATTAAGCCTGCAACATGACGTGCTTCACTCACAGCCAATTTGGTTTCAACCGTATTGCCCGGGTTTTCACGTTGAGCCGAAGTTGTGCCAGGTACTAAACTACGTAAGGCTTGGTCAAATGAATGAATAAACTTGTCGATGCCTGTGTAATGACGCATGAAATTAATCCTCCAAAGAGTCCTGTGCAGTATCTAACATTGGCTTGAGCTTTAACAAGAGCCAAAAGGTGAAAACAGCACTTAAAACAGCCGTAATACTAAATAAAATTTTTAAATCAATTTTTAAAATGCTTAAAATTAAAATCGAAAAAATGGCAGATGACACCATAAATACCGCATTTAAAATATTGTTGGCTGCGACCACACGTGCGCGGTGCGAGCGAGGGGAATAGGCTTGCATCATGGCATACAAGGGCACAATGTAAAAACCGCCACTAATGCCCAGTAAAGTGACTGCACACATGACATGATAATAACTCCAGCCTTGCTGAAAGACTTCGGCTAAGCCCAGTAGTGCGCCTGTTTTTTCTGGTACAAAAGCCAATGTGCCTGCCAAATAAAAAGCAAAGACGGTTAAACCGACTGCGCCAATAGGCACCATTTTAATATTGACCTCGGTACCGCCTATTTTACGGCAGAGCAAAGAACCTACGCCAATACCGACAGAAAAGAGTGTCAGTAATAAACTCACCACATTTTCAGAAGCATGCAAGTTTTGTTGAGTGAGTTGTGGAATTTGGGTTAAATACGTTGCCCCATAAAACCAATACCAAGAGTTTCCAAGTAAGATCAAAAAAATCATCGGCAGGCTTTTGGCATATTTTAAAGTCTGGAAACTGGTGCGGAAAAAATTCCAGTCAATTTGAATGTCGGGTGCCGTGACGCGCTGCGTCAGCACAAAACGACTTGAGGCATAACCAATTAGTGCAATAATCACCACAGTTAAGCTAATCCAGACTAAATTGCCTGCAGATACTGAAATCACTGCACCGCCTAAAATCATCCCCAATAAAATTGCAATGGATGTACCTGACTGGAAAATTGCATTGCCTGACATCAGTTCATGCGGTTTGAGTACTTCAGGCAAAATGGCATATTTGATTGGGCCAAAAAAGGTCGATTGTGCACCCATTAAAAACAAGGCCATCAGCAACAGCCACAAATTTCCTAAAATAAAACCAACGGTACCAATCAGCATGATGATAATTTCAAGCAGTTTGATGGCACGTACCAATTGAGCGCGTTCATACTTGTCTGCCAATTGTCCTGCGGTGGCAGAAAAAATGAAATAGGGCAAAATAAACAGCAGGGCTGCCAAATTGTTCAGGGTGCTGACATTTGCAGATTGTTGGCTAATCCAGCCATAGGTAAAGACCAAAAGCAGCGCTTGTTTATACACATTATCATTGAGTGCGCCAAAAAATTGAGTGAGAAACATCGGCAAAAAGCGACGACTCTTTAACAAATGTTCATTTTTTTTCATGCGTGATTAACTTCGTTTAGTTTTATTAAGAAATGTGACCACTTGATATAATTGTACAGAAAATCATGTATGATGTTTCAAGTATTTCACTAATGAAAAAATCGAACAAATAGTGTTTATACGTGGGTTGATTGGGGTTTATCCAAAAAATTAAATCAGTTTAGAGTTTTTTATGCTTGTAAATACAAACTTTAAAAAATCAGTACTGTGTTCCAGTATGCATGCAATTTTATGCTGGAATATGCCGAAAAAGCTCGGACTAAGTCTGTTTTTAGGTTTAGTTGCATCCTCAAGTTTTGCAGAAAGTCTTAAGGTATCTAACTCCAACACCCAACTCGCTGAAAATCCTACATCACTGCAGACTCCAACTACAGAAGAAGCACAAAATTTAGCTGAAGAAATTAAACAACTGGCAGCAGCACAAGGTAAAGACAGTGCCCAAGATCTACAAAAAATAGAAGAAGCTTTAGAGCAAGCGCAAACACCTGAATTTAATAGTCTAGAAATGCTGCAACAGCAACAACAGGCAGGGGCATCTTTTGCTGAATTTCAGCCTATCGAATTTGAAGACTTAGAAGATTTACCCATTGCACCTGTAGATCAGGGGCTTGCCAATGAAATTTTTCAGGTGGCAGAACAAGCCAAACAAGAAGCGATGCTAGACCGCAATGGTCAAGTGCCAGAAACGTTGGTTCAAGACGCAACACAGCAGGAGCTACTGCAAATTGATCAAGCGCCTGTAAATGTCGATCAGCTCATAACCAATATTCAGGCAGACAGTAATTTTGTAGTGGAAGCCAATCCTAACGATACCTTAATGACTGAATTGGGCTGGATGACGCAGGTCGAAAATGCCGATAAACTCGGTTTTTTCAGACGTTTACTGTATAAAGTCCGTCCACCGCGGGAGCTAAATACAGCCAAAGTGCCGCGTATTAGTGCAGATGTAGTCATTACCGCAAAAGGCGCCAATGGTACACAAAACTCAATTGGAGAGGTATCGCCCGATGCTTATCGTACAGCGGTAGATCAGTTAAGTGCCAATATTAAGGCCAAACTGTCCAGTTTTACCCAGGAGTCTTTTGCAGATTTTCCATCGGCATTGCCGCAACTGCGTACGTTGTCAAATCAGGCTGCGCAGGCGGTGGGTTTTTATAATGCCGAGTTTAAGTTTGAAAAACTCAGTGATAGCCGCGTGCGTGTGCAGGTTGTGCCAAATCCACCTGTGGCGATTAAACAGCAAAATATTGAATTTACAGGTGAAGGACAATACGAGGCACAATTTCAGGTTATTGGTGTCTTGCCTGATCAAGAAGTAGATGATGTGTTTAATCATGGTTTGTATGAGCAAACCAAAAAACGAATTACCGATGCCGCTTCAGATAACGGTTATTTTGACAGTTACTGGCGTTTGCATGACGTTAAAGTCGCTCAACCTCAAAATACAGCCGATATCAATTTACGTTATGAAACAGGCGAGCGTTATAAACTCGGAAATGTTGAATTTCGTATGAGCGATCCAAATCAAGAATTCCCTTTGGATATGGATATTCTGCAAAGTATGGTCACTTGGCAGGACAATGCTGACTATACTTTTTGGCGTGTAAATGGTTTGGCCAATAACCTCACCAACTCGCGTTATTTCAACTACACCTTAGTTGATACGATCCGTCCTGATCCTGTCGAGTATCCTTTGGAATTACCGCCTGATATTCAGGCTTTGGTCGATCAACAAAAACTCTCTGTTTACGATGCCACAGTCGTCGATCAAAAACGGGTGGTGTCATCTCAGGAAGTGACGCAATCTGTGGTGAATGAAGCTGAGTTTGCAGGCACAGAAGAAGGTGCGAGCAACGATAAGCTGCGCATGCTACAAGCACAGCAAGAAGACAAACAATCAGAAGAAGAACGCTTAAAACAACAGGCACGTATCGACAAAAAAATTCCTGTGATTGTGACTTTAAATGCAGACCGCTTAAATAGTGCCGAAGTCGGTGCGGGTTACGGAACTGACACAGGCGTACGTTTGCGTGGGCAATATCGCCGTGCCATTGTCAATAAACGTGGTCACTCTTTCGATGCCAACTTGGAGCTTTCACAAATTCGTCAAGCCATTGATGGACGCTATAACATTCCTTATAACCATCCACTGAATGATTATGTCGCGTTGGTTGGCGGTTATGAGCGTGAAGAACGTGACGATGTTGCACAAGGTGGCGGCTTGATGATTGAATCTGCGGTTGCAGGTGTAGACCGTGTGATTAAAAACCCAATGGGCAGTTGGCAACATACTTTTGGCTTGCGTTATCGACTGGATCGCTTAACTGAAGATGGCACTGTATTTTTGGAAAAAGTGCCTGATGCCTTTATTGCCAATGGTGATGTCGAGCAACAATCGTTATTGCTTGGCTATGAAGTTTCACGTACCGACAGTAACCGTCGTGTTAACCCAAGCAAAGGTTTCCGCCAAATTTATAAAATAGAACTGGGGAGTGAATCACTGCTCAGCGATGCAGATTTAGCCATTCTAAATGCAGGTTGGCGTTTTATTTATTCATTGGGTGAAAATGACGATCATCAGTTTGTCGGACGCAGTGACTTAGGTTATATCTACACCGAAGATTTTAATAAAGTGCCTTATAATTTGCGTTATTTTACTGGTGGTGACCAGTCTTTACGTGGCTTTGACTACAAGTCTTTAACACCACAAATTGAAGGCTTTAAAATTGGAGGTCAGGCTTTGGCGGTTGGTTCATTAGAATATAACTATCAATTTAAAGAGGGGTGGCGCGCAGCAGTATTTAGTGATTTTGGTAATGCTTACGATAAAGACTTTAGCAACGACACCGAATATAGCGTAGGTTTGGGGGTACGTTGGGCATCACCAATTGGCCCAATTCGGATTGATGTGGCTTCTGGTATTTCAGATGATAACCATCCAATCCGTTTACATTTCTTTATTGGCTCTCAACTATAAATTTAAGACTTAGAGAACATTATGGCTGAAGTTGAACAGCAACCAGAAACTCCAGTAACGCCACCTAAAAAGCGTCGAATACTCAGGAGTGTTTTACTGTCACTGCTGTTGATGCTGGTTTTATTGGTGTCCGCTTTGGTGGTGATGTTCTCAACAGACCGTGGCTCAAAGTTCTTATTAGACAGCGTATTGCAGCGCCAAGAAATTATTCATTATGAATATGAAGGCGGTAATTTATGGCGCGGGATTATTCTGCGCAATATCATCGTCAGTTTAAAACCTGTTGATGTCAAAATTGACCGTGCCGATGTCATTCTTGGTTGGCGTGCCATTTTAGATAAAGAAATCCATCTCAATCGTGCCGATGTGCGTAATCTGCGGATTTATCCGAAAGGCCCACCAAGTGATGATCCATTCAAATTCAATGAAATTCGCTTACCTTTTGTTTTGCGTTTAGATACTGCCGATGTCGATCATTTATTGATTCAAACCGCCTCTGGTACGCAGGTTGATTTTTACGATATTCATTTAAATAATGCCTTGTGGTCGGGTACAGAACTGAAATTTGAAGATTCCAATATGGATATGGGATATTTGAATGTACGCAATGCCACAGGCGATATGAAATTTGAAGGTAAATATCCGCTTAATGTGGTGGGTGATTTAAATATTCCCTCTTTACATGACAGCTTAAATATTCACGATATTAAAGTAGTAGGCAAAGGCACACTCGACACGATTCAGGCGGGTGTTGCAACAAATACGCCTGATTTGCTCACGGGATGGGTAGTGTTGCATCCAATGCGTAAGCAAGTGCCAATGTTTGGTGAGTTACAATTTAAAAACTACCGTTGGCCTATTTTGACCGAGCAGGAACTTTTTACCCAAGCAGGTGCAGCTAAATTTAAAGGCGATATCAAGCGTTTAGATATTGATGTCAATACGGATTTGAGCGGTAAACACATCCCTAAAGGTCAATATACAGGTCTGATGTATACCGATTTAGTTCATCAACTGAATATCAGTAATTTAAATGCACAACTTATGCAAGGTGCTGCCAATGTAGCGGGCATTGTCAGTTGGGATAAAAAAGTCAATTGGGATTTAACAGGACGTCTGGATAAAATTAATCCTAAAGATCCACTAATTCCTCAAGTGGTCAAAGACTTTTTACCGCCAAGTTTAGATGCCAATTTAGCATCTAAAGGTCATTTGGAAAAAGGCACACACTTAACTGCACAAGTCGATTTTGACCAATATGAAACTTGGAATTTAAAACTCGATCAAAAACCTGCGCAGGGCAAAGCGGCAAATCCGATGTTGCTTGATGTGCGCTGGAACAACATAGACCGTGCTGTGCCGTATGTGGGTTGGTTGAAAAGTGAATCGGGTGATGTGCAATTGGCCTTGGTAGAAGGTCAGCAAGATATTTTTGTGGCGAGTAAAGTCAGCACACATGAAAAAACCATGTTACCTGCGGGCATGTACCAAGCCAAATTGAATTTAAAGAATAATCGTTTAAATATTCCTAATTTTAAATTTGATACTGCAGATAGTCATTTGGCAGGCAGCGCCGTCATTAATTTACCAACTGATAAACGTCAGTTGAAATGGAATGCGGTATTGGCTGCGAAAAACTTTAATCCGCAAAGTATCAGCACCGCAGCACCTGTTAATGTGTTAAATGGGCAGTTTAAAGCCAATGGTTTTGCATTGCCGAATCAGCAAATTATTCATTTGAAAGATATTAATTTGACAGGGCGTTTGGTCAATCAAAATGAAAACGTACATTTAACTGGGCAAAGCACCATCGCTTTATTGTTCCATGATGTGAAAGCTGGTGGTGGCTTTAAAAGTTTTGCCGTGAATTATGATGGTGGGTTAAATGCCAGTGCCATTCAAGGCAGTGAAGGACATTTAAAACTAAAATTATCGGGTACGCTGGAACTAATTAAAATTAGCGACTTACGCCATAATGGTGTTGCAGGGCAAATTGTGGCGGATGGTTTGCTGCATTTGAATCAGGGGGTGAGCTGGAATTTAAACGCTTCTTTAATTCGCTTTAAGCCGCACTATTTTGTGTCCAGTGTACGTGGTGAATTATCGGGCAATATTCGCACTCAAGGTATTTGGTCAGACACTCAAAAACGGATCAACATTGAACGTCTGAATTTGGCAGGCATGCTCAATAATAAACCTGTACGTGGTACGGGGAATTTAGCCATGTTGATTGATGCTAATCAAAAAGGCTTTTTACCACAACAGTTTGAAGCCAATAATCTATTTTTGTCTTATGCCAAAAATCAGTTACAAGCAACGGGGAATGCACAAAATCTGCGTATTAAAGTCAATGCGCCTGCTTTATACGAAATCTATTCAGGTTTACGTGGACGTGCGTATGGCTATATCAATGTGCAGTCGCAGCCACGCTTACAAGCCACTGCCAATTTCGCTGTTGATCAGTTCAGCCTCAATAATATTTTCAGCGTGCGTAAGTTGCGCTTACAAGGTGAATTGCCAACTTCTGAAAATACGCCAACGCTGATGACGGCATCCATGGAAAATTTACGCAGTGGTAACCGTGGCATTGAGCAAGGGCAGATTTCTTTAGCAGGCACACGTCAGGCGCATATTTTAAAACTGGAAGCTGAAAATAAGTTGAGTAAGTTTTATGTGCAATTGGCGGGTGGTTTAAATGCACAAAATGATTGGATGGGACAAATTCAGAAAGGGGATTTTGACTCCTTAAGAACCCATTTGGCACAGCGCCAAAACGCGGCCGTGATATATCAACATAGAACCAGTGAGTTGTATGTTGGTGCGCATTGTTGGATGAGTCAGCAAAGCCAATTGTGTTTTGATCAACCTATTCGTGTGAGTAAAACCAAAGCCAATGCATCATTTGTGACTCAAAACTTAGACTTAAATGACTTTTCTGCATTTATGCCTGAAGGTTTGGCGATTACAGGCAAGGTTAATGGGTATGCCAAAGCGGCGTGGGCAAAAGGACAGAAGCCAAAAATTGATGCACATTTGGTCACGCGTGATGGCGTCATTGGACTTGCTGCGGACGATCCACAAGATATAGGCTCAACCTTGCGCTATGAACAAGTGGCTGTGGTCGCAAAAAGCATTGCCGAAGGCTTGAAATTACGCATAGATGTGAAAACACCTGAAATTGGTACAGGTTATGCCAATGTGCTGATTGATCCTTACACTAAAAACATGCCAATGCGCGGTGAAATTGCCTTTGATCAGGTACAACTTAAAGTTTTTAAACCGTTTATTGCCGATGTGCGATCAATGGCAGGCATTTTGTCCTTTGCTGGCAAGATCAATGGGACTTTAACTTCACCATTGCTCACAGGTGAAATGCGCCTGAAAGATGGTGCGATCAGCATGATTTCGTTACCTGTAAATCTGACCAATGTGCAGGTCTATTCCTCTATCCGCCAAGATCAGGCCAGTATTAATGGCGCATTTAACAGCGGTGGTGGTGTAGGGCGTTTAACAGGCAGTGTAGATTGGAAAAATGATCCGCGTATTCAGTTAAATTTAAACGGTAAAGATTTATTGATTCGTCAAGCACCGCTGATTACTGCAATGATTACGCCAGATGTATCCTTAGATGTTTTACCTTTCCAGAAAAAACTGAGTTTAAAAGGCCGTGTAGATGTACCACGGGCTTTAATTTCTATGCCTGAAGTATCGGCACCTGTGGTTAACGTTTCTTCGGATGTGCGTGTGGTGCATGAAGGACAAGATCAACTGGCATTGTTACGTTCAGCTCGTCCGTGGGATATTCGTGCCGATCTTGAACTGAATTTGGGTGATCGAGTTATTTTCCAAGGTTTTAATAGCCGTATTCCATTGATTGGACGTTTGTATTTATCTCAACGTGGTTTAGAAACTACGATGCGTGCCAATGGTGCGATTGGGGTCAGCCAGCGTGTGAAAATTGAAGCCTATGGACAAAGTCTGGATTTGAACCGTGCCATTGCGCGTTTTAATGGCCCAATTTCTAACCCAACTTTAGATATGGATGCCAATAAAAATGTACAGGGCAGCATGGTCGGCTTTAGAGTTACAGGCACAGCCAGTAGTCCGAACATTCAAGTGTATAACGATGCAGGCTTATCTGAACAAGAAGCATTAAATGCCTTGATTACAGGTCGTATCAATGAAGGTACTAGTGGTTTGAGTCAGACTGAAAGCTTTAAGTCTGATGTCAATAATACCATTGCCGCGGCAGGTATTAGTATGGGATTGGGTGGTACACGTGCCTTGACCAATCAAATTGGACGTACATTCGGTTTAAGTGGTTTGGCACTTGATGCCCAAGGTACAGGCGATGATACCCAAGTCAGTTTGACGGGTTATATCACCCCAGACTTGTTTATTCGTTATGGCGTGGGGGTTTTCACACCTGTCAATAAGTTGACTTTGCGTTATCAAATGAATAAACGACTGTATTTGGAAGCTAGTCAAGCTTTAGAACGCGCCGTGGATATTTTCTATAACTGGCGCTTCTAACGGCAACTTCACTTAAAAATGCGTTCAATCAGAGCGCATTTTTTAAGCTTGTACATGGATAGTTTCGTATTTATGCAAACTTTTGATTATCATAAGCACAACAGGAGAGCTTCAATGAAAAAGATTTTGGTGGTGACTGCAGTGCTTGCATTAATGGGCTGTGCAGAAAAGAAACCCTTAACCCCTGAAGAACAATGGCAAGGCTATTGCCGAAGTGTTGGCAATGCTGCGCGTACCATCATGCTAGATCGTCAAAATGCGATTGAAAAAGAACGTGCGATTGAGCATGCCAATAAAATTGAAGATGACATTACTCGTAATTTTATTTTAGAGATTATTGAGCAAGTCTATGCATTGCCACTTGAAGAAATTAATGGTGATGTTGATGCGGCACGTGAAAAAGTCCGTACGCAATTTACTGAAAAATGTATCGCGACACCGCATGATAAAATGCCTGATTACAAGCCGTTCTAAAAGAACGGTTTTTTTATGAATTAAAATTGAAATATGTTTTGTACCTCTATATCTTTTATCAAAAATAGCCTAAGTAAATAAAACGTCTAAAACTAAAATAAATAACAAATAAATTGTGACAAGTTCTAAATCTTAAAACTGGCAAAGCTTATCTTTTTCATGAATAATTAAAAAGATAACAAAAACAGTAGGAGCGCATAATGGAAGTGGTTGCTTACCTGCATAATGCAGATTTGCTCTTAGAAGATGAACAAGGTGTCGCGGTAATTGGCGGCAGTCATTATGTTTTAAGTTTAGGTGATCGGGTGTATTTACGTCAGCAAATTGATGCACCTGCAAAGATATATCAAGTTCAAATTTCATTTACCAGTGCAGAACACTGTATGCTGCATGAAGATGAAATTCAACTCAAGTTTGAAGGTAGTCGCGAACAATTACAGCACTATCTTCAAGCCACAACAGTACACTAAGGTGGAATATCATTCATTCATTAGAACAGGCAACATGAGTGTTGCCTTTTTTACGAGTTAAACTTTAGGCGAAAAGTTAGTGTACATACAGACAAAGTTAAAATTAAGTCGTGTTTTGTCTGTAAATTGAACAATATGCGCATCATTTAGTTATAAAATAATGGGCATCACAAAGAAACACTCTAGTTGCATTAACTTTTAACCGGAAGTTTAGTAAAATTTTGCAGTCCATATTGTTTGTGATGCTTTAAAAGCAGGAATTCACAAATAATTTTTTAAAAAAGAGGAATAACACCGTGCTAGAAGCTTACCGCCAACACGTTGAAGAACGTGCCGCACTCGGAGTCCCACCGAAGCCACTTGATGATGTGCAAACAGCTGCATTAGTTGAATTATTAAAAAATCCACCAGCAGGCGAAGAAGCTTATTTGGTTGATTTGATTGAAAACCGTGTACCTGCAGGTGTTGACCAAGCGGCATACGTTAAAGCTGCTTTCTTAGCTGCTGTAGCAAAAGGTGAAGCAACCTCTCCACTCGTTTCTAAAGAGCGCGCAGTTTACTTACTAGGTACAATGCTTGGTGGTTATAACGTAGCACCTTTAGTAGAGCTTTTAGACAATGCTGAATTGGCTGGCTTAGCAGCTGAAGCATTGAAAAACACTTTGCTTGTATTTGATGCGTTCCATGACGTAGCAGACAAAGCAAAAGCAGGTAACGAAAACGCGAAAGCAGTTTTACAATCTTGGGCTGATGCTGAATGGTTCACTAGCCGTAAAGATGTACCTGAAGAAATCAAACTTACAGTGTTTAAAGTTACTGGCGAAACCAACACTGACGACTTGTCACCTGCACAAGACGCATGGAGTCGTCCAGACATTCCATTGCACGCAAATGCAATGTTGAAAAACGTACGTGATGGCATCAACCCAGAAGTTCCTGGTGAAGTTGGTCCATTAAACCAAATCAAAGACCTTATCGCGAAAGGCAACCAAGTTGCTTACGTGGGTGACGTTGTTGGTACAGGTTCTTCTCGTAAGTCTGCAACTAACTCTGTACTTTGGTTCTTCGGTGATGAAATCGCGCACATTCCAAACAAAAAAGATGGCGGCTACTGCTTAGGTGGTAAAATTGCGCCAATCTTCTTTAACACAATGGAAGATGCGGGTGCTTTACCAGTAGAAATCGACGTTTCTAATATGAACATGGGTGATGAAATCACTCTTAAAATCGACCATGCTGCTGCTAAAGTAACAGCGTTCAAAGACGGCGCACAAATCGCTGAATCTGAACTTAAAACTCCAGTGCTTCTAGACGAAGTACGTGCAGGCGGTCGTATTAACTTGATCGTTGGTCGTGGTTTGACAGCTAAAGCGCGTGAAGCTTTAGGTCTTGCACCATCTACTTTGTTCCGTACTCCAGTACAACCTGAAAACACAGGCAAAGGCTTCACTCAAGCTCAAAAAATGGTAGGTCGCGCTTGTGGTCTTCCAGAAGGTCAAGGTGTTCGTCCAGGTACTTACTGCGAACCTAAGATGACTACTGTTGGTTCTCAAGATACAACAGGTCCAATGACACGTGACGAATTAAAAGATTTAGCTTGTTTAGGTTTCTCTGCAGACTTAGTAATGCAATCTTTCTGTCACACAGCTGCGTATCCAAAACCAGTTGACGTTCAAATGCAACACACGCTTCCTGACTTCATCATGAACCGTGGTGGTGTTTCTTTACGTCCAGGTGACGGTATTATCCACTCTTGGTTAAACCGTATGCTTCTTCCAGATACAGTAGGTACTGGTGGTGACTCGCATACTCGTTTCCCAATTGGTATTTCTTTCCCAGCGGGTTCTGGTCTTGTAGCGTTCGCTGCAGCAACTGGTGTTATGCCACTTGACATGCCTGAGTCTGTACTTGTGAAGTTCAAAGGTAAAATGCAGCCTGGTATCACTTTACGTGACCTTGTACATGCGATTCCTTACTACGCAATTAAAGAAGGTGACTTAACTGTAGAGAAGAAAGGTAAGAAAAACATCTTCTCTGGTCGTATCTTAGAAATCGACTTAACAGAAATGGAAACTGACTTAACAGTTGAACAAGCATTTGAATTGTCTGATGCTTCTGCTGAGCGTTCAGCTGCAGGTTGTTCTATCACACTTTCTGAAGAGAAAGTTGCTGAATACCTTCGTTCAAACATCACCATGCTTAAGTGGATGATTTCTGAAGGTTATGGCGATGCGCGTACTATGGCTCGTCGTGTTGAGAACATGGAAAAATGGTTAGCGAACCCATCACTTCTTAAAGCTGATGCTGACGCTGAATACACTAAAGTGTATGAAATTGACCTTGCAGACATCAAAGAACCAATCCTTTGCTGCCCGAACGATCCAGATGATGCAAAACTTCTTTCTGACGTTCAAGGTGACAAAATTGATGAAGTGTTCATCGGTTCTTGTATGACAAACATCGGCCACTTCCGTGCTGCTGGTAAGTTATTAGACAAAGTTCCTGGTGGTTCTTTATCTACTCGTCTATGGTTAGCGCCTCCAACTCGTATGGACGAGCGTCAACTTATGGAAGAAGGCTTCTACAACACTTATGGTAAAGCGGGTGCGCGTACAGAAATGCCAGGTTGTTCATTATGTATGGGTAACCAAGCACGTGTAGCACCGAACACAACTGTAGTATCTACTTCTACACGTAACTTCCCGAACCGTTTAGGTCAAGGTGCAAACGTTTACTTAGCTTCTGCTGAGCTTGCATCTGTTGCAGCGGTACTTGGTAAGTTACCAACACCAGAAGAATACCAACAGTACGCTTCTCAAATCGACAGCATGTCTGCTGACATCTACAAGTACTTGAACTTTGACCAGATGGAAAGCTACACAGACGCTGCTGCGAATGTAGACACCAAGAAAATTGCTGCTGCTCAGTTGACCTAAGTTAGGAAAAGCAAACGCAAGAGCAAATCTATGATTTGTTCGAGTGTTGAGCGATAAGCAAGATCAAATAAGGGCTGATTATTCAGCCCTTATTTTTATGTGTAAAATTTCAATCTAATAATGAATGACATTTAAAACAGCATAGATTGTGATATTTCAGCTTGCCTAGCTGATTTTAAAAATAGGGGCGTAAGCTATGAAATAAATTAGGATTTAACTTATTAAAACAATATAAATTTGCCTATCAATACCGTTCGTCATAAAATAATGTAAACTGCGTCACAAAATATAATGGATTAATGCTGGTATTCAATTTTAATTATAATTTTTGGTAAAAACTTTGTTGAAATGAACTACTTAGTTTTAATTTTAATGAAATTGGATATTTTTTAATAACTTACTATAATGATTGTAAAATTATGTAATTAAAATGTGTCATATTATTAATGCATTGACCAATTAAAAAAATTTTGCGTCTCTCTTTAAATATGAAACTGGGTTGTTTTTATGAATTTAATAGAAACAGTTTTTGACTTTAAAGCGCTTTCAATGCAGCAGCAATCGTATTTTTTTGAAAAAATTTATCAATTCGATCAAAAAATCTTTCCAAATTCGAGTTTAGAAGAATTTAAAGCCTTTGTTTATGACCCCGATGCAATCGCAGTCACGGTTATTCAATATCATGATCGAGATCAAGTGGTTGGGCAAAATGTTATTCCTTTTATTTTGATTCATTATAATGAACAGCCTATGCATGTGGTCAATTCACGAGCGGGTTTTTTGTCTGAATATCAAAAACAAAATTTGACGATTCCAAGTGCAGTCAAAGCCATGTTGAATCGACGCTTAAAAAATCCATTTATTCCATTGTGGTTTGTGATTAGCATTAATCAACCGAAGATTTATTCTTTGTTTGCTTCGCGTTCTAAAAGTTTTTTCCCAAGAGTCGGGAAAACTATGCCTAAGGAATATCATGAAGTTTTGCAGCTTATGGCGGCACGGTATCCTGAAATTCAAAAGCGCGGTGAAGGCGTATATGTGCATGAAACTCATTCTCCAGCACGAAGTTTTGAGCAACTGATGCATTTGAGAATTCCGCAAGATGTACATTCCAATTTCTTTTTGCAGCACGCGCCTGATTATTTTGATGGTTGGGGCATTATGTGTATTTGTAAATTAGACGGTAAAACTTTATCTGAAACGGCACTCAATTTAGCACTAAACAGAAAAGTGGATTAGGTGCTTATCACATCGAAAAACTGTAATCCTCTGTACGTATCCTGTTGACTCTATACTGCAGTAGATGATGAATTTGGGCAGTGATGGGGTGTAACCATCATCTTCACCAAAGTTTTATTGAGTGAAATAATGATCTTGATGTTTGCAGTTGCGACAAAATAAGGACACATAATTTTCTGCGTCATAATCGACAGTCAGTTCATCCGATCCGCAGTGCATACAGCGTTTAAGTGAATAAAATTTAAGTCGTGCTTCAATTTTTCGCCAAGAACGCCACACAGGTTGAAAGAAAATCCTTTCGTCATAACCCAAAAAGCGGAAGAATAAAATTTCGCTCATATAGCTGAAAGGCAAATTAGGCGGGCGTGGCAGGGTAGAGGTCTCCCATTTTTCAGCCACTGACCGTTCTCGGTATTGCTGCACAGTCTTTTTCAGTAAATTGGTATTAATAAAGTTTTCATTACGCGGTTTGAGTGCTTTTTGTTGGTATAAAAATTCCAAAGCAGTTTGCACCAAGTAATAAATTTGCCCAACCGCCAAGACATCTAAAAGTCGGTAGCAAAAGCTCTGAAAACTATGGTTGCCCGCAATTTGTATTCCCCAAGTCCGACAATAAAATTGCATAAACTGCACAATCTCTTGATACAGCAATAAATACAGCGCATCTTTGACTTCATCTGCTGTTTTGAACGGTGTGCCCATACTCAGATTTTCATAAAACCAATAACGTAATTGTTGTGCAATGCTGAATAAGCTTGGTTCAGAATAACCATCTAAACGGACATTGATATAATATTGCTGCGCATTTTCCGCAAAATCTTTGGCAATTAATATTTGCTCTTTTAGCAAATGTTTGATCATGCCGTGCTGGAAAAAATAGTTGGGGGTAATATTTAAATACTTGATTTTTTCCCAATCTATAAATTCTTCATATGGAATATGTTCCTGTGCATGCTGATCTAAAATACTCAATAAAAATAATTTATCTATAAAACGCAGCTGATTTAATTCGCGTTCAGGTGCATCCTGTTTTTTGAATTTTTGTTGTTCTTGCAAGCGGGTTTCCGCCATGATTTTTTTGCGTTGTTGGGTACAGCTTGCGCAATGACAGTTTTGTTGTTGGCTATTTTGAAAGATGCGATGTTCACAATGACTACATTGGTGAAAATTTAATTCCTGCTCATATTGTTCTGCTTCTACCCAATACATAGATGCCTGACACAAAGGGCATAATGTGCTTTCATCTAATTGTTTTTGCAGAATTTGTAGCATTGTGAAATAGAAGCTCAAGTAAATCGTGATATGTCATTATACATGGCTTGTGTACTGAAAGGTGGAAGCTTCTGTGCTTTTGATCATCATCAAAATTAGCCTGTGTTGGTCGTATTTGAAGTGAAGTTGCATATCAAAATATTAAATTTACGCGTAATAGCAATACAGGTATTGATTTAAACAGTCTGCTTTTATGTTACTTGTACAGGATTAATCCAGATAGGATTGAAAAGCTTGGGTTGAGCGCCCATATAAATCAGCATTGTTGAACAAGACTGAAATAGATTGTGCGCAGACAGATGTTGAAAGTTGTCGTATGATCATTGCAACTTTACAAAAACAAGCGCATCGCCACAAAGAATGAGGACAAGATGAATATTGCAGCAAATCCTATGGTTGAAGCCAGCCAAACTATCTATTTAAAAGACTATCAAAAACCTTCATTCTTGGTAGATGCTGTAGAGCTAGATATTCAAGTCTATGCAGATTACACCCAAGTGGGTGCAACATTGAAAATGCAGCGTCAGACTGCAGGCGATTTGGTGTTATTGGGCCGTGATTTAGAATTGAAATCTATTATTTTGAATGGCACGGAATTATCGGAAAGTGACTATCAATTAGATAGTGAGCAGCTTCGCATTGCAAATGCACCTGATCAAGTCACGTTAGAAACCATCGTGATCATTCATCCTGAAAGCAATACGCAACTTGAAGGCTTATATCAGGCAAGTTCTGATTTATTTGTTACCCAAAACGAGCCTGAAGGTTTCCGTAAAATTACCTTCTATCCTGACCGCCCAGACGTATTGTCGGTATTTACCACACGTGTTGAAGCCGATAAAAAATATCCTGTGTTATTGGCAAACGGCAACTTGTTAGAAACAGGTGAAGCAGGCGAAGGTCGTCATTATGCGATTTGGCAAGACCCGACCAAAAAGCCAAGCTATTTATTTGCTTGTGTGATTGGCGATTTGGCAGTCATGAAAGACCATTATGTGACATCTGAAGGGCGTAATGTTGCGCTGGAAATTTATGCAGAAGAAAAAGACATTCCAAAATGCAAAATTGCTATGCAAGCGTTAAAACATTCGATGCGCTGGGATGAAGAACACTATGGTCTGCCGTATGATTTAGACAATTATATGATTGTGGCAACCAGCGCTTTTAATATGGGCGCAATGGAAAATAAAGGTCTGAATATTTTCAATACGTCATGTGTATTGGCCGATGAAGAATACACCACCGATGCTGCGATTATGCGTGTGCAGTCCGTGATTGCGCATGAATATTTTCATAACTGGACAGGTAACCGTATTACTTGCCGCGATTGGTTCCAGTTGTGTTTAAAAGAAGGTTTAACGGTATTCCGTGACCAGTCTTTCTCTGAAGATTTACAGTCTGCCGCAGTACAGCGTATTGATGATGTAGCGGTACTCAAAGCACATCAATTCCCTGAAGATTCTGGCCCGTTATCGCACCCACCACGTCCAGATCATTTTGTAGAAATTAATAACTTTTATACCGCAACAGTCTATGAAAAAGGTGCGGAAATTAACCGCATGATGTCGACTTTACTCGGTAAAGAAAAATTCCGTAAAGGTAGTGATGAATATTTCCGTCGTCATGATGGACAAGCAGTCACGGTTGAAGATTGGGTCAATGCTTTAAGCGCAGGTTCAGGTGTCGATTTATCTAATTTCCTGACTTGGTACAATCAACCAGGCACACCAAAGCTTGAAGTGCAGGGCGAATACGATGCGGCTGCGCAGGTTTATCGTTTAAATTTAAAACAAAGTCTGAAAAGCAATGCCAAATATCCAAACTTAAAAGCATTGCCTATTCCTGTTGCATTGGCATTGTTCAATGCAGAAACAGGCGAGCAATATATTTTGCAGTCTGAAGCTTTGGTTGAAAACTCAGTAAAAGATGGTGTGTATTTGTTTGATCAGGCACAAGCAAGTATTGAATTTAGCGGTATAACTGCGCATCCCGTTGTTTCTTTATTGCGTAATTTTTCTGCACCTGTGAATTTAGAATTTAACTATTCTAATGATGAATTGGCATTTTTAATGCAGCACGAAACCAATGGCTTTAACCAGTGGCAGGCGACTCAGACTCTATTGGAACGTATTTTATTGGAAGAACATGCAGCAGATACTTATTTGCAAGCCATGAAAAATACAGTACCTGCTTTAATTGAAAAAGATCCTTTGTTGGCATCACGTATTTTTGATGTACCTTCTGAAGGCTATTTGGGCAGCCGTATTGATCAAAATTATCAACCTGAAAAAATTCAGCAACAACGCAATGCGCTGTTAGATACATTGGCGCGCGAACTTGGTGCATTCTGCAAAGAAACCTATTTAAGCCTTGATCCAGACATGCAGCAAGATTTCTCTCAGGCAATGGGTGTACGTGCTTTAAAGAATATCATGTTGGCGTTAATGGCACGTCAGGGCGATGCCAAAGCGTTTGAGCTGGCACAGCAGCAATACCATACCACTCGAAATATGTCTGAGCGTTTAGGGGCATTGCGTGTCTTGGTGTGGAATGATGCACCGCAAGCCAAAGCTGCTTTGGAAGATTTTTATACACGTTTTAAAGATGAAGCTTTAGCACTTGATCAATGGTTTATGGTTCAAGCTTCACATCCAAAAGCGACAGCTGAAACCATTCAGGCTTTAACTGCACATCCTGATTATGATTTGGGTACACCTAACCGTATTCGTTCAGTCAGTGGTGGTTTAAATAGCAACCCTGTGAATACATGGAGTTTTGGTGTTCAGCATTTTATTGACTTAGCCAAGTATTTAGATGAGAAAAACCCAATTGTAGGTTCGCGTTTATTGCAGGTGTTGTCGCGTTGGTACACTTTGGCAGAGCCACAACGTAACCAAGTGCAAGCAGCGTTGCTAAATTTGCAGTCTGTGGTGAAATCTAAAAACGTGGTTGAAACCCTAAATAGTATGTTAGAGGTTTAAGTTAAAAAACTAAAAGCCATTTCATCAATTCGTTGAAATGGCTTTTTTGTGGCTGGAATACATTAAAAATAATCTAGCTTAGTCACAGCGAATTTGATATTCATTTTTATAGTTGGTGTAAGTTTCATTTAATTCAGCAAGTAATTTTTTCTCGTTATATTGCCGATCTTCAGGTTTAGAATTTTAAGTACAATTGGCATATATTCATGTTTGTAAATCTGCGTATATTCTTCACAAATAATATGTTTGCGCTCATCTGCAGAATAGTTATCTAAATCGCGAAGCAAGATTTCATTCATTTTGGTATTGATGAGATCGAGTTCATCAAACATGCTTGGGGCTTGATCTGACGGTTGGGATGGGGAACAGCCGAAAGTGATAAAGCTACATATCAGAACGTAAACCCACTGCTTCACATTGACCCCAATGATAAAAAATCAAATTTATATTATAGCCTTAAAAGCGTAAAATTTAAGTGAATAGTCAGTTTTATTGGCAGTGAAATCAATTGAATGACAGTGTGTCGATTTTGTGTATTTAGACAATATGGCTGACTTGGGAAATGCAGTTTTATGTGTTAGTTTTGATGAAAATGAATGTTTTTCTGCGCTGAATTTCTGCAGATGAGTATCTAAAAAATCACGAAAAATTGAGGCATGAAATGGCTAAACATTATGACTATTTGGTAATTGGGGCAGGAAGTGGTGGTATTGCTTCGGCCAATCGCGCGGCGCAATATGGTAAAAAATGTGCATTAATTGAAGTTGCAGATTTGGGCGGGACTTGTGTCAATGTGGGGTGTGTGCCTAAAAAAGTGATGTGGTATTCTGTGCAAATCGCCGATGCTATTCAAAAATACGGCCCAGATTATGGTTTTAATACTGAATTAAAATCGCATGATTGGAATACGTTAATTCAAAATCGTCAAGCTTATATTCAGCGTATCCATGCATCGTATCAATCAGGTTTAGCTAAAAACAATGTTGATGTGATTCAGGGCTTTGCTCGTTTTGTAAATGAAAAAACAGTTGAAGTAAATCAGCAGCAATACACTGCAGATCACATTTTAATAGCCACAGGAACTGAGCCAACACGTCCAGATATTGAAGGGGCAGAGCTAGGAATTGATTCAAACGGTTTCTTTGAATTGCAACAATTACCAAAACGCACGGCAATTGTCGGTTCGGGTTATATTGCCGTAGAGTTAGTAGGTGTTTTAAATGGGTTGGGTTCAGAAGTTGGATTGTTTATTCGTAAACAATTGCCGCTGCGTAGTTTAGATCAATTTTTAGGTGAAACATTACTTGAATGTATGCGTGATGAACATATCCAAGTGCATACGCAAGCCATTCCAAAGAAAGTCACTCGCCAAGCGGATCAGTCTTTGTTATTACATCTTGAAGATGGTTCACAGCATGAGGTCGATTGTCTGATTTGGGCAGTTGGACGTAAACCAAATACACAAGCATTGAACTTGGCTGCTGCAAATGTGCAGATTGATGAAAAAGGATATATCGCAGTAGATCAATTCCAAAATACCAGCCAAGCGGGAATTTATGCGGTGGGCGATATTATTGGAAAAATTGAGCTGACACCCGTTGCTGTTGCCGCAGGACGTAAATTGTCTGAACGTTTATTCAATCACAAACCAAATGAATATTTAGATTATCAAAATGTTGCCACGGTGGTCTTTAGTCATCCGCCTATTGGTACGGTGGGTTTAAGTGAAGCGCAAGCCATTGAACAGTTTGGGCAAGATCAGGTCAAAGTCTATCAATCTTCTTTTACCTCAATGTACACGGCTGTAACTCAGCATCGTCAAGTGTCTAAAATGAAATTGGTCTGCGTTGGTGATGAACAGAAAGTCGTGGGCGTGCATGGTATTGGCTATGGCATGGATGAAATTTTGCAAGGTTTTGCAGTCGCGGTCAAAATGGGCGCGACCAAGCAAGATTTTGACAATACTGTCGCAATTCATCCAACTGCTGCAGAAGAATTTGTGACTATGCGCTAATGGAGTAGCGTAGTCGCACACAAAGAGTATGGGTTAAAAAAATCCATACTCTTTTTTATTTTTGAAATTTGTAGATAAAAAATCAGAAGATAAACGTCAGAAAGATAAAGTTTGTTATCGTTATTTAGTTAGCCTAATAAGAAACCCACCGAAGTGGGCTTGTGCGATCAAACACCATCCATTGTGTCTGGGGTAGATTATCTCACGAAAATGATTAAGGTTTGATTAAGAAATTTTTGTTTTATTAAGTTTATCTTTACAACTTTGTAGTCCATGCTGCAAAGACTTTAAATCTATGTTATAATATAACTTGTACAATAAAAATATCTCTATTCTCTCGTAGTTATTCATCATCATGCTGTGCTGCATTTATTTTCTATGCACTGCAAATTAAGTGTGATGAATGTTGTTGTATTAAAAACTATGCTCAAAATTTTAATTTGAGCTTGATTTGTAAGTTATAAATGAATTGGTGTAAATATTGAAAAAAATGCAAACAATGCTTGCGAAAGCAGTGAATGGTCGCGAAATTATGGTGTCTTTGGTGGCATCAAAGAAAAAGCAAAATACCCGTGATGGTTTTAAATGGGTCGAAGTCGGAAAACATGTGTTGTTGGAATGTGGTCAGGAAATTGAACTGAATTTAGATGGTCGCAGTTTTTATACCGATACGCATGAAATGTTCCGTTTACCGCATCGGGTTAATTAAGTTTTGGTCTGAAATGAATATTCAACCTAGCTAAACTGGATTGCATAATATGTAATTTAGAAAAGCTTTTAAAAGTTTTATCCAGAAAAATCCCGTTCATTGGCGAACGGGATTTTTTTATTTTATCTTTTACTGTGGCAGAGCACAGTTGGTAATGAATTAAACCTTAACAATCAAAACAGGAACAGGAGACTGAGTCAGTACGTTTTGGGCAACGCTACCGAGCATCATCTTTTTCACTCCAGTACGGCCATGCGAACCCATAATAATCAGGTCAGCACCAATTTCATTGGCAATTTGTACAATCCCTTCAGAGGCTGCAACACCGCGGATAATTTTGGTATCTACCGAAATACCTTCACGGCTAAAGGATTGCTGAATTTCAGCCAAACGATTTTGTGCATTTTGTTCAGCCTGCATGAAATAATCGGTAATTGCTGGTGCAACTTTGTAGAAGTCCACGCCTACAAAAGGATCAACTGCAATTACACTCATAATAGTAACAGGGCAATTTAGATCTTTTGCCAATGAAAGTGCTTGTTCGGCTGCAGCATAAGACATAGGTGACTCATCTACTGGAACAAGTAAGTGTTTATAAGTTGTCATGGCAAATCCTTATTAAAAATTTATGATGAAAATATGGCTTAAAATAGTGATTAAGCTTTAACTACAAGCACAGGTAATTCTGTATGACGTAATACGTCTGTGGCAAAGCTACCCAATAATAATTTTTGGAAACCTTTACGACCATGTGAACCCATCACAATCACATCGGCATTTAAGTCTTTCGCAGTTTTGATTACACCTTCAGCAGATACCAAACCCTCAACCACGCGAGTTTCTGCATTTACACCCACTGCTTTCGCAATTTCATCTGCTTCTTTTAATGCCTTTTGTGCATTGGCTGTCGCTTGCACAAAGTATTCTTTCATAATGGCAGATGAATAATTATAGTAAAAGTCAGAATCAGTAAATGGGTCTTCCGCAACAAGGCTAATTAAGGTGAGTTTACTGTTAAATACTTTGGCAATTTCAGCTGCATGTTTGACCGCTGAAAAAGAAATTTGTGAACCATCTACAGGGACTAAAATATTTTGGTACGACATGCGGGTAACTCCAGAAATTATGATTATTCGCCTTACACTTTATTGATAGCATATAGTCTATATAGGTTCAATTTAAAATCTGAAAAAAGATTGATAATTCATTTAATTACCCGCCAAATTTGCTGAAAGAAAAGATAAGCTGAAGATGATGAATTTACTCAACTCAACGGCAAAGCTATACGATAAAATAAGATGCTAAATTTGCAAAAATAAATAGACCTTCATAATTTAATTTTAAATTACTTGGGTTTGAATTGGGCGTATGAATCTTGAGGGAAATGTGGTTTGAAAATAATTTGGATGTTGCTGTGTTTTATGTTGTTAAGTGCTTGTCAAACCACGCAGCAGAACAGTCGAATCATTGCTAGTGCATTTAATCTCACCACAGGCTTGCAGCAGAAAATCATGGATCGCTATGCACCCAAAAATATACAAGTGCAACATGATATTGTGTATGCAACGCAGCCTAATTTGAGTTTTGACTTGTATCAAAACAGTCAATTGCAAGATTTAGCCGCACGCCCGACAATTGTCTGGATTCATGGTGGTGGCTGGATTGCGGGCTCAAAAGCACATGCACGTGGCTATTTTAAATTATTAGCCGCGCAGGGCTTTAATGTAATTGCAGTACAATATCAATTCGCCCCGCATGCAACTTATCCTACTCAGTTGCAACAAATTGATCAGGCTTTAAATTACATCACGCAACATGCAGAAAAGTATCAGCTTAATCCACAACAATTATATTTGGCAGGTGATTCTGCAGGGGCGAATTTAGCTAGCCATTATGCCGAATTATTGAGTAATCCTGCATTTGCACAGCAGTCTAATTTACAACCGACTATTCAGCACAAACAACTTAAAGGGCTGATTTTGCACTGCGGGATTTATGATCTAAAAGCGTTTGTTGAAACTGCGCCAGATGAAATGAATATCGTAGAGTGGGGTGTTTATAATTTGGTGCAGGCTTACACGGGAGATCGGAAACAGGACAGTGAATTTCTGAAGAATATTTCGCCTATTCAGCATTTAACAGCAAATTATCCTGCGGTATTTATCAGTGGTGGTAACAAAGACTTTTTAACAGAAACTCAATCTATGCCGATGCTGCATGCTTTACAGCAACAGAAAATTCCTGTGACGACAGCATTTTATCCAGATACAAAAGCATGGTTAATTCACGAATATCAATTTTTTATGCACCAAAAAGAAAGCCAACAAACTTTTGCTAAAACAGTGGAATTTATCCGAAGCACAGCGGCCCTTAATGTATCGCGCATACAATAAATCAATACGATGCTTCTGAAAAAGTGTTTTAATCGCTTAGTTATTTAGCTTTTGCTTTGTTTAAACTTTGAAACTGCCAAAACCACACAACCAAAAATCAGTCCCCAAAATGCAGAACCAATACCAAAAAACTGCACCCCAGAAGCACTAAATAAAAAGGTCAATAAAGCGGCTTCACGTTCTGAAACGTGCTGAAAGGCGAGGGCAATGTTGTGTCCAATGGTGCCAAGCAGTGCAATTCCTGCCAAAGCTGTAATAAAAACAGCAGGGAATGCCATCAGCAAACTGGTAAGCGTTGCCGCAAATATCCCCATCAAGATATAAAACAAACCGCAGCTAATTCCCGCAATATAGCGTTTACTGGCATCGGGATGCGATTGATCATCTAAGCTAATAGCAGCACTGATGGATGCGATATTGACACTAAAACATCCAAATGGCGCGAAAATAGCTTGTGCTGTGCCTGTCCAACCAATTAAGTGACGTACATTTGGGTTAAAGCCATAGCTTTTGATCATGGCAAGACCGGGCAAATATTGCGATGCCATATTAATGACAAACAAAGGCAGGGCTAAACCTAAAATGGCAGACCAACTTAATTCGGGTTGCATCCAAACAGGTTGCGCAATACTCCATTGCACACTGGGCATTTGAAATTGTAAGAAGATTGGGCATAACGCGACCCCAATCAATACAGTTAAAACAATGCTATAACGCGGGCTAAATCGTTTTGCCAATACATAGGCTGCCAATAAAGACAAAATAAATGCCCATGCTTCTTGCAGACTGGTAAATAGGGCAATCCCAAATTTAAGCAGCACACCTGCCAACATGGCGCTGGTTAAGCTTTGTGGAATATAAGTCAGTACCTTTTCAAAAATACCCAAAAAGCCAAGCACTGCTGTGAGTACGCCACAAAACAAAAATGCGCCAATTGCTTCGTGTAAGCTATAACCGCTGCCCGTGGCGATAATCAGTGCCAAGCCTGCGGTAGACCATGAGGTCGCCACAGGATATTTAAATTTCCAAGATAAAATCAGCCCGCTTAGACCAATACCTAAACCCAACGCGCAAAACCAAGAGCTGATTTGCTCAGCACTTGCGCCTAAAATTTGTGCTGCCTGAATGACTAAAACCGCGGAAACACTAATACCGACCAAGAAGGTAATAAAACCTGCAAATACTGCAGGCACAGAGAAGTCATTTAAAAGTTTTTGCATGCTTTCTTAGACATACTTTCTATAATTTATGAACAGATCATACACATTTGAACAAATAGTCAAAAGTGTTTTTTATACTTTTTTTATAGCGTTGAGCTTGCCAGTCTAAAGCCAAAACCGCAGAACAAAATACCAATGCTTGCAACGCAAATGGCTGCAATTTTATAGCGTTGATTGAAATAACTGGCTAATTTGACTCCTGAAAAAATCAAGATAGATAAATAACCCATGCTAATGATTTGTAGGACGATGGCTAAAACAGCAAAGCTCAGCATCGGGTAGGTGTAATCAGGATTGACGAATTGCACAAAAAAAGACAAATAAAACAAAATTGCTTTTGGGTTAATAACGCTAATCATTAAAGCAGTTCGGTAGGGATGAACCCGTTCAGTTGTATTGCTCGTTGCTGTTGTAGAAAGATTGGCGTGCGAAGTTCTGGTTTGTGGAAACCATGTTTTATAGGCTGCAATCAGTAGTTTAATACCTAAATAGCCTAAGTAGAGCGCACCAACTACTTTTAATAAGGTGAATAGCCATGGAAAAGCATGCAATAATGAGGCTGCCCCTAAAATGGTGCACACAATTAAAATCAGATCACCCGTAAATACACCGAAAGCAGCTGCATAGCCTGTGCGTATCCCAAAGCGTGAAGCCACTGACATGACATAGAGTGAGTTTGGGCCAGGCAAGAGCACAATTAAGGTTGTGCCAATTATAAAAGTGCTGAGGTCACTAATACCAAACACGCAAACTCACCTAAATAAAAACCGATGTTGCAGTATAACAACATCGGTTTTGTGGCTTAGTAAAAATTTTGGAATTTTACTGGGATAGGTTAAAGCTTAAGCTTTAATCTCTGCATCTAAGCCGAAAGACTGGCGTAATAGGGTGGCAAGTTGCTCACGCGCTTTAATAAAGCCATCAATGCCGCCTTGTAACAATTGGAACGCCATCAAATCTGCCTCAAGTTGCGCTTTGAATTGTTCCTTTTCAATTGCTGCCAGTGGTTCAGCTTGAACTTGAATGCCATTGGTCGATAACGCTGCAGCGACTTCTCGTTCATCAGCTTCAAGTTCTGCCAATAAATTTGGTGCAACGGTCAATAAATCACAACCAGCTAAAGCCAAAACCTGATCTATACTACGGAAACTCGCGCCCATAATTTCAGTTTGTACTTGATGCTGTTTATAGAATTGATAAATTTTCTTCACCGAAAGTACACCCGGATCTTTTTCAATAGGGTAGTACATGACATTTTCAGCTTTTTTATACCAATCTAAAATACGACCCACAAATGGTGAAATCAACGTCACTTTGGCATCTGCACAAGCATGTGCCTGATGTAAACCAAACAATAAGGTTAAATTGGTGTGAATGCCTTCGGCTTCCAACACTTTCGCCGCTTGAATGCCTTCCCATGTCGATGCAATCTTAATCAAAATGCGGTCTGAATGAACACCATAAGCTTGGTACAGTGCTAAAAGTTCTTTGGCTTTGGCAATGGTCGCATCAGTGTCATAAGACAAAGAAGCATCCACCTCAGTCGAAACACGACCTTCAATCAGCTTTAAAATTTCTACACCAAATTTGACCGTTAAAATATCAATGCTGCGCTCAACCAATAGATCATTTGTATAACCTTCAGCTTTGGCTTGCTCAAATGCAGCTTCAATCAACGCTTTATTTTCAGGTTGATTTGCAGCCGCCGTAATGAGTGATGGGTTGGTGGTCGCATCCAAAGGACGAAACTTTTCAATCGCAGCCAAGTCACTACTATCTGCAACAATGGTGGTTAAGTTTTTTAGTTGATTTAAGGCTGTCTGTGTCATTCGAGATCTAGTTCTTAGGTTATTGCTTATACATTCAGTTATATCACAAACAGCTTTTAACCCAAGTACCAAGTAAGAGGGTTTGTGGATTATTTACCAGTTTTTCTCAGATTTCGGACGTGATTAATCAAAAAATGAGCAGCAGCGCCCAATTGATGTTCTCGGCTCCAGACCAAATCGACAAAATATTCAAATTTTGGGGTGAAATCTAGCAGCTGTAAAATTTTTAATTCGTGTTGTAGTTCAGGATGTTCATTCAGCATTTCCAAGGGCAAGACACCCCAGCCTAAACCCTGCTTAATCATACTGCAGGCAGAATGATGATTATCGGTACGCCAATAGTGCTTAGAAAATAACAACTCGGGTTTAATCTGCCGATCACGGCTCGCCACTACAATTTGCCGATTTTGTAAAATCTGTTCAAAACTGACTTGATCAGATTCAGCCAGCGGTGAATGTCGGGCAGCGACAGGCACTAAAATTTCACGTTTTAATTCCACAAATTGTTCACTGCTTTGTAATTGTTCGCGTTCAAACATAAAGGCCAAGTCCGCTGCTTGAGTCATGAGTAAATGCAGTGCATCTTCTTGTGGCGCAGAGAAAATATTGATCTGCAATTCAGGAAATTGCTGTTCTAGTAACACAATATAATCTGTCCAGCGAGTGTGTAGTAATTCAGACACCACCACAATATTTAAGTGTGCTTCCAGCCCAGAACTGAGCGCAAAAGCATGTTGTTTCCATTGCTTCATTTCTATGAGCAGTTGTTTGCTTTTTTCGTAAAGACTCTGCGCTTGTGGGGTAGGCAAAGGTTCACGCCCAATCCGTTCAAACAGTTTTAGGTCTAAATCAATTTCTAAATTAGCAATGGACATACTAATTGCCGAAGGCACCTTGCCCAATTGGCGTGCAGCTGCAGAAAAAGAACCCGTTTCCATGACGGTGATAAAAATAATCAGCTGATCTTGATTGATATTCATGACAGAGGTTGGCTTTTATCTTTCAATATTATTGATGGATTCTAACTCGATTGGTCAATTAAATGAAAATAAAATAAGTGGGGAAGGATAAGTATTTGAGTAAGCAGATGTTGATTTCCAAAAGAAGATGGGTACATGCCCTGAGTTATGAAGTGATTTTATTGGTCATCATTGCTTTGGCATTAAGTTATGTGTTTGAAATGCCAATGCAAGTGACAGGTGGTCTAGGCATTGCGATGGCGGTGACATCGGTGCTGTGGAATATGTTGTTTAATCACTATTTTGAAAAGTTTGAAGCGCAACACCAGCTACACAGAACTTTTAAAATACGCGTTTTACACGCAATTGGTTTTGAAGGTGGCTTAATGCTCGCCACTATTCCCATGGTGGCGTATGCACTAGAAATATCCATGCTGCAGGCAATTTTGATTGATTTATTGATGACGCTCAGTATTTTGCTCTATACCTTTATTTTTCAATATTGTTATGACCATATCGAAGCGAAATTGGGTTATGCTCCGCAACATTCAGTCAGATAAAACGCTAGTGGCTAATTAAAAGTGAGCTGCTATAAATTAAGCGCTATAAAAAAGCCACCTGAGCGAATCAAGTGGCTTTTATTGCTATCTAAATTGGAACTAGGCAGAATTATTTTTCAATAATGGCTGTTACACCTTGACCGCCTGCTGCACAGATTGACACCAATACGCGACCTGAACCTTTTTGATTCAGAAGTTTCGCCGCAGTGGCAATAATACGTCCGCCTGTTGCTGCAAATGGGTGACCTGCTGCCAAAGATGAACCTTTAACGTTTAATTTGCTACGATCAATTGATCCTAAAGGTGCATCTAAACCTAAACGCTCTTTACAGAAGTTTGGATCTTCCCATGCTTTTAAGGTCGACAAGACTTGAGATGCAAACGCTTCGTGAATTTCGTAATAATCGAAGTCTTGTAATGTTAAACCAGCACGTTCAAGCATACGTGGAACAGCGTACGCAGGTGCCATCAACAAACCTTCTTTTTTGCCTACAAAATCAACTGCTGCAGTTTCTTGGAAAGTCAAATATGCCAAGACTTCGTGACCATTGGCTTTTGCCCATTCTTCAGAGGCAAGTAATACGCAAGATGCACCATCGGTTAGTGGAGTCGAGTTACCCGCCGTCATAGTGCGCGCGTCGCCTTTACCAAAAGCAGGTTTTAACTTCGCTAGTTTTTCTACAGTAGAATCTGCACGTAAGTTATTGTCACGTTCTAAACCTAAGAATGGCGTGATGAGATCATCAAAGAAACCTTCGTCATAGGCAGCTGCCATTTTTTGGTGAGATGAAGCTGCTAACTCATCCTGCGCTTCACGAGAGATGCCCCATTCCAACGTAGTAATGGCTTGGTGGTCGCCCATTGATAAACCTGTGCGTGGTTCACCGTTACGTGGCGCATCCATCAGGTCTTTAACGTTGATTTTAGTTAATGCTTTTAAGCGGTCTTTACCTGTTTTTGCAATGTTGAGTTCAAGCAAAGCTTTACGTAAACCATCACCAAAGGCAATTGGTGCGTCAGAAGTAGTATCTACACCACCTGCGATACCTACATCAATTTGACCCAAAGCAATTTTATTGGCGACTAAAAATGCAGCTTGCAAACCAGTACCGCACGCCTGTTGTAAATCGTAAGCAGGTGTTTCAGGTGCAAGGGCAGTATTCAGTACGCACTCACGGGTCATATTGAAGTCACGGCTGTGTTTGAGTACTGCGCCAGCAACCACTTCACCTAAACGCTGACCTTGTAAATTGAAGCGTTCAACCAAGCCATTTAATGCTGCTGTAAACATATCTGTATTAGATGCAGTAAAGTAAGCGCCATTAGAACGTGCGAATGGAATACGGTTACCACCGATAATAGCAACGCGGCGAACAGTGTTTTGGCTCATAATTTTATCCTGTTGAACAGAGGTATTGGTATTAGATGGTGCTTTTGTTTGCGTTGAAGCAGTTGTTTTAGCACGGCTAGTCGTGCGGGTACGTGTAGTTTTTGTCGTACTCGTGTTGGAACGGGTTGCAGTGTTGCTACTTTTGCTTGTACGTTTAGCAGTTGATGTATTTGACACAGAATCCGTTGCAGAATTTTCCACTGCTGGATTTTCTTGAGTTGTTTTGCTCATAAGGCTTTTCCAAGCATGTTAAGGGTCTACTTGATGCGTACATTAGCACAATAGTATGACAGCTGAATTGACTACAATGACATTGCAGAATGCATTCAGGTCAAGACATCTGATAATTAACTCAAGTATGATTTAGCACAAACGGGTAACGCTATTGAAATGTGGGCATTTGGCATCATATTGATGTTAAAAGATATCGTGTAATCCATCAAAAAATGAATTTATGAGAGATAATAATCATGACTGATCAATACCAAACATTTGCAAAATCTCCTATTGGTAAATTTGTCATTAAAAATTTGGGTTTACCATCCCCAACTTTTTTAGATCGTTTCGAGTCTGCAACGCCTGTGGTAAAAGGTGCAGTACTTTTAGGTGCAGCGCCTGCAAGTGATTTATCTGCTGAAATTGCACAGGTTTTAGCCAATGTACATGCCAATAGTTATGCAGGCAACAATGCAGAATTGCAACAAGCTGCGGCAAAAGTAGGTTTAAATTTAGGTGCGTTCAATTCGGGCGATAAAGAATCTAAATTTAAAGTGGTGGTGTTTGATGCTTCAGGTATTGAAAACTCAGAACAATTAAAAGCGCTTTATGATTTCTTTAACCCAATCGCACGTCAAATTCAGGCTTCTGGTCGCGTGGTGGTGATTGGTACTACACCAGAAACTGCAGGCAGTGTGAAAAAAGCCATTGCACAACGCGCTTTGGAAGGTTTTGTAAAATCGGTAGGCAAAGAATTTAAAAAAGGCATTGCGGCTAACTTAATTTATGTCGATCAAGGTGCTGCAGCAAACTTAGAATCTACGTTACGTTTTGCCATTTCACCACGTTCTGCTTATGTGTCAGGTCAGGTGATTCGTGTGTCGAGTGCTGCAACTGTAGATGTAGATTGGGCAAAACCATTGGCAGGTAAAACTGCTGTAGTGACAGGTGCAAGCCGTGGTATTGGTGAAGCGATTGCGCATGTGTTGGCACGTGATGGTGCACACGTTATTTGCCTAGACGTTCCACAACAACAAGCAGATTTAGACCGTGTTGCCGCTGAAATCGGTGGTTCAACACTAGCAATTGACATTACTGCTGCAGATGCAGGCGAGCAAATTAAAACAGCTGCCGCTGCGCAAGGTGGTTTGGATATTATTGTGCATAATGCGGGGATTACCCGTGACAAAACTTTGGCAAATATGAAACCAGAGCTTTGGGATTTAGTCATTAACATCAACTTGTCTGCAATTGAGCGTGTGAACGATTACTTATTGGAAAATGATGGTTTAAATGCCAATGGTCGTATTGTTTGCGTATCTTCAATTTCAGGTATTGCAGGCAACTTGGGTCAAACCAACTATGCAGCATCTAAAGCTGGCGTGATTGGTGTCGTGAAATTCACCGCACCTGTTTTAAACAACGGCATCACCATTAATGCGGTTGCACCGGGCTTTATTGAAACGCAAATGACTGCTGCAATTCCTTTTGCCATTCGTGAAGCAGGTCGCCGTATGAACTCTATGAGTCAAGGTGGTTTACCTGTAGACGTTGCAGAAACCATTGCTTACTTTGCTTCATCGGCATCGACAGGTATTAATGGTAACGTGGTACGTGTTTGTGGTCAAAGCTTGTTAGGGGCTTAACACCTTCAAAGTTCTCTCCCTTGGGGAGAGGATTTAGGAGAGGGAGATAAGGGGATAGATTATTAACCCTTCTCTCTAGCTTTCTCCCAGCGGGAGAAAGAACTCCATTAAATAAATTAGAAAAACTTCTCAAAGGTTCAGTATGAATACTCGCCATTTTAGTCAACTTCCAAAACCCTATTTAGCCTATCCAAAAGTGATTCAGGGCTTAATTTTTAAAAAGCCAAAAGGTGAAAAAGTTCTGCCGCAAGTTGAATATGTGGTGGATTCATTCAAGGTCGATCAAAAGCACTTAAAAGCCTATAATGCAGTGACAGGTTTTAAAAATAACGGCTATATTCCTGCAATTTATTTGGCTGTATTGTCACAAAGTCTGCAAATGCACATGATGACCCAAGAAGCATTTCCATTTGCAATTTTGGGCTTGGTGCATATTCGCAACCAAGTCAAACAAAGCCGTAAAGTTGGATTGAATGAACAACTGACCTTGTCGTGTAAATTTGGTGAATTGCAACCACATGATAAAGGCGTACAGTTTGATTTTATTACCACCGTTAAAGTAGGCAATGAGGTGGTGATGGAAGGTTTGACCACGTATTTAGCACGTCAAAAAACCACCACTAAAGCTGCTGCAAAGCCTGCAGAAAGCAAAGCGCTAAACTATGCCGTTCAAGCTGAATGGGATATTTCTGAAAATACAGGTCGCCGTTATGCTTTAACGTCTGGCGATTTTAACTTAATTCATATCCACGCGATTACTGCAAAAGCATTTGGCTTTAAACAAGCGATTGCGCACGGCATGTGGAGCAAAGCCAAAGCCTTATCTAGTTTAACTTTGCCAGATGCTTATGAAGTCGATGTGTGGTTTAAGTTACCTATGTATTTGCCATCTAAAGTTGAGTTTTTAACTGCAACGGACGCTAAAAATACAGACTTTTTAATTCGAAACAGTAAAAACCAAAAACCGCACGTGACAGGTGTTGTCACCGCGCTTTAATTCAGTGATCGAAAGCCTAAATCCTTTGGATTTAGGCTTTTTATTTGCGCTAGCTTTTTATTAATAATAAAAACGAGATAGACAGGACGATGCAACATTTAAAGGATTATATTTTTGCTGAAACTGAAAATTATCGTGGATGGGTTGCACCTGAGTTTCATGATTTAGCGATGCAATTTAGCCGTTTGCAAAATGCACGTAGCCAACAGGGCGGGGCTGCTTTAGCGGTGTACTTTCAAGGTCAGAAAGTCGTCGATATTTACACAGGTAAAAAGTCGCCAGATGAAGACTGGCAAGCCGATACGTTATCGGTATGTTATTCCACAGGCAAAGGTGTATTAGCGACACTGGCACATATTTTGGTCAGTCAAGGACTGGTCGATTACGATACTCCCATTTATATATACTGGCCTGAATTCGCCCAAAATGGCAAAGCATTGATGACCTTAAGGCATGTGCTGAGTCATCAAAGTGGTTTATATGACATCCGTAATATCATTGCCGATGCGACTGAAATGGCAGATTGGTCGCACATGCTGGATGTGTTGGCTCAAGCCAAGCCACGTTTTGATGTAGCAAGTGAGGCAGCGTATCAACCTTTAACTTTTGGCTGGCTGGTCGGTGGGATTTTAGAAAAAGCTACAGGTCAAACATTGGCTGAATTGATGCAGCAATACTTGGTTGAATCTTTGGCTTTGGATGGGGCGTATTTTGGTGTGCCTGCGTCTGAGCTTTCGCGTGTCGCACGACCATTTAAAACTGCTGTGACATCAGTGCAAACAGATTCATCACCCACAAATAAACAGACAGCTAAAGTTCAAAACCAAGCTAAATCGAGCAAACGTCCTGTATCAATATTCGATAAAGTCATTGCATGGAGTGGGCAAAATCCGCAAGACTTTCAGGATGGCATGATTCCCAAAGGCATGAAAAATTTTAGTTTTTTTAGTGATACTGGTTTGCAAGCTGTGATTCCTGCTGCCAATGGTGTATTTACTGCCCAAAGTTTGGCACGTATTTATGCCATGTTGGCGCAGGGTGGATCATGGCAGGGTCAGCAATTGGTTCAGCCTGAAGTTTTTCAGCAATTAAGCCAAGTGCAATATGTGCAGCGTGATCGAGTTATGCCTATCCCGATGCATTGGCGATTAGGCTATCACCGTGTATTAAGTTTGGGTAAGCGCTCTCACGGTTTTGGACACATGGGTTTTAATGGTTCAGGCGCGTGGTGTGATCCTGACCGTCAACTCAGTTTTGCCTATACCCATAATTTTGCTGCAGGTTCTTTAATTGGTGATTATCGACTTTGGGGACTGAGTCAGGAAGCCATTCGCTGTGCAGATCGGCAATTGCAAGGGCGTAAAGGCTGGTTTTAGGCGTGATTGTACGTTCACTCTTTGCCAAAAAAACAGTATGCTTAGACCTGTAAAAAGGAGCATTCATGTATCAGGTACTTGCGCGTAAATATCGTCCTCGTAATTTTAATGAATTGGTGGGACAAAACCATGTATCACGGGCATTGACCAGTGCTTTGGAACGTGGGCGTTTGCACCATGCTTATCTTTTTACGGGAACACGTGGTGTAGGTAAAACTACCATTGCGCGTATTTTGGCCAAATGCCTGAACTGTGAAACAGGCGTGACATCTACCCCATGTGAAGTGTGTCCGACCTGTACTGCGGTCAATGAAGGTCGTTTTATTGATTTAATCGAAATTGATGCGGCGTCACGTACTAAGGTTGAAGACACACGTGAGTTGCTCGATAACGTACCTTATGCACCGACTCAGGGACGTTTTAAGGTTTATCTGATTGACGAAGTGCACATGCTGTCTACGCATTCGTTCAATGCTTTGCTAAAAACTTTGGAAGAACCGCCTGAGCATGTGAAGTTTCTGTTTGCGACCACAGACCCACAAAAACTCCCTATTACTGTGATTTCGCGCTGTTTGCAATTTACTTTGCGTCCATTGCAGGTCGATGAAATTACCAGTCATTTAACGGATATTTTAGCCAAAGAACAGATTGTTGCAGAGCAAGATGCAATTTGGCAGATTGCTGAATCTGCGCAAGGTTCTTTGCGTGATGCGATGTCTTTGACAGACCAAGCCATTGCTTATGGTCAGGGTGAAATTCATCATCAAGATGTCAAAGACATGCTGGGCTTGATTGATCGCACCATTATCTATGATTTGATTTTAGCGATTCATCAAAACCAACAGCAGCGTGTGAGTCAGTTGTTATTACAATTTAGACAGCAAGCTTTAGATGTGTCTTTGGTGTTGGATCAGTTAATTTCGACACTGCATGAATTGGCAATCATGCAATATCTGCCAGATTTAAACCTAAAATACAGTGCTGAAATTAATCAAAAAATTCAGCAGCTTGCGGGTCTGATCTCTGCACAAGATTTACAGTTGTATTATCAAATTGCTTGTAAAGGACGCGCCGATTTACAAATTGCCGTAACCCAAGAACAAGGCTTTGAAATGTGTGTACTGCGTTTACTGGCATTTCGACCTTTGCAAGCCAATGAAGTGTTGGTTGCTGCGCCACAAAATACTGCACAAACAGCGGCTTCCCAGCCAGTTGCTCAAATGGAGCAAACTCCACAAGCTGTGGCAACTCAAAATACAGCACAAGCGGAACAGCATGTAACTGAATTAGATGCGGTTGCAACACCTGATCTTGATGGATTTGACTATGAGGATGACGATTATTCAGATCACACCACGACACAAACCAGTGTTGCAGAACCTTCTTCAGATGATTTTTTAGATGAGGATGAGCCTGAAGCTTTAACACATCAAGATCAACAGTCGATTCAAGCGCAACAATCGACTCCGCAAGCGCTACACTCAACAGCTGCGATTTCACCAGAATCTATGTCAGAACCTGCAGTGAATGAAGAAACTGCAATACAGGCTGAGGATAAGCAATCTGAATCTATCGTGTTTGATCCAAATGCAGATGCACAATTGTTTGGTTTAGATGAAGATGCCTCATCGGTAAGCACTACATCTGATGTGCAAAGTCATGATGATTTTTTACTGGAAAGTTTTGATGCCGTTGCACCGTTAGGTGATCTTGCTGCATCAGTCGAAACATCGCTAGTTTCATCTACACTACAATCGAATAATGCTTCACCGTCAATTACACAAAATGTAAGTAATGCAGAAACCGCTTTATTTGATTTAGCAGCGACTGAAGTCGAACCGAATGTTGCCAGTGCGACAGCACAACCGCAGCAAACCATAGCATCTAATGCCGATGATCAATTAATGCCGCAGGATATTCTGCGTTTACAGCCGCAAGTTTTAGAAGGTGAGTGGACTTTAGACAAGTGGGAATATTGGTTTAGACACAGCGAGTTGTCACCTGCCGTGCAAGAATTGGCGCAGCATGGCGTAATGACGGGGCAGATTAATGCTGAATCGGTTTTTCATATTCCTGAGCAATATCAGCAGTTATTGACTCAACTGCAACATGCTTTAGAAAGTGCTTTAAAAGAACAGTGGAGTAAAACTCTGTTTAAAGTGCAATATGAAAATGTGGATGACACGACACCGTACATTTTGCAGCAACAGCGCAAACAACGCGCTTATCAACGGGCTGAAAATTTATTGCATCAAGAACCGATTGTGAAAGATATTTTGCAAAACTTTGATGGCGAATTACATAACATTCAGTTGAAATAACCTGTTGTTAGCTTTTGTTTGCAGAATTTTAAGGCTGGGTCAAACCAGCCTTATTTTTTGCTAAGCGCAAGCTGAATCTGTGCTTTTATATGGCTGTAATGCTTCGCGGATGGAGTCAGGAATCGGGCAGTTTTGGCGTGTAATTCGATCTACAAATACATGCACCACTTGTCCTTGTGCAGCGGCAAGATTTTGATTGTTTTTAAAAATTGCCAAATCATAAATTAAGGATGAGTTTCCAATTTTTTGAATAGCAACACCTACTTCAATCATTTCAGGATAGGACAATTCCTGCAAAAAATGACAGGTGGAATTGACCACTAAACCAATACAGGGTGATCGTTTGGGTTCAAAGCCTGCTTTTTGCATCAGTAGGGCATTGGCTGCGCTGTCAAAATAGCTGTAATAAGTGACATTATTGACATGTCCATACATATCGTTGTCTGCCCAGCGAGTTTGGATGGGAAAGAAAAAAGCGTATTGCTCACGGGTTTTGGTGTCAGGTTTCACAAGTTTACCTATATTTTTATCGACGTGGTGTCATGCTTTAATGGGTGGAAATCATCCCAAATAAATGTAGAAAGTTAAATACAGAACGTTAAGCGTAAATGTTAGGCATAAATGGCTTGGTAAATCTGTAACGCATCCTGCATTTGCATTGCTCTCGGGTTGTTTTGCAATAAACGGCTTTGCAGCATCGCATCTTCTGCCAGTTGTGGCAGCATGTTTTCTGCTATGCCTAGGGCATTGAGTTTTAACACCAAGCCACTTTGATCTAAATGATTTTGTAAATGATCAATAAACAAATCACATAATCCATCTGTGCAGCCTTTACTGCGTGGGTCTAACCAACACATCAGTTCTGCATAATACTGTTTGGCTGCAGGCGCATTAAATTTTAAAACTTCGGTTAGTACCAATGCATTGCTATGCCCATGTGAAATATGGAAATGTCCGCCTAAAGGATAGGCAAGCGCATGTACCGCAGCCACAGGAGCATTGGCAAAGGCTTGTCCTGCCAGCATTGAACCAAACAGCATGTTTTGCCGTGCTTGCATATTGCTGCCATCTTCAAGCACTAATTTTAAGTTTTGATCAAGTAAACGCAGCGCATGTTTTGCCAGAAAATCTGAATACGCATTTTTTTTGATTTTAGAAGTATAGGCTTCAATGGCATGTACCATCGCATCTATACCTGTGGCTGCGGTAATCTGTGCAGGTAGATGACGGGTAAAATTGGCATCTAAAATGGCAACATCGGCATATAAAATAGGAGAAACAATGCCTGTTTTACTGGTTGCACCTGTGGTGACAATGGAAATAGGTGTGACTTCTGAACCTGTGCCTGCTGTAGTGGAAACTAGAATGAGCGGTAAACGTGGTGCTTTCGCATTGCCGACACCGTACAAGTCTGACAGTTGTTGAGTTTGTGCAGGATGACTCAGCACGGCAATAATTTTGGCGACATCCATCGCACTACCCCCACCAAAACCTAATACAACATCAATATTTTGCTGTTTGGCAAAATCAACTGCTTCTAACACAATCTGTTCTGCGGGGTCGGCTTGCACATTCGAGTAAATGGCATAGTCCAGTTGCAGTTGCTTTAAAATTTCTAAAATAGGTTGATGTAATTGTTGTTGTAAAATGCCAGCATCGGTGACCAATAACAAACGCTTATAATTTTTTTCGGTTAAAACCGTTTTTAGTTCAGAAATTGAACCCAATCCAGAAATAATGTTGCCAACTGTTTGAAATTGAAAATGCTGCATCGTCTTTATTCCTAATTTTTATACTTAATTCAACATTATTGTAGGGTCACGATATAGGATTCATATCATAAATAACTTAACATAAGACTCTTAAAAATAAAGTAGCTTTGAGGTTGTTTATGTCATCCAAAACGCCATATAAGGTGTTATGTGTTTGTTTGGGAAATATTTGCCGCTCTCCAACGGCAGAAATTGTACTTCGACATTTTTGTGATGAACAACAACTCAATGTGTTGGTAGATTCTGCTGGAACCAGTAATTATCATCCAGGCAAAGCCCCAGATTTACGCAGCCAAAAACATGCGTTCAAACGTGGTTATGACTTATCTACATTGCGCGCGCGTCAGTTACGTATACAAGACTTTGTCGAGTTTGATTTGATTTTGGCGATGGATTTTGAAAACTTAAGCAATATTCAATCTTTAATGCGCCGTGCTGAAGCTGAACTGGGCAGTTTGCGCGCTGAAATAGCCTTAATGAGCGAACACGATCCGCATTATACGCAGCAAGAATTACCCGATCCATATTATGGCGAAGCCGATGGTTTTGAGCGGGTGCTCGATCAATGCGAGTCGAGTAGTCGCGCATGGGTGAAAGTTTTACAACAACAATTTGAATTGAAGGTTTAAGTCATGCACATTCACTACAACATGCAACTCAAACCTTTCAATACGCTCAATTTAGATGCAACTGCGTCGCATTATGTCAAAATTGAAAATATTCAAGATGTACAGGATGCTTTGGCATTTGCCCAGAAAGAACAATTAAATGTGCTGATTTTATCGGGTGGTAGCAATATGTTATTGCCTGAACATATTCATGCCTTGGTCATGCACATGGATATTCAGGGCATCGAAAAATGCGCTGAAGATGATGCAAGTGTCACCCTAAAAGTTGGGGCAGGACAAGTCTGGCATGAGTTTGTGTTGTGGAGTACGGAACAAAAGTTATATGGTCTGCAAAATCTGGCTTTAATTCCAGGTTTGGTCGGCGCTTCACCTGTGCAAAATATTGGTGCTTATGGCGTTGAAGTCGGTGAGTTTATTGAATCTGTGCAGGTCTATGATCGTGAATGCCAACAATTCAGCTCAATTGTTGCTGCAGATTGTCAGTTTGCCTATCGACACAGTATTTTTAAAGATCATCCCAACCGTTACATCATTACCCATGTGACTTTTAAACTGTTAAAACAGGCTGCGTTAAAATTAAATTATGGCGACTTAAAAGCTGCTGTAGGCGATGAGCAAACTGCTGAAAATCTGCAGCAACAAGTCATTCAAATTCGCCAAAGTAAGCTGCCTAATCCTGCAGAATATCCAAATGTAGGTAGTTTCTTTAAAAATCCTGTGATTTCGACTCAGCAATTTGACCAAATTGCAGCACAATTTCCAAATTTACCCCATTACCCACAGCCGAATGCGCAAGTTAAAATTGCAGCAGGCTGGTTGATTGATCAAGCTGGCTGGAAGGGAAAACAACTGGGTGTGGTGGGTATGTTTCATAAACAAGCGTTGGTTTTAGTCAATTATGCCGATGCCACTTTGGCAGATGTGCAACACACCTATCGTGCTGTGCAGCAAGATGTTTTGAGTCGTTTTGGTATTTCACTAGAACCTGAACCTGTGTTATTTGATGAAACAGGTTTGATTCGTGCACATCAACCGGTAGGTTAAGTGAAGATGAAACAGAATCATTGGATGCTCAGATTGGTACAAATTGCTGCCGTGCTATTTGTATTGTTTGCAGCGTTCATGATTTTTATCTATTCACCTTTTTATTCTACTTTGGTGGTCAAAACGCTGAACACTTTGGTACCTGTAGAAGTGAATCAAGTGGCAGCAAAAAGTCAGCAAATGGCGGCTTTTAGTGATCAAGACAGCTTGGAACCCGGTTCAGATTTATGGATTGCCCGACAAGCTTATTTGAAGCTGATGGAGCAAGAGATTCAATCTGAAAATTCGAAAAATTTAACTTTAATTCAGGCTCGTTATAAAGCCTTACAAGCGCTTATTTTAGAAGAACAAACGCAAAAAAAATTAGCATCTGAGCAAGAGTTGCCGCAAGTCCCATTGTTGGTGTCTAATGCAGCTTCTGAAGCAGTTGTAGAAGACCCATCCGAAAATGTAAAAGCCTTGCTCAATTTGGATAGTCATGAAAATCAGGTACTCATGGAACAATACTTGGAGTTTTTAAGCACTCATAAAATTGCCGAAACCGAAAGTGAGCCTGTAGATGAAGAAATCTTTAAAGATATTGCTTTAATTCAGCAACAAAATATTCCAAAAATACCTGCAAACTCTAAACCTTATGCGATTGTGGTTTTAGGTGGTGGCTTAACTTTAGATGATAATGGCAAAGATATTGTGGTCAATGACTACACACGTTTACGTTTAGAAACGACCCTAGCGGTGGTAAAACAATATCAATTGCCGATTGTACTGAGTGGTGTAGAAGCACCTTATATGCAGCGTTGGTTAAAAAAATATGATGTCGAAGCAAAATTATTAGAAGATCGCAGCATGAATACTTGTGAAAATTCACGTTTTAGTTCTTTATTATTACAAAAAAAAGGGGGGGCGCCGACAGTGATTTTGATTACAGACCGTTATCACATGCCACGCACCCGCCGTTTATTTGCTTTAAATGGAATTGAAACGATTCCTGTCGAAGCTCCAATGCCGACTCAACTGACCGCATGGCGTCCAAGTGAACAAAACTATGATCACAGCCGCCGTGCCAATTATGAAATGCTTGCCGCCATTCGGGATGTCTTGATTGGTTCTAGCGCATGTCGTGAGGTGCCATAATGCCTGATATTCCATTTTTAAACCCAAGCGTGTTGAAGCAATTAGATTTGCCAGTGCCGAGTCGGGAAACCACACCACAAATTCTACAACCTTTAAATTTGAATCGTGGTTTTGAACCGAGTGTTGAGTTACAAGCCTATCGACAGCTTTATGGTTTTCATTTGTTGGACTGTGAACATTGGCAAGGCTATGTGCAAATGCCGTTGTTTAAATTGCATGTGCAAATTTTTCAACCCGATTTAAGCAAAACCAAATTTGATCAGGTGCAGGGCACGGTATTTCTACTGCATGGCTATTTGGAACATAGCGGGATTTATCAACCTATCGTCAAAGAATTATTAGAGCAGGGCTTTAGTGTTTTGACTTATGATTTGCCCGGACATGGATTGAGTGATGGTTATCCTGCCAACATCAAAAATTTTGATCATTATCAGCAAGTATTACATGCGGTTTATCAATATGTAAAAAATGCCGATCAATTGCCAAAACCGTGGTTGGGCATTGGGCAAAGTACAGGTGGTGCAATTTGGATGCATCACTTGTTGGAATTTGCTCAGCGCCGTGAAAATCCATTTGTAGAGCGTGTGTTGTTGTTATCGCCTTTGATTCGTCCTGCAAAATCGGCATGGTGGCATAACTCTGTTGGTTTGGGCATTATCCGTCGGATTAAGCGTGAAGTGCCGCGACATTTCCGACGCAATAATCATAATCCTGAATTTTTACGCTTTGTGCGTTTAAAAGACCCGCTGCAACCTAGAATGATGGGCATGGATTGGATTTTAGCCATGTCTAAATGGATGTTGGAGATGGAAGAACGTCCAGCTTGCCGTATTCCTGTTTGGTTGGCACAAGGGGCGCAAGATCAAACCGTAGATTGGCGCTACAACATTGAGTTTATTCGGCGTAAATTCCGCCTGCAAACCTTACTCATGTTAGAAGAAGGCTCGCATCAATTAATCAATGAACGTGCGGATATTCGTGCGGCTTTAACAGGGCTGATTCCTGCATTTTTACATGCACATAGCTCTAAGACTTATTATTAATTTATCAACCATCTTTTAAATACGGCTCTACATTTGCTTTGATGCTGTTCTCGGCATCAAAGCATATTTATGCTGCGCTGCTCATTAAAATGTGAAGCGATTTCTAAAATAAAATAGTACTTCACATTTATTTTTTATTTCATGCTCGAGTTTCATGTTTCAGTGCTATGCTCATGTTTATAAAATAAGCTAAATTTGAAAAACTCCTTAATTCTAGGGATAGTGTTTACATCAAAACGATTGATATATTTACAAACATAATCAAGGGGATGAATGATGGCAGAAATGGAAGCGATATTACCCGTACCGGTTTTAATTGTTGAAGATGAGCCTATTATTCAGTCACGTCTTAGAAAAATTTTGCATGATATTGGCTATCAAGATGACATGCTATTTTTCGTGAGTCATCTTAAAGCTGCAATGACGTGTATAGAAGATCATCCGATTGCTTTAGCTTTAGTCGATTTAGGCTTGCCCGATGGCAATGGTAAAGAACTAATCGAACAATTACATTTTAGAGATCCAAGCGCATTAATTTTGGTGATTTCTGCATGGAGCACCCAAGACAGCTTATTTTCTGCAATTCAAGCAGGTGCAACAGGCTATGTGCTTAAAGAACGTGATGATGCTGAAATTATTATCGCAATACGCAGCATTTTAAGAGGTGGTGCACCGATAGACCCATTTATCGCCCGTGAAATTTTATCGCAAATTTCACATCAAAAAGTACCCGTGCTGACCGAAGATTTATCAGATCGCGCCGATGCTCAAGCATTCAACTCACATTATGAACAGCTCACCAATCGTGAATTAGAAATTTTAAATCTGGTGGCGCAGGGCTTAAGTAACCGTGAAATTGCTGAGCAATTATTTGTGTCGCGTTATACCGTTGAAAGTCATATTAAACATATCTATCGGAAGTTGTCGGTCACTAAACGCACTAAGGCTGTCAGTACCGCTAGAACTTTAGGTCTTTTATGATTCAAAGGCTTTGGCAGTATGGTTTGGGCGTGTTGTTATTGTTCTGTGCGTGGCAAAGCTATGCGCAGCAAGTGGTGTACCCAATTAATCAGTACTGCAATGTGCATGTACTTTCAATCAGCTCTGCCAAAACAGCATCACATAATAAAAAACCTGAAACGGGTTGGGAAAATGTTCAACTGCCCGACGTTTGGGATGATCGCTGGAAAAATTATAATGGTGGGGCGTGGTACAAAATAGAGTGGGAGTGGTTTTGTGAGCGTGATCATCGTTTAAATCAACCCATCGTTTTTGCACTGAATTTTTTAAATAGTGCAGGGGCAGTTTATCTGAATCAAGATTTACTTTGGGCAAGTCAACATTTAGAAGAGCCTTTGTCAAAAAACTGGAATATGCCACGTTACTGGATTTTACCTATTTCAGGCTTAAAACAAGGTAAAAATCAAATATTGGTCTATGTAAATGGATATGCATTTCAAAATGCGGGTATAGGAAAAATAAGTTTTAATAATGTGCATAACAATATTGAACAGCACCAGCAAAGTATATGGAATAAACGTACTTTATTTGAAATTAATGCGATTTTATCTGCCACTTTAGGCATTTTATGTTTGGTTATTTGGCTGTTTTTACGCCGTGATCAGAGTTTTGGTTGGTTCGCGTTGAGTTGCATGTTCTGGTTATTATTTATTTCTCATTTTTTAACCACAGAAACCTTTCCATACCCAAGTGTATTGGTGGCATCTCAAGCCAATTTAAGCTTTTTTATCCTCTATGTTTTAGCTTTTAGTCTGTATTTAATTAGGTTTGTCAATCAACGCTTGCCAATATTGGAAGAAAGTATTTTTATTCTGAGTTTAGCGGTAATCGTTTGTGTGTTTTTAACACCCTTAGATTATGTCAAACTGGTATTTGGGATTGTCTTTTTAAGTTATGCCAGCTTACTAGGCGTGGTTTATTTTTATTTGGCGTATTTAGCGTATAAATCCCCAAAAACAGAAGTATATCTGCTGCTATTTTGTTTAACCTTGATTGGCTTTTTTGCGGGTGTAGATGTATTTCGTTTAAGTAATGCGGCAACGGCAAGTTTATATCAGCCATTATCACCGTATACCTCGCCAGTAATTACTTTATTTATTGCGATTATTTTAGGCATGCGCCTAAAAAGAAATATTCAAAAAATTGAGAAATTTAATCAAGATTTAGAGCTTAAAGTTTTTGAAGTCAGTGATGATTTAAAACGCAGTATGTCAGAAAAGCATTATTTAGAATTGGAAAATGTGCGTTTGCAAGAGCGGATTCATCTATCGCATGATTTGCATGATGGTTTGGGTGCATCTTTGGTACGTTCCATGATTATGGTCGACCAAAGCGAACAGAACATGAGTAATCAGCAGTTCTTATCTATGCTGAAATTACTGCGTGATGATTTACGTCAAATTATTGATAGTGGTTCTTCCATTGGTTCTAAAGTGCCTGAAAATCCTAAAATTTGGGTTGCGCCAGTACGTCATCGTTTTAGTCAATTGATGGATGAAATGGATATTCATTCCAAGTGGGATTTTCCAAATGAATGGGTGATTGAGCCGAATTCGTTACAGTGCTTAACTTTGATGCGGGTATTAGAAGAAAGTTTAACCAATGTGATTAAACACAGCCAAGCCAAGCATGTATCCGTCAGTATGCAATTTGTACCGCCTAAGCAATTGGTACTTAAAATTCAGGATGATGGTGTAGGTTTTGAAGCCAATAGCGTGCTTGAACATGGCATGAGTATTGGGATGCGCAGTATGAAAATGCGTTTAGAACGGGTTGGAGGGCAATTAAAATTAAATTCGACACCTGGCTATACGTTAATTCAGGCAGTTTTAACTTTAGATCCCGCTTATCTAAATTCCCCAAGATGAATTGATCATCTTGAGGGGGCTGAAACGAATATTTTAAGCGTCTTCAGCAGGTAACAACATTAAAATGGATTCATTGAGCAGTTGTACCAAATCTTCCAAAATATTTGCGTCGTAAAGGTTTTCATCGAGCAGCACGCGTTCACCATTGGCAATTTTTTGCAGCGTAGGGATAGATGCTTCTGCGACACAAATCGCTTCACCATTCGCCCAAAATAAAACTTCATCTAGCTGATTTGCATAAAGTAGGCGAGAGGCGGGTTCCAACATGATTTGATAACCCTGATCTAGCGCATCTTCTAAATCGCCTACACCTATTTCATCTACTTCAGGAATATTTTCAGGATATTTCGGTTCAGACATTAAGCTTAAAATCGCATCATCCAACACCGATGAGTTTTGTAAACGCGCCCACAATTCTGCTTTCAGATAATCCAATTCTGTCGCAGTCATTTCGCCAATTTGGGTACTTTTTTTACGAACAAGGTCTTGTAGTGGCGTGCGTAACATTTCATCGGCAGAGAATTTATCGCTCACTCGATCCATCATTTCACTAATATTCGGCATGCGGAAACCGAACGAGAACGTCAGACAATCATCTTCCGCCACGCCATAATGTGCCAAACCCGGTGGCACATAGAGTAAATCGCCAGGTGCAAGAACTTCATCAAAATTGACCTGCATTTCAGGCAATAATTTTAACGGTTGTCCTGCGACAAATTCAGTTTCAGCATCACACATTTGCCCAAGTTGCCAACGACGATGTCCATAGCCTTGTAGCAAAAACACATCGTAGAAATCAAAATGCTGACCTACAGAGCCGCCTTTAGGGGCATAAGACACCATTATGTCATCACGTCGCCATTGCGGAATAAAAGGAAATTTTTTCCAAAGTTCAGCGAGATCAAAAGAGTAATGATCAACGGCTTGTACCAATAGCGTCCACAACTTTGGCATTTTTTGAAAATCAGCCTTAATGAGCGGTGATGATTTCACAGTCCATTGATTTGGATCGCGATCTTTTTGTTTGATTAAACGGGCAGTCACATCTTCTTCAAGTGCCAGTTCCATTACATCACTAGGTTCAAGTAGGTTGGCAATTTCTGGGAGTGCATTGCGTACCAAAAGTGGTTTTTTTTGCCAATATTCACTTAGGAATTGTTCTGCGGTAATTCCGCCCAAAACATCTAAAGGTTGCGACATAAAATAGCCTAAGCAAGTTTTATCAATAATCTCAATATTGTCTGATTTGTCGCTGCAAAGGGCAAGGTGATTTATAGTCTTTATAAATATTCACGGCTGTTAAATTACACAGTTTTAAACTTAAGGAACCTGAATATTCAGCATTCTTAACATGCGGCATAACTGAATCATCGGCAGACCCATCAAGGTAGTTTGGTCATTGCCTTGCATGGCTTCAAACAGACTAATACCTAAACCTTCGCACATAAAACTACCTGCACAGTGTAGCGGTTGTTCCTTTGCAACATATCGTGCAATTTCATTGTCAGTTAAGCTGCGGAATTTAACTGTGTAGTGTTCTACAACCGTTTGTTCAAAGCCTGTAGATTGCTGCTGCACACTCAGCGCAGTGCTGAAATAAACCGTTTGACCTGAATTGGCTTGTAATTGTTGTATAGCTTTTTCTGAAGTGAGCGGTTTACCTATAAAAATATCTGGCTGCTGTTCACGCCATGCCACTTGATCTGAACCAATCACAATTGCATCAGGATATTGCTGCGCAATACAGTGTGCTTTTTCAAAAGCCAAGCGTCGCGCCAAATTATCTGCATGCAATTCACCCTGTGCAGATTCATCAATATCAGGTGAAATTGACTTATACGCCAAATGCAGACGATTCATCAATTGCTGACGAGTTTGACTGCCAGACGCTAAAATAATTTCAGGATGTTGCATCAGATCATCACACCGCATAATCCATCAAAATATCTAAAGGCACATAAGACAATACTGACTGATGACAGGCTTGAATTTTAATTGGTGGTGCTTGACCTGCCTGATAGGCTTCAACCCAACGGGTGACGCAAATACACCAGAAATCACCCGGTTGTAAGCCGTTAAAACCAACTTCTGGTACTGGCGTGATTAAATCATTGCCAATTTTTTGCGAGAAATTTAAAAAATCAGAGGTCATTTGTGCACAAACGGTGTGCTGACCTAAATCGGTTGGGGCGGTATGACAAAAACCGTTACGAAAATATCCAGTAATAGGATCAAAGCAACAACTGGCGAGAGATTCGCCCAAAACATTTAAACGATTGATATTTGGATCAGGATGAATAGACATAAGTGCGAGAAAGATGGTGGCTTTTCTCTATCATAATCAAAACTTTTGCTTTAAACAGCAATTCTACAAAAGTTGCTAACCTTTTTCTGCATAATCATTTAAAATCGTGGCGTTTTGATATCAATAAAGTGAGCTATACATGAACTTTCAGCGTATGACTGACCTCGATTTAGCAGGTAAGCGTGTCCTTATTCGTGAAGATTTAAACGTACCTGTTAAAAATGGTGTGATCACCAGCGATGCACGTTTACGTGCGGCATTGCCAACGATTCAAGCTGCTGTTGCCAAAGGTGCAGCAGTGATGGTGTATTCTCACTTAGGTCGTCCTGTTGAAGGTGAGCCAAAAGCTGAACAATCTTTAGCACCTGTAGCTGCGTATTTAACCCAAGCATTAGGTCAAGATGTTCAACTGATCACTGACTATTTAGATGGTGTAGACGTTGCTCCTGGTCAAGTCGTTTTATTGGAAAACTGCCGTTTTAACCACGGTGAAAAGAAAAACAACCCAGAACTTGCCGCTAAATATGCAGCATTGTGTGATGTATTTGTGATGGATGCATTTGGTACCGCGCACCGTGCAGAAGCCTCTACCGAAGGCGTGGCACGTTTAGCACCAGTGGCAGCAGCAGGCCCATTATTGGCTGCAGAATTAGATGCTTTGGGTCGTGCCTTAAAAACACCTGAAAAACCAATGGTGGCGATTGTTGCAGGTTCTAAAGTATCGACTAAGTTAGATGTATTGACTTCATTGTCTGATATTTGCGATCAATTAATTGTAGGCGGTGGTATTGCCAATACTTTCCTTGCTGCAGCAGGCTATAACGTGGGCAAATCATTATGTGAAAATGATTTGATTGACACTGCCAAAGCAATTGCCGCAAAAGTTTCTGTACCACTGCCAACCGATGTTGTAGTTGCAGATGCCGCTGAAATTAATTTTGAAGATTTCTTGGGTTCATTGGCAGCAGCGAAAGCAACTGTGAAAAAAGTTGAAGATGTTGCAGACAACGATATGATTTTAGACGTAGGCCCAGAAACTGCAAAAGCATTTGCTGAAATTTTAAAAACTTCAAAAACAATTCTTTGGAATGGCCCAGTGGGTGTATTTGAAGTTGATCAATTTGGTGAAGGTACGAAAGCACTTTCATTGGCGATTGCAGAATCTGCAGGTTTCTCTATTGCAGGCGGTGGTGACACTTTAGCTGCAATTGACAAGTATGAAGTTGCAGACAAAATCGGCTATATCTCTACAGGTGGAGGTGCATTCCTTGAATTTGTAGAAGGTAAAACCTTACCTGCAGTTGCGGTATTATTAGAACGCGCTTAAATCTAGAAAATTTATCAATAATTTTTAAAAAGGTTGACTTCGGTCAACTTTTTTATATTTATGTCATGCCGTAGTCATCAAAATGTCATAAATATGCAATAAACTGTAGTAAATGAATGACCTAACTGTAGGAAATGACGATGATTCAAAAACTAACACTTGCTGCTTTAATTGCTGCATCTTTAGCCTTGACTGCTTGTGCAAAAAAAGAAAGCGCACCTGCGACTGAAACTGATGCATCTTCTGCAGTTGTAGATAACGCTCAAGTTACACCAGAACAACAAGCTGCAATCGACGCAATTGACCAACCAATCTTGGATGAAGGCAACACCGATATTCCTGAAGACGTTGCAAATGCACCTGCTGACGTTGCGACTGCAGACACAGAAGTTGCTGCTTCTGAAGCGCAATAAGTGCTGAAAAACGACAAATTGTAGTAATTTGTTTAAAAGTCCCTGCTTTTGCAGGGACTTTTTTTTGAAAAAGGCGATTTGTTGCTGAATTGAAACAAATCACAGGGTAGAATAACCAACATTATTTGGGAGGATATTATGGCTCTTATTTCATTGCGCCAGCTCTTGGATCATGCCGGTGAACATGCTTACGGCGTTCCAGCGTTTAACGTCAACAACTTAGAACAAATGCGCGCAATTATGTTAGCCGCAGATGCAACCAATTCACCTGTAATTGTTCAAGCTTCGGCAGGTGCGCGTAAATATGCAGGTGCGCCATTCTTGCGTCACCTGATTTTGGCTGCAATTGAAGAGTGGCCACATATTCCAGTGGTTATGCACCAAGACCACGGTACAAGCCCTGATGTATGTCAGCGTTCGATCCAACTAGGCTTTTCATCAGTAATGATGGATGGTTCTTTGGGGGAAGATGGTAAAACACCAACGTCGTATGAATACAACGTCGAAGTGACGCGTCGTACTGTGCAAATGGCGCATGCGTGTGGTGTATCGGTTGAAGGTGAGATTGGCTGTTTAGGTAGTCTTGAAACAGGTATGGCAGGTGAAGAAGATGGCGTGGGCGCAGAAGGCGTACTTGACCACTCTCAATTGTTAACATCTGTTGAAGAAGCACGTAGCTTCGTTGCAGATACTAATGTGGATGCTTTAGCGATTGCTGTTGGTACTTCGCACGGTGCATACAAGTTTACTCGTCCACCTACAGGCGATATTCTTGCAATTGACCGTATTAAAGAAATTCATGCTGCGTTGCCAAATACACACCTTGTAATGCACGGCTCTAGCTCTGTACCACAAGAATGGTTGGCGGTGATTAACCAATACGGCGGTGACATCAAAGAAACTTATGGTGTACCTGTTGAGCAATTGGTTGAAGCAATTAAGCATGGTGTGCGTAAAATCAACATCGATACAGATTTACGTTTAGCTTCTACTGGTGCAATGCGCCGTATGATGGCAGAACAACCAAGCGAATTTGACCCACGTAAATTCTTCGCAAAAACTGTAGATGCAATGAAACAAATTTGTATAGACCGTTATGAAGCATTTGGTACTGCAGGTAATGCAGACAAAATTCGCCCAATTTCTTTAGAGAAAATGGTTGAACGTTACAAATAATTCTTAATTTAATTAAGAACTCGAAAGCCCACAGTCCTTGTGGGCTTTTTACTGATGAGTCCACAACTTCCAATCAAGAACAAAAACAATCCTCGAGCGTGTCATGGAACTGATTGTAGCCGCAGCCTTTTGTAGTGTACTGGTCTCTATTTTATTAAAAGTCTGCAAAACGCAGGGTTTTAACCCCATGCAGATGATTACATGGAATTATGTCAGTGCCAGTGTGTTGTGTTTTTACTGGTTTAAACCCAACTTGGGCACGATCTCAATCCAACATACGCCGTGGTGGCTCATTATTAGTTTGGGTGTGTTGTTGCCCAGTGTCTTTTTAGCATTAGCAAAATCGTTGGACAGCGCAGGTATTTTAAAAACTGAAATTGCACAGCGTTTGTCAGTGGTTTTGTCTTTAGCAGCCGCTTATTTTATTTTTCAGGAAAATTTTAGCCAACTGAAAATTGTGGGAATCGCGCTTGGGATTATCGCGGTCTTATGCATTTTGTATTCGCATCGTGCTGCAGTGCAGTCTGCTAAAGCGCAACAAGGCATCTTATATTTGAGCTGTGTTTGGTTGGGTTATGCACTGATTGATGTTTTGCTTAAATACACCACAGGTTTAGGACTGCAATTTGCAGTTGCACTGAATTTGATGTTTGTATGTGCTTTTGTTTTGGCGATGGCTTATATCTTAATCCGCGATAAAAGCATGGGCAGTATGCAAAATATCAGTGCAGGTTTAATTTTGGGTGCACTGAATTTTGCCAATATTGCCTTGTATGTCAAAGCTCACATGCTGCTCAAAGACAGCCCTGCAGTGGTATTTGCAGGGATGAATATTTTAGTGGTGCTATTTGGCGTGATCAGTGGTGTATTGTTCTTTAAAGAAAAGCTGAAAAGCACGACCACTATTGGGCTAGGCTTGGCATTGCTTAGTGTGCTTTGCCTCGCTTATGCCATGACGGTTTAAGATAACTCAACATAAAGCGAAAAGGATGTCGCAATAAATCTGCAGTTTCTGCAAGACCATGCAGCATTGTGGTTCTATCGCAGATCGGGCAGCGCAGGGTTGGATAGCTTGGTTTGGCTTGATATAAATACAGTTTTTTACAACGTCGGCATTCTAGTTTTAGCGGCATTAAATTGAGCATCATACACCTCATTTTTATTTTTGATAGAGATTGAGTACAGATTGCAAATATAGATAAAGCAAAACTCAGACCAAAAAATAGGGACAAATTTTGTCCCTAGTGTTATCGCATGTTTGTTTTACAGTTGCGTGAAAATCTCACGTTTATCAAGGCGTGATTTTGGCAGTTTGGCATTAAAATCTTGTTCACTACGATAGCCTAAACACAATAAAACCGAAGGAATCAGTCCTTGCTCAGTTAGTTGCAGTTCTTGAGTTAAAATTGCTTCATCAAAACCACCAATTGGCGTTGCGTCAATTCCTTCAATGCCTGCAGCCAAAAGCATTTGTCCGAGTGCAATAAAGGTTTGATTTTCTGCCCAACGCTGAATATCGCCTTTTTCATTGCGGTAGTAATCGACATAACCTGTGCGGCTGTCTTTCTGACCTTGTTTAGCGGCTTCATCTTTAAAGCGTCCACTAGCAGCATCCTGATTAAGCAGGTTTTCTAAATGTAATTCGCTAATGTCAGCTTTGGTGCAAAATAAAATGGTATGCGAAGCATCTAAAACTTTAGGGGCGTTATAGGCGTACTTTCCAACTAAAGCTTTAGCAATACGTTGTTTGGCTTCAGGGCGATCTGCAATAAAAAAATGCCACGGCTGAATATTAATGGAAGATGGTGCTAAACGCAGAATTTCTAATAAACGCTCAAATTGTTCTGCAGGAATAGTGCGACTCGCATCATAGGCTTTGGTCGTATAACGAGTTTGTGCAACGTTGAGCAAATCCATGAATCATCTCCATTTAAAGACTATATTTGGGGCAGGTGTGCGCCAAAAGCTTAACATGCCTCGCTATGCTAACGGAATGAATCCATGTGCTATTTATGCGGTTAAGATGAGATGAGCACGACATAAACATCTTTAAACTTAGTGTTAAATTCAATCATGCAAGACGTTTTCACTATTGGTTGTTTATAGCAAATAGGCGTTAAATATAAACTTGAGCATGGTGCATCCCAAAGGTGTATGGATGGAATATATCAATTATTTTAAGCGTAAATTAAAAACTCAGCAGCAAATTGGCTTATGGGTAGGTTTAGCAGATGCGTATGGCACTGAAATTGCCGCCAATGCAGGCTATGACTGGCTTTTAATTGATGGGGAACATGCACCGAGTGATTTAAGAACCACTTTGTCACAATTACAAAGTATTGCGGCTTATCCCTCTCAAGCGGTGGTGCGCCCGCCGATTGGCAGTGTGCAACTCATTAAACAACTGTTGGATATTGGCGTACAAACTTTGCTGATTCCTATGGTTGAAAGCGTTGAACACGCTGAGTTGATGGTCAAAGCGGTACGTTATCCACCTGAAGGTATTCGCGGCGTAGGCGCAGCTTTAGCACGTGCAACTCGCTGGAACAGTATTCCAAATTATTACGCGACAGCGCATGAAAATATTTGTTTGCTCATTCAAATTGAATCGGTCACAGGTTTAGAAAATCTGGATGCTATTTTACAAGTCGATGGGATTGATGGGGTGTTTATTGGTGCGGTGGATTTATCTGCCACGATGGGTTATGAAGGCAATCCGAACCATCCAGAAGTACAAGCCGCTGTGGTCGATGCGATTCAACGGATTCGTGCAGCAGGCAAAGCAGCAGGGATTTTATCGACCCAACATGAAGTGACACAAAAGTATTTGGATTTAGGCACAGAATTTGTGGCAGTTGGGGTAGATACCAGTGTGTTGATGACTTCGCTGCGTGAGTTGTTGGCTAAATATAAAGCTGATGCCGAAGTGATTAAAACGGAAGGTGGGTATTAATCTGCTAGCTGAAGAGATTTTGGCTAAAGAGGTTTTAGTTAGCTATGTTTAGCTAAGTACCTTTAGTGTTGTATCTATTATTTTTATGTAAAGATGTTGCGCTTAATAGTTCCAATGACTCAGTTGCCAAGTTGCTAAGGCTTGATTTGGTTCAACTACTAAAATTTGTGCAGCATCTGTGCGCCAATCGCCTAATACAATTCTAGGTTTGCCGTGTTCATTGTGAATATTTGGACGATGCGTATGCCCATGAATTAACACATCTGCATGCTGCAAGGCTTGTGACACAGCATCTGCATTTACGTCCATGACGTCATAACTTTTGACTTGATTGGCTTGCTGACTTTTGTTGCGGAAACCTTGTGCAAGTTTTTGCCGAAAAGCCAAAGGTGTTTTCTTTAAAATCCCTAAAATGATGGGATTGCGAATGATTTTACGGAATTTTTGATAGGACACATCATCGGTACACAGTGCATCGCCATGTTCTAAACGTACCTGTTGAGAACCAATATGCAGCGTGTACACATCGGGCAGGAGTTGTCCTGAAAACTGATCTAAAAATTTCTGACCCAAAGCGAAATCACGATTGCCGACAATAAAGTAAATTTGATTACCTGCTTGGCTAAATTGCTTTAAACGTGCAACAACTTCATCGAGCCACGCTGCGGTGTAATCATCGCCAATCCATGCATTAAACCAGTCGCCTAAAATATACAGTTGGGTGTTTTTATTTTGATAAGCGTCTAGCAAATCTAAAAACCCCCGAACAAGTCGAGGGTGATTTGGTGACAAGTGTAAATCTGCGATAAACAGATAGGTCACGAATTATTCCTTGGAATCTCCCGAAATCCCTCTTTTAAAAGAGGGATTTCTCCTCCCTAAACGAATTTTAAAGCAGTACTTTAAAATGATGTGCGTAAGCGAGGTCGGGTAAGATTCTTATTCAGCAATGATTTTTGCAGATTCAATCACCACATTTTCTAGTGGAACATCTGCGTGATAACCACGGTTGCCAGTACGCACGCCTTTAATTGCATCTACAACGTCCATACCTTCAACAACTTTACCAAACACGGCATAACCCCAACCTTGTGCAGTTTTGCCTGTGTGGTTTAAGAAAGAGTTATTTTTTACGTTAATGAAGAACTGTGCAGAAGCAGAGTGAGGTGCTTGGGTACGTGCCATTGCAATTGTACCAACATCGTTGCTTAAGCCGTTGTCTGCTTCGTTTTCAATCGCATCACGTGTTGCTTTTTCTTTGAAGTTTTCATCCATGCCACCGCCTTGGATCATGAAACCATCAATAACACGGTGGAAAATTACGCCGTCATAAAAACCATCACGAACGTATTCTAAGAAGTTAGCAACTGTAATTGGTGCTTTTTCAGCGTTCAATTCTAAAACAATACGACCTTTATTGGTGTTTAATTCGACTTGAGGAAAACTCATTGTGTAATCTCCTAAACATGGACACGAATGCCATGGGTTTTTTGGTTGAGAGAAGCATAAGCAAACTGTAAACTACAAGGCAAGTAAAAACGTTATTTTCTTTGTTAAAAACAAGGAAAAGCGTTCTAATGGGTGATGTATGCTTCACTACTGAAGTTTCTGTAACCTAGTTTATCCAATTTTATTTTAGAAGTGATTTTATTGCTATGAAGCCAAATGATGTTGTTGCATCTCTGCCAAACACCCCGACACCAAGTTCAAATGCCTCTGTCGATGCTGTGCAGCAAGAACAACAGCCGGGCTTGGACTTTATACGTCAAGTCATTACCGATGATATTGCGGCGGGTCGCACTCAGCAGGTGGTGACACGTTTTCCACCTGAGCCGAATGGTTATTTGCATATTGGTCACGTGAAAGCAATTTGCTTGAACTTTGGCATCGCACAAGAATATCAAGGGGTGTGTAACTTACGTTTTGATGACACCAACCCAGATGCAGAAGAACAAGAATATGTTGATGGTATTGCCAATGACGTGAAATGGCTGGGTTTTGAGTGGAATGGCGAACCACGCTATGCATCAAGCTATTTCGATCAATTATATACATGGGCAATTCAGCTGATCGAACAAGGCGATGCTTATGTCGATTTGCAAACCCCTGATGAGATTAAGCTCAATCGTGGTTCTTTTGTAGAGCCGGGTAAAAATTCGCCATATCGTGATACGCCAGTAGCAGAAAACTTGGCTTTATTTGAAAAAATGCGCAATGGTGAATTAGGCGAAGGTCAGGCAGTACTCCGTGCCAAAATTGATATGGCTTCACCAAACGTACACATGCGTGATCCGATTTTGTATCGTGTTTTACATTCATCGCATCACCAAACGGGCGATAAATGGAAAATGTACCCAATGTATGATTATGCGCATCCATTATCAGATGCCATTGAAGGCATTACTCATTCACTATGTACTTTAGAATTCCAAGACCATCGTCCATTCTATGATTGGGTGGTGGAAAAGGTGAAATCCGAGGCTGTGCCGCGTCAGTATGAATCTAGCCGTTTGAATATTGATTACACCATCACATCTAAGCGTAAATTGCGTAAATTGGTTGAAGGCGGTTTTGTGAATGGTTGGGATGACCCACGTATGCCAACAGTGGTAGGTATGCGTCGTCGTGGCTTTACACCAGAAGGTTTGCGTGATTTCTGTAAGCGTGTAGGTGTGTCTAAGTCGGATGGTATTGTGGATGTTGCAATGCTTGAATATTGCATCCGTCAGTCATTGGAAAATACTGCAGCACGTGGCATGGCGGTGTTGAATCCACTTAAAGTGACTTTGACCAATTTGCCTGAAGCACTGGATTTAGTCCATGCACGTCATCCAAATGTAGATATGGGCGAGCGTAGTATTCCACTGACTTCTGAAATTTATATTGACCGTAAAGACTTTGAAGAAGTGCCGCCTAAAGGTTTCAAGCGTTTAGTGCCAGAAGGTGAGGTGCGTCTACGCCATGCTTATGTAATCAAGTGTGATGAAGTGATTAAAGATGCTAACGGCGAAGTCATTGAGCTGAAATGTTCAATTGACCCTGAAACTTTGGGCAAAAACCCAGAAGGTCGTAAAGTCAAAGGCGTGATTCACTGGGTATCTGCAAGTAAAGGCGTTGCGGCAGAAGTTCGTTTATATGATCGCTTATTTACTGAGTCTGATCCAGAAGTGGGTGATGATTTCTTGGCGAATTTAAACCCCGAATCGTTGACTGTGGTACAAGCCATTGTTGAACCTGCATTGGCAACAGCACAACCAGAAGATCGTTTCCAATTTGAACGTGAAGGTTATTTTGTTGCAGATCAGTATGATCACAGTGCGGAAAAACCAGTGTTTAACCGCATTTTAGACTTAAAAGACAGCTTCAAACCTGGCAAGTAACACCTTATTTAAGTTTTAGCTTGCAACTTGAAAGCCCAACTTGATCAATTCAGGTTGGGCTTTTGGTTTTATCTATTTGAGGTTTATAGAATATTTTGTGAGATATACAGTGTCGCTAAAACGACTGCGATTAGCGGTTTTTATGCTGTTCCTGCTTCATCAGGATTTGCGGTAACTGCATTTTGGCTTTATCGCGTAGTTTCTTCTTAATATAGAGCACTAAAGCAAAGCAAGTGGTGGTCAGGGTCAGCATCATACTGTTCATATAACTCATCAATGAACTGACATAACCAATGGTGGTTAAACGATCCATCATCTTAAATACTTGCGGGCTGCTTTCCACACCTGTAATTGCCCAAGTGCATAAATGTTCACAGTTATTCATAATCAGATGATAATTGTTTTCATGCATTCTGGAGCGCATACGGCGTACCACTTTGCGGCCTTTATACTTGGGCGCATGATACGACTGCACAATAATATTTTTGCCGTGACTAAACTTTTCAATACTGGTCATTTCAATCGGGTGTTTTTTAAAAAGATGTGCAAAACCCGAATAGTGAATCACGCGACCACGCCCGGCATAGATACCATGATGGCTATAGCCGAAGTGTTTCACAATTAAATGTGCCCCTAAAGGAAATCGTGTTTTCTGCTTGAGCATCGTACGCTTGACCAATAAAGTAACATGAGTAGAGAAAAGAAATCAGGTTTTATAGTGTACTGCGTCTGAAGCAAATATGCGATAACCCATTCAGTTATATGCACAATTTGTAACATAGCAGGTATGGAGATGATAATGTTTTGTTCTCGGTGGAAGTGCTTATTGCTCTGTTATTTATTCTGCACGCCTACTGCACAAGCGGAAATTCGCGCATGGACGGTTAACAACAGTAAAATCAATGCAGATGTGGTGGAAGTGACACAGTTGTCACAGTTAGGCTTATATCTGAAAGATCGGCTAGGGAAACCATATCTGCAAATTTCACAACTACAAAAAAATCTACAGTCTTGTGAAAACATGCAATTTGCCATGAATGCAGGCATGTTTCATCCAGATTATTCGCCTGTGGGTTTGTATGTGGAACAAGGACGACAACTTAAAAAGCTGAACCGACAGCAACAGGGATGGGGGAATTTTTTAATTCAGCCCAATGGTGTACTGGCGTGGAATCATCAACGGGTGTTTTTAGGAACAACCCAACAATATGCCAATCAAGCGTTCAAAGCGCAGTATGCGACACAGTCTGGCCCAATGTTAGTTATTAATCGCCAGTTAAATTCACGTTTTTTGGCAGACAGTACTTCTTATAAAATTAGAAATGGGGTTGGGTTAAAAGACCAAAGCCTGTACTTTGTGATTAGCAAGACGCCCGTAACTTTTCTTCAATTTGCCACCTTTTTTAAAGATGAGCTGCAAACGCCAAATGCCTTGTATTTAGATGGTTCGATTTCTACAGCGTATATTCCGCAATTACAACGTCATACTCATCCACATCGCAATTTAGGTCCAATTTTAGCTTATATAGATCATCAAGGCTGTAAACCCTAACATTGGAATTTGGTTTTGGCTTGGCTGAATTTATTGTCCAATAAAACCTAAGGCTGTGCCTTGCATCCTGCAGATTTTGACTGCTTCTTCGCTTTTCATTTGTTTGACTTCATTTTCAAATTGCTTTTTTTGTTGTTTAAGTTGCTCATCTGAAATACCCATGTTTTTAGCAAAACTTTCCATTTTCTCCCAAGTTTCGGCACATTCTTTCGGCATTGGGCTACAGGCTGTTAAACTTAGGCTGAGTAGGGCAAGACAGCTAAGGCTAGTTTTTTTCATTGTCATTTTCTCTGTTTGAATAATTCGAATTTATTGGTGTAATGATTATGTGTAGAAATATTAGCGCATGATTATGAAGATATGATTGACTGCGTTTGAAAAGATTAGCGTTTTTGTGCAAGTTCAAGCACGTGTCGCGATTTATAAAATTTATCGTTCTAATATATATGCAGCCATTAAAAAAGGCACTTAGTTCAACTAAATGCCTTTTTTATCATATTCCATTACTGGAATGGTAGATGCTGGAGTTCATTCAACTCTTTGCGGCTATAACCTCGCGAAGCGAGAACCTTCTTAATCCCGATAATGACATCTTCATCTGTGGCTTTGGTTAAAGCTTCGAGAAGTTGTTCATTTGTCTTGCAAGAGCAATCATTTTCAACACAAGCAATTTGATTTTTATGCTCGTTTTGCTGTTCTGTAGAGAACAACTTTTGCCAAAAACTCATAGAGCCTTCATTCACAACCTAACATAGATCGAAATATAGCCAATATAAAAAATAAATCAAGTCGACCTAAGTGATAAAAGCAGCAATCGAGTTGCAGAATTTTCGATGATATTGCATTTTTTTAACGAAATTATGACAGTTAAAGGGCTTGTAATGCTTTAACTGATTCATTTACATCATAATATTTACAAGTGCTAAAAAGGAGAACTTGTAAATATTGAAGAATAATGCAACAAATTGTTTAAATCTTTTCCAGTAAAACACCCGACTCAACATGATGGGTGTATGGGAATTGATCAAACAGTGCAAATTGCGTCACTTTATGGTTTTGACACAAGGTTTTTAAATTGTCATGCAATGTGTCTGGGTTGCACGAAATATAAATAATACGCTTAAAACGCTATAGGAGTTTTAAGGTTGCATCATCAATTCCTGCGCGTGGCGGATCGACAAAGACCGTATCAAAATCATAACTTGCAAGATCAATGTTCGCTTCTTGCAAGCGGCGGAATTCACGCTCACCGTTATAGGCTTGAGTAAACTCTTCAGCCGATAAGCGTGCCACTTGAATATTCTCAATCTGGTTTTGTTCAATATTCCACTGCGCTGCATATACCGAAGATTTAGCCAGTTCTGTGGCAAGTACACGACGGAAACGAGTCGATAGCGGCAGGGTAAAGTTACCATTACCACAATAAAGTTCTAATAAATCTTGCTCAGAATATTCGGCAACCGTACATGCCCATTCCAGCATTTTTTGGCAAACTTGCGCGTTTGGCTGGGTAAAGCTGCTTTCAATTTGCTTATAGGTATAAGTGCGCTCAAAAACCTGTAATTGTTCAACTACATACTCATCGGATAGCACGAATTTTTGCCCACGGCTGCGTCCAATCAGTTTAATGTTTAATGCTTTGCTCAAAGCTTGGGCTGCAGGCTCCCAATCAGATTCAAGTTTGCGGTGATAAAGCAGTGAAACCAACATTTCGCCACTTAAAGTCGCTAAAAAATGCACTTCAAATAAACGAGCCGATAATACGGGATCGGCTTTCAGGGCGGCTAACAGCTTTGGCATTAATAAGTTAATGCTGCGGTCTGCAATCGGAAACTCATCTACACGAATAACTTTTTTCTGCTTATCTTCACTGCGTTCAAACATGGCATAAAACAGATCATCTTCAATATGCCAAATTCGGAACTCTGCCCGCATACGGTAGTTGTGTTCTGGTGAGGCAAATACTTGCAAGGCAGGCGGGTTATATTCGGCAAATTGGGCAGAAATACGGGCAACTTTTGCATCAAGTTGTTGCTGATAAGATGAGGTCATATGCAGTAAACATCACAAACACAGAGAAAGAGCGATGGTAACAAAGTTTTAAAGAGATACCTAAAACTATTATGAAAATGATGCAATCCTGCAAGATGTCAAAATAGCCTAAGCATGTTGATGACATCTTACAAGTGGAAAAATTTAGATACTGTAATTACTTTAAACTTGATGTAATTGATCGAACAATTGCTGCATGCCCTCAGTGGCAGTTTTGGAAATCCGTTGAAATTGAGCAGGAAGTTGGGCTTGCATGGCTTTTGGGTCAATATAATAAGCCTGACAATTTGCAGGAATTTCGTGTACTAATCCAGCAACAGGGTACACCACCAAACTTGTACCAATCACAATAAAAATATCGGCATCTTGAATCAAATCCAGTGCTTCTTCATAGGCAGGAACTGCTTCGCCAAACCAGACCACATGCGGACGTAAAGGATAGCCTTGTGGGCAAAGATCCTGTTGCAAGTTCAGCGAGTCACCTTCAATTGGAAAAAATTCTGTCGTGTATTGTGCATGAGGCCCTGAGCTTTTGGCTAAACGAATATTGCCGTGTAAATGCAAAACTTCTGAACTGCCTGCACGCTCATGCAAATCATCAATATTTTGGGTGATCACTTGTACATCAAAATCATCTTCAAGTTCAGCAATTAAGCGATGCGCCAAGTTAGGCTGCGCATTAAGAATGTTTTTACGACGTTCATTATAAAAGCGTTGGACTAATTCAGGATTCCTTGCCCATGCTTCAGGACTTGCGACATCCTCCACGCGATGTTTTTCCCATAAGCCATCACCATCTCTAAAGGTGTTGATTCCACTTTCTGCGCTCATACCTGCACCCGAAAAAACTACTAATTTACGCATGTTTTATTCTCTTGATGGATGGTTAGATTTGAGTATAAGTGCCGAAAATAGAAACACAAATCTACAGCTCATTTTTTCAGAATTTTAAGTATCTAAATATGTGAAAGTTTAGTGCTGTCTATAACTTTGCTGAATAATTGAATCAAAGTTCACTTTTTATTGCTTGTTATTTCATTTTAATGATAGAACATAAAGTAAAGTAGTATGACGCTACAAAATCAAATATTGATGAACCAGAACCTATAATAATGTGCAGAGGATGCCATGTCACAACACAATCCATCGCCAAATCACACGCCTGCAACTCACAGTGAAAAAGTGAAATTTGATTGGAAAGATCCTTTTTTGCTTGAACAGCAATTGACTGAAACCGAACGTATGATTCGTGATAGTGCCTATGCTTATTGTCAGGAAAAATTACTGCCGCGGGTACGTGATCAGTTTAGACATGAAACGGTAGATCGCAGCATCTTCCGTGAAATGGGTGAGCTTGGTTTGTTAGGCTCAACCATACCTGAACAATATGGCGGTGCAGGTTTAAATTATGTGAGTTATGGGCTAATTTCACGTGAAATTGAACGGGTCGATTCAGGTTATCGTTCAATGGCAAGTGTGCAAAGTTCATTGGTGATGGTGCCAATTTATGAGTTTGGCAGTGAAGCACAAAAACAAAAATATTTACCCAAACTCGCTTCGGGTGAATGGATCGGATGTTTTGGTCTGACTGAACCTGATTTTGGCTCCGACCCTGGCAGTATGAACAGCAGAGCACATAAAGTTGCAGGCGGTTATCGTTTACACGGTGCGAAAATGTGGATTACCAATAGTCCAATTGCCGATGTATTTGTGGTGTGGGCAAAAGAAGTTTCAGCAGATGGGCAAGTGGGTGATATTCGCGGTTTTATTTTAGAAAAAGGTTGGGATGGACTTTCTGCACCAATCATTCAAGGCAAGGTTGGTTTACGCGCTTCAATCACAGGTGAAATTGTCATGGACAATGTTTTTGTGCCTGAAGAAAATATGTTACCTGAAGTGCGTGGTTTAAAAGGGCCGTTCACTTGTTTAAATAGTGCACGTTATGGCATTGCTTGGGGTGCTATGGGTGCGGCTGAGTTTTGTTGGCATACTGCGCATCAATATACGATGGATCGGATTCAGTTCGGACGTCCTTTGGCGACCAATCAGCTCATTCAAAAGAAACTTGCCGATATGCAAACCGAAATCGCGCTGGGTTTACAAATTGCTTTACGTTTTGGTCGTATGAAAGATGAGGGTATTGCTTCACTCGAAGGTACTTCGCTGATTAAACGCAACAACTGTGGCAAGGCCTTAGAAATTGCTCGTATGGCGCGCGATATGCTTGGTGGGAATGGTATCAGTGATGAATATGGCGTGGCGCGGCATTTGGTCAATTTGGAAGTCGTGAATACCTATGAAGGGACGCACGATGTGCATGCGCTAATTTTAGGTCGTGCGCAAACGGGTATCGCGGCTTTTGCCAATTAAATCTAGATCTAAACTAAATCTAGGTCTAATGATGCTACGGTGGAAAATATTGCAAACCACATTTTCCACCGTTTTACTTTAGCTGTTTAGTTTTAAAAATTGGCTAATTTCCTGATTAAATTTCAACGGTTCGGTCAGTAAAGGGGTATGCCCAGATTGGTGAAATATGACTTGTTTCGCATTCGGCATAGCTTCTACCACTTGACGTTGTCCTTCTGCCGCATACAAGGTCGATTGTGCGCCTGTAAAAAAGACTGTCGGACAACCCAGTTGAGTTAAAGCCTCACGATAATCTTCCTGATGGTGTAAATAATTGTCGATATACCAGCGTAAATAATCTAAACGCTGTGTAGGTAAAATATAGCGTTGTAAAACAGGACGTTTGACGGCCAGTTTAAATAAAAACGGACTGATTTTATTGCTGGCTTGTAATTCTATAAATTCTAGCCAAAGTTCGACTAAGTTTTTACGCTGCAACACATCCATTTGTTGAATATCAGTATATTGCGCGTGATCATGTAAAAACTCGGACAGATGAATCAATAACTGTTTAAATTGTTGATGTTGATTGCCAAATAAGCCATAAGGCCAGTTTTCATCTACCCCAATTTTTGGTGCTTGGTCAATTTGTAAATAACTGCTTAAATGCGCAGCCAATTGTCCATATTGCATGCCATGCATGGCAGTGGTTGCCCCCATGGAATAGCCAATCAGTTTAAATTGTTGCAGGTTCTGTTGTTGAAGCAGACTGTTTAAATCTTGCCAATGGCTCGAAATAGCATCCAGTTCTGGAACGGCACACAGGTTTGAACCCCCAAAACCACGCCAGTCTGGAATAATAAAACGATACTGCTTTTTATGTTGATACAGAAATGGCAACCATTGCCAACTGTGCATGCCTAAACCTGAAAGCACAACCACAGGCTCACCTTGACCAAATTCACGTACAAATAGAGCTTCGCCATCGGGCATGCGGTAAAAAGGCATCAGCATTTCCTTGCATGGTTGTAATTAAAGATGCGTTATTCTTTATAGCATAGCCTGATCATTTCTGTATGGTGAGCAACCCTGATTTCACATTGATGTGGTTGCTATTACTTAAAAATATACTTTTAAGATGAGGCTTCGGCATCAAACTTTTTCAGTTCAGGAATCACATTTTCTAGCCATTCAATCCAGCCAATTTCCTGATCTATCCCTAGCTGCAAAATCATTTTATGAATATACAGGGTACGGTTGTTCGCAGGTGCTTGGCTAAAGTCTTTGGCAAAAATCTGTTGATAGGTGTGCAACTTGGCTTTGTGAAGCAGCAAATGTCGTTCTAGTTCGGGTAAGACGCTGTTGCCGCCAAGTTGGGCTTCGGCACGTAAACGTACCATAAGTTCTTCGCGTAATTGTGCAGGCGGGCTTTGCTCGACCATCCAGTTTGCCAGTTCATGCCGCCCCAAAGCTTCTACCTGATAGGTTTTGCTACGACTGCTAGAATCTTCATCTTCTAAGGTTGAAATCCAACCTTTTTTCAGCATGGTATTTAGTTCGCGATAAATTTGTTGATGGGTCGCATTCCAGAAAAACCCCATAGAGCGGTCAAAACGGCGTGCCAATTCAATACCGTTACTGGGTTTTTCAATTAAACTGGTCAATAAAACGTGAGCGAGCGACATAAACAGAGCAACTTTATTTTTTTCAGCTTTAATTATGCAACATGTTGCATAAAAATTAAATCTAGAATATAAAAGTATGCAACAAGTTGCATTAAGCATAAAACAGCCAGCATTTTTGCCAGCAGGGAGATTCTATGTCTGACTATCCACATTTACTTGCGCCTTTAGATTTAGGCTTTACCACTTTAAAAAATCGGGTCTTAATGGGTTCAATGCACGTTGGACTAGAAGAAGCACCAGGTGGATACGAACGTATGGCGGCTTTTTATGCAGAGCGTGCCAAAGGTGGCGTTGGGCTGATTGTAACAGGTGGTATTTCACCGAATGATGCAGGCTTAACCTTTGCGGGCGGCAATAAACTTGATACTCGTCAAGAAGCAGAAAAACATAAAGTGGTGACTCAGGCTGTGCATGATGCAGGCGGCAAAATTGCTTTACAGATTTTACATACGGGACGTTATTCCTATCAGCCCGATATTGTCGCACCGTCAGCAATTCAGGCACCGATTAACCCAAGTAAACCACATGCACTAACATCGGCAGAAGTACAGCAAACCATTGCCGACTTTGTGAATTGTGCCAAATTGGCACAATACGCAGGCTATGATGGTGTCGAAATCATGGGTTCGGAAGGCTATTTAATTAATGAGTTTATTGTTGCGCGTACCAACCATCGTGATGATGAATGGGGCGGCAGTTATGAAAACCGTATTCGTTTCCCAATTGAAATTGTTAAACGTACCCGTGCAGAAGTGGGTGAAAACTTTATTATTATTTACCGCTTGTCGATGTTGGATTTAGTCGAAGGCGGTTCGAGTTTTGAAGAAGTGGTGCAATTGGCACAAGCGATTGAAAAAGCAGGTGCAACCATTATCAATACAGGGATTGGCTGGCATGAAGCACGTATCCCAACCATTGCTACCAAAGTCCCTCGCGCAGCTTTTACATGGGTGACAGAGAAATTAAAAGGTTTGGTTAAAGTGCCACTGATCACTTCAAACCGTATTAACACCCCTGAAATGGCTGAGCATGTTTTGGCTGCAGGACATGCCGATATGGTATCGATGGCACGTCCAATGTTGGCAGATGCTTTCTTTGTGCAAAAAGCAGAGCAAGGTCGCAGTGATGAAATCAACACATGTATTGGTTGTAACCAAGCTTGTTTAGACCATATTTTCTCAATGAAGATTGCTTCATGTTTGGTCAATCCACGTGCTTGCCATGAAACAGAACTCATTTTTAAAGAAGCAACACAGACTAAAAAAATTGCGGTGATTGGTGCAGGGCCTGCAGGTTTGAGCTTTGCAACCTATGCTGCAGAACGTGGGCATCAGGTGACGATTTTTGAAGCATCGAATCAAATTGGTGGGCAGTTTAATATTGCTAAAACCATTCCTGGTAAAGAAGAGTTTTACGAAACTTTGCGCTATTTCAAACGCCAAATTGAGCTGCAACCGAATATTAAATTGGTATTGAATCATACGGCTAGTTTTGAACAATTGCTCAATGCTGACTTCGATGATGTGGTTGTGGCAACAGGTGTAACCCCGCGTCAATTGGATATCGCAGGTATTAATCACCCTAAAGTGCTGAGCTATATTGAGGTATTAAAAGAGCGTAAGCCTGTAGGTCAACGTGTCGCGATTATTGGCGCTGGTGGTATTGGTTTTGATACTGCAGAATATTTAAGCCATGAAGGTGAAAGTGGTAGTCTAAATCCTGAAAAATTCTACGATGAATGGGGAATTGATACCAATTATGCGCATGTCGGTGGTTTAAAAGCAGCAAAAGTTGAAGAATCGCCACGTGAAATTTATTTATTGCAACGTAAAGCATCATCCGTGGGTGCTGGCTTGGGTAAAACAACAGGCTGGATTCATCGTACAGGTTTAAAAAACCGTGACGTTAAAATGATTGCAGGGGCAAGTTATGACCTGATTGATGATCAAGGCTTGCACATCACCGTCAATGGTCAAAGTACAGTGCTCGAAGTTGATCATGTGGTGATTTGTGCAGGGCAAGAGTCTTACACCGCCATGTATGAGCAATTACAGGCAGCAGGCAAAAATGTGCATTTAATTGGTGGGGCGAAAGAAGCAGGCGAGTTAGATGCCAAACGTGCAATTCGTCAGGGTGCTGAATTGGCAGCGAAAATTTAATGTAATTCCTTCTCCCTCTCCTTTGGGAGGGGGCTGGGGAGAGAGTTAATAATCGCTTCTGCCCAGTGCAGCAGTGCTTCAGTCTCACTCAGGGACTCTGCATAGAAATGAAATATCAAAACAAAAAAAAGGAACTTAACATGACTTTGGAAACAACAAAATTAGCGGTACAGCGTTGGCATACAATGCTGCAAAACCATGATATGTCTATTTTGAATGAATTGCTGGCAGATGATGTGGTGTTTCGTTCACCTGTAGCGTACCAACCTTATGCGGGTAAACAAGTGGTATTTTTTATTTTGACCAATGTAATTCAGGTCTTTGAAAACTTTACTTATCACCGTGAGTTTTATACTGAAGATGGTTGCAATGTTGTACTTGAATTTTCCGCCAATGTGGGAGATAAAAAACTTAAAGGAATTGATATGATTCAATTCAATACACAAGGACAAATTGTGGACTTTGAAGTGATGATTCGCCCGAAAAGTGGTTTAGAGGCATTGGCTGTGCAAATGGGACAACGTATGGCTGCCTTTATGCCAACCGAAAAATAAAATACCGCGTGTGTATGGCAATGAAGTTGTTTTATAGAAATCGGTTTCGGGTTGGCATGCTTGAAAGTGCATGTATTGCTTGGGAGTAAAATGATGTCTACATTACAAAAAATAGCGAAAATTACACAAGCGGTTTTAGATCAGGTCACAGGCGCAGATTTACCGACGTTGTATTATCATCCACATGGAGAAATCCGTCGGGTATTGGATTATTTACCACAGCTCAAAGAAAAATACCGTCCAACACCGTGGCTGTCCAATACACATGCGCATCTTTTATATTTTGATTTAATTAAAAAGAAAACCATTCGTCAGCAGTATGATCGGGTTGATCAACTCACTATGCAAGATGGCGGTATCACCGCAGTTGCTTGGGTGGGTTATGACTTACCTGCAGATACTCCCACAATTGTTTTAATGCATACCATTACAGGTTCTTTGGAAAGTATGCGTGAGTTGGTGCGCGATTTACATCAGCAGACACAGTGGCGTATTGCCTTATGTTTACGTCGTGGGCATGGCAATTTACCTATGCCTGTACCACAAATGAATCTGTTTGGTTCGACGCATGATTTGCGTGAACAAATAGTGTTTATTCAGCAACAATTTCCACAATCTGAATTATATGCTGTTGGTTCTTCCGCAGGGACAGGATTATTGGTGCGCTATTTGGGCGAAGAAGGCGAGCAAACCCCAATTAAAGCCGCGTTTGCACTGTGCCCAGGATATAACACTGAACTAGGCTTTCAGCATGTGCATCCTTTTTACAGTAAAGTGATGACCAAAAAATTATTCCAGTTTTTTATTCAGCCCCATCAGGACATTTGGCAAAACGTAAAATCTTTATCGCAAGTGTTAAGTGCGACTACATTGGCAGAGTTTGAAAAGGCGTATTTTGAATTGGCGGGTTTTGAAGATTATGACAGCTACACACAAGCCATTAACCCAATTTATGTGTTTGAGAATGTCAAAATTCCGCTTATGGTTTTAAATGCAGAAGATGACCCAGTGTGCCACATCAAAAACTTTGATCCTTATAAAGAAACCATACGGAAAATGCCAAATATTATGGTAGTGACGACCCGTAAAGGCAGTCATTGTGGTTTTTATGAAGGTGTCGGTTTTACTAAATCTTGGGCATCGCGTTTAATTTCTAATTATTTTAAAGTGCAATCGCAGTTGCTGCAGGCAAGTTAAAGTGAAGCGCACAAACCTATATAGAAATAGGTAGCTGTATTGCAAATGTATTCACGAGTTATCTCAGCGAAGACTCATCCAAATGAATAAAAAACCCAGTACACAATGACTGGGTTTTTTAACGTCAATTCAAATCTAAGATAAGAACTTACACCTTAAAACTGACTTTAACTTAAAGCTTAGTTTTAAGTGAGCACTTAGTTCTCAAGTGCTGGGGTTGCAGCAGCAATCGCAGCGGCAACAGCATCATCTTCAGATTGAGCACCTGTGTTATTGCTTGGACGTGCTTGAGTTGGTTTATCTTCTGCTACAGGAGCTGCCGCTTTCGGCGCAGGCGCAGGTGCAGCAGCAGGTTGTGCAGGTGTTTCACGACGGATTTCAGTTGTGGTGTTCACTGTTTCAGTGCGCTCCACTTCTACCTGTGCAGGCGCTTCTGGTTCAGCATCTTGAATGTTTTCAACAGGTTCTAGTGGTTCAAATTGAGCAGTTTCAGTAGTTTGTTCAGTTTGAACCTCTACTTGTTCTTGCTCATCTTGCTTTGGCTGTTCTTTTTTTACACATGCAGTTAATAACAACGCCGTTGCAATTGCACCACAAATTAAAAGTTTCTTATTCATAATTGCACAAAATAAAAGATCGGATAGACGGACGTATTATAGCAATAAAATGACAGATGAAAATCCTCTCAAGAAGTTCTAATTTTTTATAGGAAATGCTGATAGAATAACCAATTGTTTATTGTTCTATGAATTGATGCGGAATGACTTTGCTTTATTGGTGCAGAGTAAAGTAAAATTGCGCAACATTGCAGGCCGATTTAGGCTCGATTGTACGAGAAACCCAATGACCCATTTTATTTTCGTGACTGGTGGTGTAGTTTCATCACTAGGTAAAGGTATTTCAGCTGCTTCAGTTGCTGCACTTTTAGAAGCCCGTGGTTTAAAAGTAACCATGGTCAAAATGGATCCATACATTAATGTCGATCCAGGGACAATGAGTCCTTTCCAACATGGTGAAGTTTTTGTCACAGAGGATGGTGCCGAAACTGACTTAGATTTGGGTTATTACGAACGTTTCTTGCGTCGTGCGAAAATGACCAAGTTAAATAACTTTACATCTGGTCGCGTGTATCAAGACGTTCTAAACAAAGAGCGCCGTGGTGATTACTTGGGCGGTACTGTTCAGGTGATTCCACACATTACCGATAATATTAAAGAACGTGTACTTCGCGCTGGCGAAGGCTACGATGTCGCAATCGTAGAAATTGGCGGTACAGTAGGCGACATTGAATCTCTCCCATTCATGGAATCTGTACGTCAATTGATGGTGGAATTAGGGCATAAGCGTACTATGCTCATGCACTTAACTTTATTGCCATATATCAAATCTGCGGCAGAGTTAAAAACCAAGCCAACTCAACACTCAGTTAAAGAATTGTTATCTATCGGTATTCAGCCAGATATTCTCATCTGCCGTACTGAACATGATGTTGATGCTGACACTACCCGTAAAATTGCGTTATTTACCAACGTAGAAGCACGTGCGGTTGTGGTATGTAAAGATGCCAAAACCATCTACCAAATTCCGCGTACATTCTATGAACAAGACGTTGATGATTTAATTTGTGAGCGTTTTGGCTTCAATGATCTTCCAGAAGCAGATTTATCTGATTGGGATAACGTAGTTGATGCATTATTGAACCCTGAATACAGCGTTCGTGTGGCGATGGTGGGTAAATATGTTGAACTGCCAGATGCCTATAAATCTGTAAACGAAGCATTATTGCATGCGGGTATTCAAAACCGCGTCAAAGTTGAAATTGACTATGTCAATGCAGAAGACCTTGAAAGCCAAGACGTTAATACTGTACTTAAAGATGCCGATGCAATTTTAGTTCCGGGCGGCTTTGGTGAGCGCGGTACCGAAGGTAAAATGCAAGCCATCAAATATGCACGTGAAAACGGTGTCCCATTCTTGGGAATCTGTTTGGGTATGCAATTGGCTGTGATTGAATATGCACGTAATGTGGCAGGTATTGCCGATGCAAGTTCAACAGAGTTTAACCGTTCGACTAAGTCGCCACTTATTGGTTTGATTACTGAATGGTTAGATGAGCGCGGCGAAGTTCAACAGCGTTCTGTCGATTCTGACTTGGGCGGCACTATGCGTTTAGGTGCACAAAAATCTGAATTGGTTGAAGGTACCAAAACTCGTGAAGTGTATGGTTCTGCAGAAATTGTAGAGCGCCATCGCCATCGCTATGAAATGAATAACCGTTATATTCCTGTGCTTGAAGAAGCAGGTCTTAAAATTTCGGGTTATTCACCAATTCAGCACTTGGTTGAAACTGTTGAAATTCCGCAACATCCTTGGTTTATTGCGGTACAATTCCACCCAGAATTTACCAGCTCGCCACGTGATGGACATCCATTGTTTGCTGGCTTTATCGGTGCGGCAAAACAACAGCATCAAAAAACCAAATAAGATGGCTTTAGGGATAAACTAGGAAGTTGAAATGTCACAATTAAAACCACAAGAAATTGTACGTTTGGGTGATATACAAATGGCGAATCATTTGCCATTTGTATTGTTTGGCGGCATGAATGTACTTGAGTCTAAAGACCTTGCATTTGAAATTGCTGAAACTTATGTGGATATTTGCACACGCTTAAATATCCCGTATGTATTCAAAGCCAGTTTTGACAAAGCCAACCGTTCTAGCCTGAACTCATTTCGTGGTCCCGGTTTAGAAAAAGGTATTGAATGGCTGGCTGACATTAAAAAGCATTTTAATGTGCCAATTATTACCGATGTGCATGAGCCGTATCAGGCTGCGCCTGTGGCAGAAGTGGCAGATATTATTCAGCTTCCTGCGTTTTTAAGTCGCCAAACCGATTTGGTTGAAGCGATGGCAAAAACTCAAGCCATTATCAACATCAAAAAAGCACAATTCCTTGCGCCGCACGAAATGCGTCATATTTTGCATAAGTGTTTAGAAGCAGGGAATGACAAATTGATTCTTTGTGAGCGTGGTTCAGCATTTGGTTACAACAACTTGGTTGTCGATATGCTGGGCTTTGACATCATGAAAGAAATGAATGTACCTGTGTTCTTTGATGTAACCCATGCTTTGCAAACTCCGGGTGGTCGTGCAGATTCGGCAGGTGGTCGTCGTGCACAAATTACCACCTTGGCACGTGCAGGTATGGCAACTGGCTTGGCAGGTTTATTCCTAGAAGCACATCCTGAACCAGAGCAGGCAAAGTGTGATGGCCCATGTGCATTGCGTCTATCACAACTTGAGCCGTTCTTGGCACAGCTTAAAGAATTGGATACCTTGGTAAAAGGTTTCCAAAAGCTAGATACACACTAAATTAGATCCATATTAAATTATAGACTCATTGATGCCTAAAGCATCACGTTATTAATCAACTGAGGAATTGTTCATGAGCCAAATCGTTGACATTCGTGCACGTGAAATTTTGGACTCTCGTGGTAACCCAACCATCGAAGCAGACGTAATCTTAGCATCTGGCGTAGTTGGCCGTGCATGTGCACCATCAGGTGCTTCAACTGGTTCTCGTGAAGCTCTAGAACTTCGTGATGGCGATAAAGCACGTTACTTGGGTAAAGGCGTTAAAACTGCGGTAAATAACGTCAATACTTTAATTCGTGATGCTTTACTTGGTAAGTCTGTGTTTGAACAAAAAGACATCGACAACACCATGATTGCGCTTGATGGTACTGAAAACAAAGAAAAATTAGGTGCTAACGCAACTTTAGCCGTGTCTTTGGCTGCTGCGCGCGCTGCTGCTGATGAAAAGAAAATTCCTCTTTTCCAATACATCGCAGACCTTCGTAACAACAGCATTTTAACCATGCCTGTACCAATGATGAACATCTTAAATGGTGGTTCACACGCAGACAACAACGTTGATATTCAAGAGTTCATGATTGAGCCAGTGGGCTTTACTTCATTCTCTGAAGCATTACGTGCTGGTGCAGAAATTTTCCACTCATTAAAATCTGTATTGAATCAAAAAGGTTTAAACACAGCAGTGGGTGATGAAGGTGGTTTTGCGCCAAACTTACGTTCTAACGAAGAAGCAATCACAGTTATTCTTGAAGCTATTGAGAAGACTGGCTACAAAGCGGGTTCTGACATCATGTTGGCGCTTGACTGTGCATCTTCAGAATTCTACAAAAATGGTCAGTACATTCTTGCAGGTGAAGGCAACAAAGCATTCACAAGCAACCAATTCTCTGACTATTTAGCTGGTCTTGTAAATCAATATCCAATTATCTCAATTGAAGATGGTTTAGATGAGTCTGATTGGGGAGGTTGGTCTTACCTCACTTCGATCTTAGGTGACAAGATTCAATTGGTCGGTGATGACTTGTTCGTTACTAACCCGAAAATCTTACAACGCGGTATCGATGAAAAAGTAGGTAACTCAATCCTGATCAAGTACAACCAAATTGGTACTTTGACTGAAACGCTTGATGCAATTTACCTTGCGAAAGCCAATGGTTACACAACTGTTATTTCACACCGTTCAGGTGAAACTGAAGATTCTACAATTGCGGATCTTGCAGTAGGTACAGCAGCAGGTCAAATCAAGACTGGTTCACTGTGCCGTTCTGACCGTGTAGCAAAATATAACCAATTACTTCGTATTGAAGAATTGACGAATGCTGCATATCGCGGTAAAGCTGAGTTCAAAGGTTTGAACTAAGCGAAATCAGTAGATGTCATTATTAAATGTATTTGACTCCAAAGCGAGTAAAGCATTGTTGGGCCTTGCGATCTTTTTGATCGCAGGGTTGCAATATTTACACTGGTTTGGTGAAGGTGGTTATCGTGACCATGCTGCACTGACAGAAAAAATCCAACAACAAATAGAATTAAATACAGAGCTGAAGGAGCGCAATCGTGTACTTGCAGCAGAAGTTTATGATTTAAAAAATGGGGTAGAAGCCATTGAAGAGCATGCCCGTTTAGATTTAGGCTTAATTAAGCCACATGAAACCTTTGTGCAAATGAGCACCATCAGCACACAATATAAACCAATTTATATTCAACCGAATTCCACAGTAGATTTACGCACCAATGAATCACAACAACTTGCAGCAGCAACCGCCCCGACACCCTAAACTTTGGGCGGTTATTCCCGCAGCGGGTTCTGGTAGTCGTTTTTCTAGAACTGAACTTAAACAATATCAGTATATTCAAGATCAAACAGTCTTAGCGCACAGCATCGCACGTTTAAATCACTTGCCTTTAGCGGGTTATGTTTTGGCGATTGGTCAAGCAGATGATGTGGCGCAAAACCTAAACTTGGCACAAAAAGAAAAAGCACATTTTTGCGTAGGTGGTGCAGAGCGAGTGGATTCAGTCTTGAATGCACTGCATTATTTATCTGAAATCGCCCATGTAGATGACTGGGTTTTGGTGCATGATGCAGCGCGTCCTTGTGTGACAGCTGCTTGCCTTGAACAGTTGTATCAGACTGCACTGGCAACAGATCAAAGTGCAATTTTGGCTATTCCAGTGCGTGATACTTTAAAAAAGGTAAGCCAAGGCACAAAAATTGAAACCACGGTAAGCCGTGACCAACTTTGGCAAGCGCAAACTCCGCAAATTGCTAAACTTGATGTGCTTAAAACAGCCATTGAATCTGCATTAAAACAGCAATTGACGATTACCGATGAGGCCAGTGCTTTAGAAGCAGCAGGGCAAATTGTAAATGTTGTGCACGGTCGTTCGGATAATATTAAAATCACCTATCCCGATGATTTAGAGCTGGCACGTTTAATTTTAGCCTCACAACAACATGGATGATAAAAATCTAGTGTAATTAACACCGCGTTAAACTTGAATCTTCAACGATTAAGCTTTAATGATTCACTCTGTGCCGCTTTGCTTCTATAATTGTCCATCCTGTCTATTTTAAATACCTTTGAGTCGCATGAATCCATCGCAGCAGTATCGTTTTTTACGTCACTCATTACGTGATGGTAGAAGCATTAAAAATGATTCCTCACGCTGGACTAAATTACATTTAGATCCATGGTTGCTGTGTTTTCTGATTTTAAATGCGATTCTGGGTTTAATGGTGGTATATAGTGCCACCGCGCAAGATATGGGGATGGTGCTGCGTCAAGCAACCAGTTTTGGCATTGGTTTTATCGCCATGATTATTTTGGCGCAAATTCCGCCTAAGGTATATCAAGCTGCCAGTCCATATTTTTATATCTTTGCAGTCATCATGCTGGCTTTGGTTTTGGTCATTGGTGAAACCCGTATGGGGGCAAAACGCTGGATCAGCTTGCCGGGTATTGGCAGTATGCAACCCAGTGAATTTATGAAATTTGCCATGCCATTGATGATGGCGTGGTATTTTTCGCGTCGTGCTTTCCCGCCTAAATTGATCCATATCATTGTCGCTTTAGTGATTATGATGATTCCTTTTGTCTTGGTGGCATTGCAACCCGATTTAAACATTGGTTTGATTATTCCTGGTGTCTTTGCGCTATTTTTAAGTGGCATGTCATGGCGATTAATCTTAGGAGCAATCACTGCATTGGCGCTCGCAGCACCATTGCTTTGGATGTTCTTTTTGCAGGAGTACCAAAAGAAAAGGGTACTAACCTTATTTGACCCAGAGTCGGATGCCTTGGGGGCAGGCTGGAATATTATTCAATCTAAAATTGCCATTGGTTCAGGCGGCTTTACAGGTAAAGGTTATTTAGAAGGAACGCAATCACATTTGGGTTATCTGCCTGAACATCATACTGACTTTATTATGTCGACCTATGCCGAAGAATTTGGTTTTATTGGCGTATTTTTACTGTTCAGTTTGTTTGCTGCCATTATTTTACGTTGTTTGATGATTGGGATGAATTGTTTCCATAATTTTGGACGTTTGTATGCAGGCACGGTTGGTCTGACTTTCTTTTTCTTTGTATTTCTAAACTCAGGGATGGTGAGTGGTATTTTACCTGTAACGGGTGACCCATTGCCGCTGATGAGTTATGGTGGAACGGCTGTTATTTCCATGTTGGCGAGTATGGGGATTGTGATGTCTATCCATACTCATCGTTAATACAGAATCCATCTGAAAGATGATGTAGGTGAGTTTTGCTATTATCATCTTTTTCTCTTTTTGTGGTTTTAAAAAGCCTAAGCAATTAGGATAAACACAAAACAATCCTTATAATATCCAGTAAATTTACTTTATTTATTAAGCAATAATTTAAAAAGAACAGCATAACAGTAACACAGAGCACCCCATGACCCATTTAATTTTTATTGCACTTTTCCCTTTGATTGCCTTAATTGCAATGGGTTATCTGCTTAAGCAATCACGTATGTTGGATGAGCCATTTTGGAAGGGTGCAGAAAAGTTAAATTACTATATTTTGTTTCCTAGCATGTTGTTTTTAAACCTCGCTACAGCAAACATTGAAGCGAAATCAATCGCACAGATTTTGTCGGTCGTAGGGATTATTGTGGCTTTAGTAAGTTGTCTGTTATATGCCTTGCGCGGCTATTTCAAAACACCCGCAGTCCGTTTTGGGGTGTATATGCAAAGCATGGTACGTTTCAATACGTATATCGGTTTGGCTTTGGTCGCAGCATTGTTTCAGGTGCAGGGCATGGCGCTGTTTGCGATTATTTTGGTGTTCTGCATTCCATTGGTGAATGTTTTATCTGTGCTGGCTTTAAGCGATACTAAGACTTTACAGGCAAAGCAAATCTTATGGTCATTAATGAAAAATCCATTAATTTTAGGGTGTATTGTTGGCGGTCTATTTAATTTATCAGGTTTGAGCTTGTGGGAAGGTGCAGCGCATTTTATTCGTCAAATAGCGTTATGCAGTTTGCCTTTGGGATTAATGTGTGTGGGCGCAGCATTACAATTTAATGGCTTGCAACGAGATGTATTCGCATTGGCATTGAATGTGTTCGGGCGTTTGTTATTTATGCCTGCTTTGGCTTGGCTAATTTGTCAGAGCTTAAATGTTCCAGTGTTGGAGTCGCAAATTTTAGTCTTGTTTTTTGCTTTACCTACTGCATCGGCAGCTTATGTACTTACACAAGTTTTAGGGGGAGATAGTCGTTTAATGGCTTCAATTATTAGCTTGCAAACCGTATTCGCCGCATTAACTTTGCCAATTGTGTTGTGGTTGCTCATTTAATCTGTCTAATACAATCTATTGTTCAGCATTAATCGTATAAACGATAGATGCCCGCAAAGCGTTCACAACCTTTTTGTTTGGTTTGAATTTTTAAGATTGCTTTAGAATAATTAAACTCATAACTGCAATCGTGCTCATTGTCGATGATTTTGTTTTTTTGATCAGGTGTTGTATAAGCTAAAAAGGCAATACTTTGGCTTTCAAGGCGGTTATTTGGATTGCGATAAGCAATACCTTCAATTTTAATGCTGTTTTTATTGAGTTGATGAATTTGTAAATGTACGGGTTGTGCAGCAAATTGACCATTTTCATATTTTAAATAATGTTGAGTCATGCTTTGATTCATTGAAGTGAAAAAATTCAGTTGATCAATTCTAAAATCAAATTGCTGAGTATAACAATTTAAGCTTTTGCATTGCTGTAAGCGTTGGATCCACAATTGCTGAGTATCTTCTAACAAGCGAATAGGCGCATCACTCATCAAATAAGCTGTTAAATGTTGATCACTTAATTTTTCACGCAATTCTGAGAAATTTTCTGTGCACACCTGCGCCAACTTTTTATTGGGTGTAGATCTACAATCAATCCCTTGTGCATAAGAGAAAGATGAATATAAACAGCCAAATAACAGCAGTGTACTTAAGTTTTTGATAAGATGAATCTCAGATTTCAACAGCATGATCGCTTATACTTTCACTATGTTGCGCTAGGTCTAATATAGCGAAATCGAAAGTATGAATACAAGATTTCAATGATTTATTTCTACAGGAGTTGAACATGGTTGCACAGATTCGTATTGGACAAGGATTAGATGTTCATGCCTTTGAAGCGGGAGATTTTGTGACGCTTGCAGGTGTTCAAATTCCTCATACACAAGGTTTAAAAGCACACTCAGATGGTGATGTAGTGCTGCATGCACTATGCGATGCATTATTAGGTGCTTTGGCGCTGGGGGATATTGGGCAGCATTTTCCAGATACCGATCCAAATTATAAAGGTGCAGATAGTCGGGTATTGCTTAAACAGGTTTATCAACTCATTTTAGACCGTGGCTATAAACTGAATAACGCCGATATTACTGTGGCGTGCGAACGTCCTAAACTTGCACCGCATACGCTAGAAATGCGCCAAAGTGTCGCTGATGTATTGGATGTAGAGGTCACACAAATCAGTATCAAAGCGACAACCACTGAAAAATTAGGTTTTACTGGGCGTCAGGAAGGTATTTTAGCAACAGCGATTGTATTGATTTCTCATACAAAATAATCGCGTTAGAATTTTATCTATACAATCTGCTGAATTAAGAAAGTTCAGCAGATTCTAAAGCTTGTTGTAAATCTTGCGTGGCTTTACGACCTTGTAATTGCAAAGAAACGGCGTGAATTAAGCCTGTCCAAGTTTCATTGGGTTTCCAGATATCATGTAAAAAGTCTTGAGCCGTTGCAATATCCACATCCATAAAATATTGACGATACAAATACATTAAACTACTGACGTGGTTGTTATTGCTGCAATGTACCCACACCATTTGGCTTTCTAATAAATGATTGACCAAATCGAGCAATAATAAACATTGATCAGAGGATGGTGTTTCCCATGAAATTGGCAGTTGAATATAGTTTAGTCCAACATCCAGACAAATTTTGTCTTCATGGGGAAGGGCGTGTTCCGCATCACTTTCAGCCAAATTAATGACAGTGCCAATACCATATTCTTTAATTTGTTTTAATTCTTCAGCCGTAGGCTGACCTGAAGAAAACAAACGCTCATGAATGAACTGGAAATTTTTAATTTGGCTAAGTTGGGTTTCAATGTCATTCATGCGCGCAGAATTTCCTATGCTACAAATAGAAACGCCATCATGAAGATGGCGTTTTTAAATCTTAACGATTCACTAAAACGTCTTTTAATGCTTCATGCATTTCAAGCAATGCTTTTTCAGTGGTATCCCAGTCGATACAACCGTCAGTCACAGACTTACCATACTCTAAATCGCATAAGTTTTCAGGAATATCTTGACGACCACCTTTCAGGTGACTTTCGACCATAATCCCAACAATAGACTTATTGCCATCTAAAATTTGCTCAGTGATATTTTTTAATACCAATGGCTGTAAGAATGGGTCTTTGTTTGAGTTAGCGTGGCTGGTGTCAATCATGATTTTGGTGCTGACTTTGGCTTTGTTTAATGCATTTTCAGCATCTGCAACAGAGCCTGCATCGTAGTTAGGCTTGCCATTACCACCACGTAAAACCACGTGTGCATACGGGTTGCCGCTAGTACGAATTACTGAAACCTGACCTTGATCATTAAGACCCAAGAAGCTGTGACCGTGTTTTACCGACTGCATGGCATTGGTAGCAACTGTTAAGCCGCCATCTGTACCATTTTTAAAGCCGACTGGAGAAGAAAGACCAGATGACATTTCACGGTGCGTTTGGCTTTCTGTAGTGCGTGCACCAATTGCAGACCAAGAAATTAAATCTTGATAATACTGCGGAGAGTTTGGATCAAGTGCTTCAGTCGCACATGGCAAACCTTTTTCATTTAACTCAAGTAAAAGTTTACGACCAAGACGCAAGCCTTTTTCAATGTTAAAAGAGTCATTCATGTCTGGATCGTTAATTAAGCCTTTCCAGCCCACTGTAGTACGTGGTTTTTCAAAATAAACACGCATCACAATATAAAGAGAATCTTTTACTTTTTCGCTTAATACTTTTAAACGATCTGCATATTCATGTGCAGCAGCAGGGTCATGAATAGAACATGGACCAATCACCACAAATAGACGCTTGTCTTTACCATCTAAAATATTGCGGATTGTTTCACGACCACGAAGAACGGTTTGATAAGCATTTTCAGTCAAAGGTAACTCAGTTTTTAATTCTGCAGGAGTCACGAGTGGCTGAATACTTTCAATATTCACGTCATCGATGTCTGATTGTGTAAGAGGATTAGACTGTAAAGTATTCATTGCCGTCACTGGTTTGATCATACAAAAGATTGTTTAATAGTCTGAATATAACATGAATTTCACTGTATTTTGTTATAAAAAGATGAATACTTCTTTAAAAAATAAGTGATGAATCGGGTAGATAAATTAAACGGTCTGTTTTAGCAAAATCCTGTCAGATAAAGCATTCATTATTGGCTGGCTTGTGCCTCAGAAACTGCTGTTGCAGTTTCTAGTGTGCTGATAGGTTTTGATTTCACAGGATTAACCATAAAGTTAATCCCGATAATAAATAAGGTAATACCTAAAACTTTACGAATCACTTTTTCAGGTAAACGTGAACTGACTAAAGTTCCCACCACAATTGCAGGAATCGAGCCAACCAACAGCCAAACCAATAGGTGAAAATCGACATTACCTGAACTCATGTGACCTAAACCTGCAACTAGGGTGAGTAAGACTGCATGTACGACATCTGAACCGATAATACGAATCATCGGTAGATTCGGGAACATCAGTACCAATGCCATGATGCCAAAAGCACCTGCACCCACTGAAGAAAGTGTGACAAATACACCCAGTACAACTCCCATAATTACAATGAGGGCACGCTTATCTGCAGCCTGCATTTTGACCTTTTCAAGGTCTTGAGTCATATCAGGCAATTCTTGTTTACGGTATTTATTGAAAAATGTTTCAATTTGACCGCGAAACACAATTGAGATGCCAGTTAAGGTCAACATAAAGCCCAGTACCACGGTCAGTACCATTTTGTAATGGGTAGATTGGCTTAAATAATTCTCTAAAACCCAATGGGTCGCAAATGAAGCAGGGATACTGCCCACTGCAAGCCAAATTACAATGGGCCATACAATATTCATTTTTTTGGCATGAACCAATGAGCCGCAGAATTTTGAAATGGCGGCATAAAGTAGGTCTGTTCCAATTGCGATATGCGGTTCAATTTTAAACAAGCTGATCAGAATGGGAGTCATCAGTGAACCGCCACCTACGCCAGTCACACCCACGCAGAAGCCGACCAATACACCTGCCAAAATAAACTCTAAAGGACCAACCATGAAGATATGCCGAAGTCAAAAATCGTGAATATATTATGCCTTTTGGCAATAAGCTGTTGTCTTGATTAATGATTTACTTATTCTTAAAACAGATATAGTCAATGTGGAAAATCAGTGCAAAAGATCGCAGATTCAAGCCACGGCTTACTTTCTGTTTCTTACAAAATACAGTGGCTATGCTAAAATGCGAAAATTCATATCCATTAAAATTTAGAGGACAAAACGCTTGCAAAATCGGAAACTTAAAATAGGTATCGTTGTGGGAGAAGTATCGGGTGATGCTTTGGGGGCACAACTCATGCGACGTTTTCGTGAGCAAGGCATTGATGCTGAGTTTGAAGGCATTGGTGGTCCGCAAATGATTGCGGAAGGGTTTAAAAGTTATTATCCGATGGATATTTTATCGGTAATGGGCATTGTTGAAGTGCTGAAAGATTTGAAAAAACTCTTTGCAGTACGGGATGGTTTGGTCGAAAAGTGGACTCAACATCCCGTCGATGTCTTTGTCGGAGTTGATGCGCCTGATTTTAATTTACGTCTTGCCAAAAGTTTAAAACAGAAAAACTTGCCGATTAAAACCGTGCAATATGTCAGTCCTTCGGTATGGGCATGGCGACAAGGTCGGGTACATGGCATTAAAGCCAGTATAGATTTGGTACTGTGTTTATTTCCGTTTGAAAAAGCCTTTTTTAAAAAATGGGATGTGCCTGCAGCCTTTGTCGGACATCCTTTGGCGAGTCAGTTGCCGTTGGAAAATCCAATTGCTGCAGCAAAACAAGAATTGGGTTTAGACCAACAGCAACAACATATTGCGTTATTGCCTGGTAGCCGACGTGGTGAAATTGAGCGTTTAGGGCCGTTAGTTTTAGATGCGGCTTATATTTTGACGCAAAAATATCCGCAGTTTAAGTTTTTAATTCCTGCAATTAATGATGCACGTAAACAACAAATTGAAGCGTTACTGCAGTCTTATCCGAGTGCATTACAAGACAAAGTGCAATTGATGGAAAATCGTGGCACAGAATCCAAAATTGGTCGTCAGGTAATGAATGCGTCCGATATGATTGCACTGGCTTCAGGCACGGCGACGTTAGAAGCGATGCTATTACATCGTCCAATGGTTACGTTTTATAAGCTCAATCGCATTACGTACTGGATTGCGAAACTGTTGGTGAAAATTCCTTATTATTCATTGCCAAATATTATTGCAGGTAAAAAGGTGATTCAGGAATTAATTCAGGATGATGCAACACCAGAGCGTTTGGCAGCAGAAATTGAAAAGTTAATTTATATCGAAACTGCACAAATTCAAGTGATGCAACATATCACTATGCATAAGCAATTATTGTCCGATAACAGCGAAGACCCTGCACAAGCAATTTTGGCGATTTTAGATCGTTAAACTGTTCATTTCGTGATTGCATTGTTGTTTTGAAACTGCTGCCGATACTGGCTAGGTGTTAGCTCGAATTGCTTTTTAAAAGTTTGGCTAAAGGCGGTTTCGGAAGAATAACCGACACGATGGGCAATTTGTTGAATCGACAATTGTCCTTGCTGTAAATAATGCGATGCCAAGCGTAGCCGATGTTGTTGTAAGTATGCCAAAGGCGGCTCACCAATCACCTGATTAAACAAATTGGCAAATTTAGAACGTGACATGCAACATTGTTCTGCCAAACTTTCTACCGTCCATGCTTTTTCGGGTTGACCATGAATAGCTGCGAGCGCATTGGAAAGTTCAGGATGTGCCAAAGCGCCGAGCCAGTTATTTGAGTCATCAAGCTGAAAAATATAATCACGCACACATTCAATCAGTAAAATACTGACCAAGTGATCTAATATTTTATCCCGTCCCGGTCGGATTTGATGACTTTCCACCGCTAAAAATTGCAAGCCAATTTGTAACCACTCGGGCGCTGTGCTGCACATGATATGCGGAATATGCAGATATTCGGGTAGGGCACTTAAAAGCGGTTTTGCCATGGTGGTGTCCATGTGGCATTGAATCACCAAAATAAATGCGTCTTCAGCTTGTGTGTGATTTATCGTGCCAAAATTTATTGACTGCTGTGACTGAATTTGAAATAAATCCGAAATATCAAAGTGTTCTGTCCAGTGAGTGTCTGCAGTTGCACTTGCGTAATGACTGCAACCCGATGGAATCAGGACAATATCACCTGCATCAATGTGAAGGTGTGTCTGTGCAGATAAATGGATATGCAGCGAGCCTTGTAGTACTACATAAGCCAGCATTGCCCCTTGGTCACGATATTGAAATGACCAATCTCCTTGAGGATTTAAATAGATATATTCTGATTGGTGCAGATGTATATCATCAAAAATTTTACTTAAAGCATCCATATTTTAAGCATAAATCATTATAAAAAATAAACCTGTGATTTCAGGACAATATAGCGCATTTTTGCGCCAAAGACTTTTGCATAGCTTTTTTGGACGTCTGCAACTGTTCATTCTCGTGTCTTTCCTCAAATATATAGGTAGAACAGCGTAGAAGGAAGAAAATAAGATGAATGCACCACTTCATTTGCTTAAAGAGATGGAACAGGATGTTCCTTATAAAAGCGCGGCTCAACTCGATAAAAAGCGTTATTTATGGTTGATCAGCCCATTTTTACCTGTATTGGGGATGGGGATTTTGGCGGGTTATCAATTCGCTCCGAAGCCTGCGAAAAAAGTTTTTGCTCTAGGTGGCCCTTTATTATTGCATGTGATTATTCCAACAATTGATACTTTAATTGGTCAAGATGCCAATAACCCAAGCAATGAAGATGTGAAACGACTTGAGGAAGATCGGTATTATTCGCGTTTGGTGAAAAGTTTTATTCCTTTGCAATATGCCGCCAATATTTATGCAGCTTATTTGGTTGGACGGCCACAAACCTCGTTAGTCGATAAAATTTTTCTGGGTATTTCCATGGGGATGGTGAATGGTATTGCTGTCAATACTGCGCATGAACTCAGCCATAAATCTTCAAAAATAGATCACTTACTGTCACATTTGGCTTTAGCACCAACAGGATATAACCATTTTCGGGTTGAGCATCCGTATGGGCATCATAAACGTGCTGCGACACCTGAAGACCCTGCATCTTCACGTATGGGAGAAACATTTTATGAGTTTTGGCCCCGCACGGTAAAAGGTTCGTTTAAGTCTGCACTGCAAATTGAAACTCAGCGTTTAAAACGTAAAGGCAAAAGTTTTTGGTCGAAAGACAATGAATTATTACAAGGCTGGGGCATGAGTGCGGCATTTCATGCTGCATTGTTGGCGCGTTTTGGTACTGGGATCATTCCGTATTTGGCGACACAGGCTTTTTATGGCATTAGCCTGTTTGAAATAATTAATTATATAGAACATTATGGCTTGCTTAGACAAAAAGATGCGCATGGCAAATATGAGCGCACTATGCCTGAACACAGCTGGAATAATAACAATATTGTGACCAATTTGTTTTTGTATCAATTACAACGTCATTCCGATCATCATGCTTATCCAACCCGACCATTTCAGGCTTTGCGACATTTTGATGAAGCGCCTGAATTACCAAGCGGTTATGCCAGCATGTTGCTGCCTGCCATGATTCCACCTTTGTGGTTTAAAATTATGGATAAACGTGTATTTGAACATTATCAAGGCAATTTAAACAAAGCCAATATTCAGCCTAAACGCCGTGCACGAATTTTTAAGAAATTTGGTGTGGTGGATAATTGATTGAATTATTAAGATTATTTTTTAATATTCATTTTGATATTTCTTTTGTATATATCTTTCAAAGGAAAGATTGAGATGTATACCAGATGTCTATTTTCACTCATCTTACTATGAATTGACTTCATCTCATTTTGGCGCATAATAAAGTTATATATTTATATAATATTGAGGTGGGTATGATTCATACAAACTTGAGAAAAGTAGGTGGTTCGGTCATGCTTGCCGTACCGCCTACATTATTAAAAAGTTTAGGTTTAGATGCGGGAAAGGAGGTTTCTCTGAGCATTGTGAATGGTAAGTTAGTGGTCGAACCTAAAGCGAAGCCATCTTATAAATTGGCTGACTTGCTGCAAGAGCATCAAGCTTTAGCATTAGAGCAAGATGCGTGGCATGATGTAAAAGCAGTTGGGCGAGAAGAAATCTAATGAATCAAGGCGATATTTATTTGATTTCATTAGATCCAACACTTGGACATGAACAACAAGGTAAGCGACCTGTATTTGTTATTTCACCTAAGTCATTTAATCTTATTACTAAAATGCCGATTGTTTTGCCTATTACTTCTGGTGGAAACTTTGCACGAAATATGGGTTTCGCTGTAGAGCTTATTGGTGGGAAAACTACAGGTATTGTGCGTTGTGATCAATCTAGAGCTTTAGATTTTGAAGCTAGACACGCGCGGTTTTTAGAATCCTCGCACGCAGATGTTTTGGATGAGGTTTTAGCAAGATATATCGCAATTTTTTCACCTGAAGATTAATTTATATCGAAAAAGACAGAAATTTATAGCAATATTTCTATGAAAATCTGTCTTTTATCTTACTTTACTATATGCCTTAAATCATAAAATCACTTGAGCTCACTCGAACTTTTACCTAATTCACGACGGGCAATAATCAATAGCTGAATCTGTTGCGTACCTTCAAAAATATCTAAAATTTTCGAATCACGTGCCCATTTTTCCAATAACTCATCTTCGTTATAACCCACCGATGCAGCTAACTCGACACACCTGAGCGTGATTTCATTACACACGCGACCAGCTTTGGCTTTGGAAATAGAAGCTTCGCGTGAGTTAGGCTGTTTATTGTCTGCCATCCATGCTGCTTTGAGCATCAATAAACGTGCGGCTTCCCATTCTGCTTCCATCCGATAAGTCTGTGCTGCGATATGTGAACACTGTAAATAGGGCGTGGCATAATTTGCATCTAATTGGTCTTTAAAAATTTCCTTAATCCGCTCTAAAGCGGCTTTGGCACAACCAACGGCCATAGCTGCCACCAAAGGGCGAGTGTTATCAAAGGTTTCCATCACACCTGCAAACCCTTTGGTAACATCAATTTCTGCATTGCCTAAAAGGTTGCTCGCAGGAACACGGCAATTTTCAAATCGAATTGTTGCTGTGTCCGAGGCTTTAATCCCTAATTTATATTCTAAGCGTTCCACGGTCATGCCAGGTGTGCCCTTAGTCACAACAAAGGATTTGATCGCAGCACGTCCCAGTTTTTTGTCTAAGGTTGCCCACACAACAACGGCATCGGCGCGGTCACCAGAGGTCACAAAAATCTTTTCACCATTTAAAATATATTCATTGTCTACTTTGGTGGCAGTGGTACGAATAGCCGCAGAGTCAGAACCACAGTTGGGTTCGGTAATTGCCATGGCTGCCCAAACACCATTAAAGCGTTGTAATTGTTCTTCATTGGCCACCGCAGCAATCGCAGAATTACCTAAACCTTGGCGTGGCATACTGAGTAATAAACCTGTATCGCCATAACACATTTCGACAATACTCAGTGCGGTAGACATATTTACGCCATTTTTGTTACCTGTAGATGTGTCACCACGTTTGTTGACTGCTGCACCTGCATTCATGCCATCGCCCGCTTGGTTCATACCATCAACTAAGGCGGCAAGCATGTCTAATTCTTTCGGGTAGGCGTGTTCGGCTTTATCATATTTCCTTGAAATGGGACGTAATACATTTAAAGCAACTTCATGTGCCTGATCGACCAACATTTTGAATTTTTTTGGATTTTGTAAATTCATGGATGTATTCCTTATTTTTCTAGCTGGCTATCGTTTATTGATGGTGTGAGATTAAGCATGCAAGCCTGAATGCATAATTGCAGTCGCACGTAAATCACGATACCAACGCTCTACAGGATGTTCTTTGGTAAAGCCATGACCACCTAAAATTTGCACGCCATTGGTGGCAATTTGCATAGATTTTTCTGCACAGAGCAGACGTGCTAAATATGCTTCTCGATGAAAGTTTTTACCCGATTCGGCAAGACTCGCTGCATTCAGCAACAGCATGCGCATGGCTTCAATTTCAATGGCCATATCTGCAATCATAAAAGCCACACTTTGACGATGTGAAATTGGTTCGCCAAATGCAGTGCGCTCATTGGCATAGCGAATACAATAACTTTTCACTGCTTCACAGCAACCAACTGCCATGGCGCACCACATGAGATTGCCTAAATCTAAAAATGCGCTGTAATCGAAATCATCTGTGCCTAAACGCTCCGCAGGGGTTTGATTAAACTTTAAAGTCGCCGTTTCGCAGGCTTTTAAGCCCATTGCAGGCGCTGCTTTAAATTGAATAGAAGCATCACGTTGCACAATGAACACATCGGCTTGACCATTTAGCTCTGCACTAACCAAAAATAAATCTGCTGTTTCGGCCAAAATCACCAGCGTTTTTTCACCTGTAATTAGGTACTGTCCATTTTGCAAAGTCGCTTTGGTTTTTAGCTGATACGGATTAAACGCAGCAGTATTTTCCTGAATCGCAAAAGTGGCTTGAAGTGGCGTTGGATGGTTCGCGTCTGTTTCGGAAAACGCAGATAAATACTGATTTTGAACCTGTTCTGAACCCCAGCGAGTTATGGCATTCATTACGCCAAATGTGGAAAGTAATCCTGCGGTTAAGCCAAAGTCGCCACGTGCCAATTGTTCGGCAATTAAAATATGGCTGACAATATTTTGTTCAGTGGCAACACCGCCTAAAGCTTCGGGCAGAGCATAGGTGTTCAAACCTAAATCTGTGCTGTATTGCCATAATACTTGTGGGAATTTCGCATCATGATCTGCCTGATGTGCCAATGGATAGATCACTTCTGTAGCAAATTGCTGCATGGCATCGACCAGCATTTGCTGTTCTTCACTCAATGACAAATCAAATAAATCTTTGGATTGACGTGTCAGTCGTTGTTGCGGTAATTTTTGTGTGCTTTTAAAATTTTTTTGAGTGGTTTCAAAGGTTTTAAAACCTGCTTTGGCTGAGTGATATAGAGATTGTTCAACCCATTTGCGTAATTTGAATTGATCGAGCAGATCACTCGATGCCATTTTAGTGAGTAGCGCTAAGCCGAATCCTTGGGCTTTGTTTATCATTTGACTCATGATTGTGTTGTCCTACACAGAGAATGCTTGTTTTTTATGCTGACATGCAGACTATAAAAAAACTATGTCATTGCTGACATGCAGAATTGTCAAAGATAAACGGTAAAAATTTTCTTATAACTGGACTAATATGTGGATTTTTATAGATTATTAATTTTATAGAAATCTACGCTTTTAAAATAAATTGACCTAAATGACAATTGCATCGAGTGGGCAACAATCATTTAGGTCTATATAACAGCTTTGATCAAAGAAATAAAAGTTGGGACTTAAATAAACTTTTGAATCATTTTGCGGACATTGGTTTTCGCATCAATCACGGTCATAAAGGTGTAGGCACCAATAAATTTACGGCTAATAAACATAAATTCTTTAGGCGGCACACTAAAGTAACGCGAAGCCATCGATTTAGATGCTTGTTGCATGACACGGCTATGCAGCTGACTTTTTTTCCAGTCATAGCGCGATTGTTCATCCATCACGCCTGCAGGTAAATCGCGGTTATTGTCTAAGTGACTAAAGGCTTCGGTTGCCAATAGAAACACTTTTGCCATGTCAGGTTTAATGCTTTCAGGGATGCTGTCAAAAAACTCATAACCCGTCATGGCATTCACCATCATTTGTGGGTCGTGGTAATAACCCGCCTTGATCAAATTACGCGCCACAGTCAGCAAGTGTTGATCAAATTGACGAATAGCACCAAAGTCGAGCAGTACAATTTTATCGTGAATATCTTCACCATTACCTAAGCGAACTAAGTAGTTGCCAAAGTTCGGGTCAGTCTGCATTTCGCCCCATTCAAATACTTCACGCACAGCAATTTCTAAAGAGGCTTCGCCTAATTGGTTACGGCGTTCTTGAGGTAATGAGAGCATGACAGGGCTGTTAATCGGTACGCCACGTTCAAAGGTCATACACAGCACTTGGTCGCTACAGTATTCATCCACAATTTGCGGCACAATGTAGCGCGGATCATCTTTTAAACGGGCAGCAAAACGACGTGTCGTTTCCGCTTCAATTTGATAGTTGACTTCACGATGCATCATTTCACGCACTTCATCAAACCACTGATCAAATTCACGGGTTTGCGGCACCATGCGTGTCAATTTGAGCATATTTCTAAATAGGCTCATGTCTGAGTCAATCGCATCTGCTACGCCTGGATATTGGATTTTTAATACCAACTCCAAACCATCCGACTTGCGGGTCGCGCGGTGAACTTGAGCCAAAGAGGCTGTACCTAATGGCTCATGATCAATGGTGAGATCATCAAGTTTGGCACCTAACTGTGCCTGTAATTGCTGTTTAATCGCAGGCCATGCCAATGCGACAGTCTGGTTATTCAGCGTGTTGAGTGCTTGCGTAATTTCTTCAGGTAAAAAATGTTCGCCGTACAGCGCCATCATTTGCCCAATCTTCACGATAGAGCCTTTGAGTTTGCCAATTTCAGCCACCAAGTAATCGGCTTGTTCTTTCATGGCTTTTTTTCGTTTACGTTCTTTTTCTTCTTCGCTTGAAAACATAGAGGTGGCATTCGAGGCTGCCCATCGTGTTCCTGCAAGTAAAGATGCCTTTGCGATGGATAAGCGTCGATCCATAGAGGAAGTCTTGAGTTGTTTAAGCTTATCGTTCTGATCTGACATTAAAATCAATCCTTAAATCAGCAATACGCAGGAAAATTAGATTGTAACGGATATTAGCGCGTCTTAACGTATTAAAAAAGTTCAACTTGCTGAACGACGAGTTTCCTCGTGAAAAAAGTATGAAAAACGGCTTAAAAGTACTTTTACATCCGATATTGCACTTTGGTTTCGGCTTTTTTCATCAATTGCGCTTTGTTGTCTTGGATAAATTTGAGAATCATCAATTTTACAGAATCGTGTAAAAAACCATGCGCATATCCCTTAACAATAATCACGCTGGGCAAACTAAAAAATAGATATTTGGCATCATCTAATGACGAATTTTCAAAAATGCCGTTTTCAATCAAAATTTGCTGAAAAAATTGTTTTTCAATCAAGACTGCTTCGGAGTGGTTGTCGTTCCAATAGCTTTGGCGCATGGCCATCAAATTATTGTGTTTGTAGCTCATAAGGCTGAAAGTTTCATCTATAAAATGAGTAATTCAATTATTGGGATATTGTCACATTTTTCAATGATTGTTGTGCATTTATCATAGACTGAATCATAAAAAGCAGGGGATTGACTATATGCTTTTTAACCTGAATCTTGTAGCATCAATGCAGCAATTTGGGTTTTGTAAAATTATAAAATATTGAAAATTTACCGCGCTTTAAAAACAGACTGCGCTCAGGGGAAAATATGAAAGTTTGGATATTTACACTATTGGGGATGCTGACTTTGGGTACAGCTCAAGTTTGGGCGAATGGCGTTTCACAAGGCTATACGCAATGTATGAACAATAGTTATGGCAAAATTTCCCAATCGCAAAAATGTATTAAAACTGAGCAAAAAGCACAAACCAAACGACTCAAAAAACACTATAAAGCCTATGTAAAACGCAGCGCAGGCAATGCCAGTAATATTCAACAACAGCATCAACTTTGGGAAAACCGTGTAAAACAACGCTGTTATTTATCGACTCAAAGCGATTTTGCCGCATTACAACGTGCACAATGTGTTTTGCTGCAAACAGCAGAGCGCGCTGATTATTATCAAGGTCAGTTTGTGGGAATCAAATAAGTAAAACCATAGTAAATAAATTACTTGGAAACTGCTTAAACATTATAAAACCGAGCAAAACAAGGTATCATAAGGCGTTTTAAAATTTGACCTTGGAGCGCCTTAAGTGGATCGACCGACAATTAGCCCTGAACATTTGCAGGAAGCTGCTGAAAACCTATCAACCATTCGTGATTTTATTCGCTTTGGGGTTACAGCACTACGTCAATACGATGCACATTTAGGTCAAGGTACAGAAGATTATTTTGCAGAAAGTTCTGCATTGGTGTTACAAACTTTGTCTTTAGACTGGAATGCAGACGCTGAAATTTTAGATGCAAAATTATTGCCGAGCGAAGCAGCTGAATTTTTAAGCTTGCTCGAACGTCGTATCAATGAAAAAGTACCAACTTCTTACTTATTAAACTTGGCGTATTTCTTCGGAAAACCATTTTATGTCGATGAGCGTGTTCTAATTCCACGTTCACCTATTGCCGAGCTAATTGAAAATCGTTTTGCGCCATATTGCCTAGATGAAGAAGGTCAAATGCGCGAAGCAGATAACAATTTACCAGCCAATGCTGCGCCTAAAACCCCTCAACGTATTTTGGATATGTGCACGGGTTCAGGTTGTATTGCGATTGCTTTGGCTTATGCTTTTCCAGATGCTGAAGTCGATGCAACTGACATTTCAAAAGATGCTTTGGAAGTCGCACAAATTAACTGTGAACATCACAACAAACAATACCAAGTGGCGTTGCTTGAGTCTGATTTATTCGCCAAAATCCCAGCCGAAAATCAGTATGATTTAATCGTATCTAACCCGCCGTATGTTGATGCGGAAGATATGGCAGATTTACCTGAAGAATTCCATCATGAGCCAGAATTGGCATTGGCAGCAGGGCAAGACGGCTTAGATTTAGTCCGTAAAATGTTGGCGCAGGCGGCAGATTACTTAACTGAAGATGGTCTGATTGTGATTGAAGTAGGTAATTCTGAATGGGCGATGAAACAGAATTTCAACACGGTTGATTTGCACTGGTTAAAATTCCAAAAAGGTGGTTCAGGTATTTTTGCATTGACTGCAGCACAATGCCGTCAATATCGCGATTTATTTATTCAATCTGTTCAAGCATAAGGAGTCGTTGGACGTGGCAGGTAATAGTATAGGGCAACTTTTCCGTGTAACGACTTGTGGTGAATCTCATGGCGTAGGTCTGATGGCGATTGTCGATGGCGTGCCACCGGGGATTGAACTGTCTGCAGAAGATTTACAAAAAGATTTGGATCGCCGTAAACCGGGTACGTCTAAGTTTGCGACACAGCGTAAAGAACCCGATGAAGTTGAAATTATTTCAGGTGTCTTTGAAGGTAAAACCACTGGAACTTCAATTGGTTTACTGATTCGTAATACTGACCAAAAATCGAAAGACTACGGTAATATTGCACAGACTTTCCGCCCTGGGCATGCAGATTATACCTATACGCAAAAGTATGGTTTCCGCGATTATCGTGGTGGTGGACGTTCAAGCGCACGTGAAACAGCAATGCGCGTTGCAGCAGGTGCAATTGCAAAAAAATACCTGTTCGAAAAATTTGGAATTGTGATTCGTGGTCACGTCACTCAAATTGGTACAGAAAAAGCTGAAAAGCTAGATTGGAACGAAGTACCAAACAATCCATTTTTCTGTGGCGATGCCGATGCTGTACCACGTTTTGAAGCTTTGGTAACGTCTTTGCGTGAACAGGGTACAAGCTGTGGTGCAAAACTGGAAATTGTGGCTGAAAAAGTTCCTGTGGGTTGGGGGGAACCTGTTTTTGATCGTTTAGATGCCGATATTGCCCATGCCATGATGTCTATCAATGCTGTGAAAGGCGTTGAAATTGGAGATGGTTTTGCAGTGGCAGCGCAGTTTGGGCATGAAACCCGTGATGAACTGACCACTGACGGCTTTTTGGCGAACCATGCAGGCGGTATTTTAGGCGGTATTTCTAGTGGTCAAGATATTCGTGTTGCGATTGCTTTAAAACCAACAGCCAGTATTACCACGCCAGGCAAAACCATTAATTTAAACCGTGAAGATACAGACGTACTGACCAAAGGACGCCATGATCCTTGCGTAGGTGTGCGTGCAACGCCAATTGCAGAAGCTATGCTTGCGATTGTGTTGATGGATCATTTCATGCGTCATCGTGCGCAAAATGCCGATGTTGTTGCACCGTTTGCACCCATTCAGCCAAAATAACAATATGCTTTAAGCAAGACGTATTGTCATCGATAGTTATAAAAATATTGTTGAGAAAGAAGCCAAACCCCAGCGTTTGGCTTTTTAATACCTGAATTTTGAGCTTAGTTCATCTTTTAGATTGTGCGTTTCAAAATTTTGTACGCTGTTTTTTATAATGAAGATGCAAGGAATGATCTGCGGCTCCTAAAATTAGGCCAATAAAAAAGAGCGCATATCGCGCTCTTTTTAAGAAACTTATTTACACCTCATTAAAGAAACCAAGTGTAATAACCCCAAATCATCAATGGCCAAGCCACAAATGGGCTAAATAACCATTTCCAAAACCAAAAGCGTGGAATAAAACCAACACCGTGTACAAAGCCACCTGAAATACCAATCATAATAAACATCATGGCACGGTGGCTATATTCACCGTTGGCATCCAGCATTGCTGCTGGATGAAGAAGCAGTACAGCTGCGAGTGGGAATGCCAATAAACATGAAATAACCATCGCAATCTTGTTCGGTTTTTGAACTGTTGTTTCAGCGTTCACTGCAGTGTCTGTCATCTAATTATTCCTCGTCAAGGTCTTGATGAGATTCAATATACAGGGCACTCAAGACACCTGCAAAGCATGCCATCAGAATACCGAGAATCCATGCAAAGTACCACATAATTTATTCTCCTTAGACACAGCCTTAGTAAAGGCTGTGTGAATTCTCTTTAATGTGCTTGTTGGTGATAACGCCCCACATTTTGTAGTAACACCAAGTGGTGTATAGCAAAATAATTGGTACGAAGATACATGCTGCAACAGTCATTACAGTTAATGTGTTTTTACTTGATACCGCATCCCACATGGTCAAGCTTGCAACTGGGTTGAGGCTTGATGGCATTAAGAATGGGAACAATGCAAAACCTGCAGTTAAAATCGCACCGATCACCGCTAAAGATGAACCTGTGAAACTTAAACCAGCTTTGTTTTTACCTGCTGCAAGAATAATCAAAATACCGCCCAAGATGCCCATAATTGGTGCAATCATGGTAATAGGGTACGCTGAGTAGTTGTTCATCCAACCTGGGTTTGCATTGGTTAAAACTTCTTTAGCCAATGGGTTTGCTACGCCGTTCGTGTCGTATGGAGTGACTAGGGTATAACCTTCGATACCACCGAAGTATAGCCATGCGCCTGCACCCAAGAAACACACAAGGAACACAATGCCCATGATTTGCGTTGCTTTTGCAGAGCGTGCACGTAAGTCACCATCGGTACGCAGCATTAACCATGCACCACCATGCGCGCAAAGCATAGACAAGCTGACTAAACCACACACTAAAGCGAATGGGTTTAATAATGCAAAGAAGCTGCCTGTATATGTTGAACGTACAGTTTCGTCTAGGGTAAATGGTACGCCAAGGAACATATTACCAAACGCAACACCGAACACTAATGCAGGAACTGCACCACCTACAGCCAAACCCCAGTCCCAAGATGTACGCCATTTGGTGTTTTCAAGTTTTGAGCGGTAGTCAAAACCAACTGGGCGCAGGAATAGGGCAAACAGAACTAAGAGTAGTGCCCAGTACATGCCTGAGAATGCAGTTGCATATACCATAGGCCATGCTGCAAATAACGCACCACCAGCAGTAATGAACCAAACTTGGTTACCATCCCAGTGCGGTGCAATCGTGTTGATTGCAGCGCGGCGTTCTTCGTCATTTTTACCTACAAATGGCATGATTGCCATTGAGCCCATGTCGAAGCCATCGGTAAGGGCAAAGCCAATTAGTAGTACACCAACTAGCACCCACCAAATGATTTTGAGTAATTCATATTCGATCATGCTTAAGCCTCCTCATTGGCTTTTTTCGCAGCTTCAAGTTTCTCGAAGTGGTATTTACCAGTATGAAGCGAGCTTGGGCCTAGACGTGAGAATTTGATCATCAAGTACATTTCAATAATCAGCAATACGGTGTAGAACGCAGCCAATGCAATGATTGAGCCCCATACGTCACCTGTGCTGAGTGAAGATGCAGAAAGGTGTGTAGGAAGTACTTCACCAATTGTCCATGGTTGACGGCCAACTTCTGCAACATACCAACCTGTTTGCGCAGCAATCCAAGGTAATGGTAATGAGAATAACGCAAATTTTAATAACCAAGGTTTGCTTTCTGCGTTGCGTTTAGCCACTGCAAAAGTTGCAAGTGCGAATAACAACAGCATTAAGAAACCAGAAGCTACCATGGCACGGAATGCCCAGAACAAACTTGGTACGTGTGGAATAGTATCCGCAGCAGCCATTTTAATTTGTTCGTCAGTCGCATCTACTACGTTTGGCGTGTATTTTTTCAACAATAAACCATAACCTAAGTCAACTTGGGTTTGCTCAAATGCAGCTTTAAGTTCAGGAGATTGGTCGCCCGCACGTAATTGCTCAAGTTGTTGATAAGCAACCATACCGTTACGAATACGAACTTCGTGGTTTGCGATCAGGTCTTTAATACCAGACACTTCTTCGGTGATAGATCGGGTTGCAATAATCCCCATGACATAAGGAATTTTAACTGCGTAATCTGTTGTTTGCGTTTCTTCGTTTGGAATACCAAATAAAGTGAACGCTGCAGGAGCAGGGTGAGTATCCCATTCTGCTTCAATTGCTGCGAGTTTGGTTTTTTGAACATCACCTAATTCATAACCTGATTCATCACCAAGTAGAATTACAGATAAAGTAGAAGCTAAACCGAAAATTGCTGCAATTGCGAATGAACGACGCGCAAATGGTAAGTCTTGCTTTTTCAATAAGTAATAACTTGAAATTGCTAAAACGAAAATAGCACCGGTTACATAACCTGCAGAAACAGTGTGTACGAACTTAACTTGCGCAACAGGGTTAAAAATTAAAGCCCCGAAGTCAACCAATTCCATACGCATGGTTTCGTAGTTAAAGGTAGAACCCACTGGGTTTTGCATCCAGCCGTTGGCCACTAAAATCCAGAGTGCGGACATATTAGAGCCAAGCGCAACCAGCCACGTTACACATAAGTGCTGCACTTTGGAGAGGCGATCCCATCCAAAGAAGAATAAACCAATGAAGGTCGATTCTAAGAAGAAGGCCATTAAACCTTCAATTGCAAGTGGTGCACCAAAGATATCACCCACGTAGTGTGAGTAATATGCCCAGTTTGTACCAAACTGGAACTCCATGGTTAAACCTGTGGTTACCCCTAAAGCAAAGTTAATACCGAAGAGTTTTCCCCAGAATTTGGTCATGTCTTTATAAATTTCTTTACCAGAAATCACATACGTGGTTTCCATAATGGCAAGAATAAAAGCCAGACCTAAAGTCAGTGGAACAAAAATAAAGTGATACATCGCGGTCATTGCGAATTGGAACCGCGAGAGATCGACCACGCTTTCAGAAATCATCAACGTGTCTCCTTGATTGAGGAAGGACTGCCAGCAATACGCTCAGCAACTTGTGAATCAAAATTTTGAGGAATAGTTGGGGCATCAAACCAAATATTTTTGATGACCATTAACAGCACGACCTTAATTATTAAAATGATCGTGAGTTCACGAACTACTTTTCTATTTAAATCTTTAGGAACTAAGCTCACTTTTATAAGCCTATTTTTTAAACTGTGTTTTATATTATTAAACAAAAACATACAAAAAAAAATAGCTGGCACAGTTAAAATGCAAATATATTGTTAACTTATTATAAATCAATAGTTTGTTTTTGGGTGTTGCAGAGAATAAATGGAGGAAAGTAATATTTTTTAAACTTGACAGAAACACTTGTAATTAATAATTCAAAATCTGACTAAAATACTTATATTTTAAAAAGCAAATCAGACTAAATTGCTATGAATAAAAATCAATCTAAAAATAGCAATAAATTAGAGATATTATCAGCTAATAATTATTCTCATTCTTTTGTTAAAGTTTAATGACGATTCCGCATATTTTTTTATTTCCCTACAATGTAGTGGTGCTTTGTCTTTGGCTTAGTCTAGGGTAAACAGCATTTTTTCATAATGATTTTGTGTAAATATTGTTCAGATCACATGAAATGTATCGTTTATAAACAAACAGATTGTGTTGAGTTTGAGTGAAAAATTTTAACTTTCTTAGGTCAGCAAGATTGGTTTTAAATCTTAAAAAATAACTTATTGATTGCTAAATAGGTTATTTGATGCCGAAATTTTTTTGGCAAGATAGTGAGATCTTTTTTTGCGCACAATAATAATTTGAGCTTGAAATTCAAGCTCACCAAATTCAGGTTCAACCTGCACATAATGCAGTTGCCCAAACTCATCACGTACACGTGCTTGTGCAGAAAAACCAGGACGGGCATTACCACTGGAAATTGTGGCTAAACGTCCGAGTAAATCGACTTGGCGCACGCTATATTTGGGCTTAATCACTTGGTCTAAACAGTGAATCATGAAGACTGTAAAAAAGATGGCAATAATAAACGCTGGAATAATAATGTAATAAGCAGGAACGAAATGTTGTTGTTGTGAGTAAATCAAAAACTGTAAAAAATATCCTGCAACACTGAAATTCATCAGTAAAAAAACAAAAATCAGTACTTTAGAAAATTTAACATCTAAAAGTGGCGATTCTGTAATTCGTTGTGAAAATGCACGTTTGAGCAACTGACTTGGACGAAAATTAAAGTAATAACCAATCGTTTCGACAGTGCTGAGTAGCAATAAAACAACTAGGCTGAGGTGAAAGGGCATTAAGTTCAAATCAGATAAAAACTCATGCATGCGCTAAACTCACGTGTTGAAATATTTATAGGTGATGCTATTTAGACACAGATCATTGATCTAGCTCTGCTTAGAGAGCATAGATAAATGATCTAGTTTTGTATAGAGCTAAGATTTGGAACTTTTCGCTTCTTTCTGAAAGTTGCAAAAAAGTTAGTCGTTGATCAAGTAAATCCCACCATCTGAATGAACGCTGATCTCGACTTTTTCAAGTGATTGACCTAAACAAGGGCCAGAAATACATTCACCTGTTTCAACCATAAACAATGCACCATGCGTTGAGCATTCGATATATTCTTGGTCGCGGTCTAAGAACTGGTTTTCTAAAAATTCTAATTCCACTTGTAGGTGTGGGCAGACGTTTTGGTAAGCGTAATACATGCCATCACGTTGGGTGATAAAAATTGTGTCACCATTTGGCGTTTCGTAGGCACGTGCTTCACGCTCAGGAATGTCTTCCATCATACAAATTTTATTCATTATGCAGATTCCTTTTGAATGCTATGCAAAAGTTTAGCGTAATCTTCTACCGCAAGACGAGGGCCGAATTGAGAAACCACTTCACTTGAAATCAGAATGGCAAGTTGAGCTGCAGTTTGGAAACCTAAGCCTGCATTGAGTGCATACAGGAATGAACCTGCAAAGGCATCACCCGCACCGTTGGCATCAACAGCAGTGACTTGACGACCTGGTACAGAAAAAGCGTTGTTGCCATCATAAATTAGGGCACCTTGTGCGCTCAATGTAATGACAATGTATTTGCTTTTTTGTTTTAGTTGTTCTAATGCCGCTTCAGCCGTTTCCGTTCCTGTGTACATCATGGCTTCTTGCTGGTTACAGAAGATCAAATCCACACCATCATCTAGTAACTCATCCAAACCTTCACGCGCATATTGCACCATGGCAGGATCAGATAAAGTCAGTGCAATTTTAACCTGATTGGCTTTGGCAATTTCACGCGCTTGTTTTACCGCAGCACGTGCAGTATCACTAGTAGATAAATAACCTTCGATATAAAGCCATTTTGCTGTTTTAAGTGGCTCAAAATCAATTTGTGTAGCAGAAAGTTCTGCGGTAATGCCCAAGTAAGTGTGCATGGTACGTTCAGAGTCATCACTCACAAGTACCATACAAGTCCCTGTAACGCCTTCACTGACCGATTTGGTTGTGGTGTGAATACCTGCTTCATTTAAGCCTTTGAGGTAAATATCACCCAATTCATCGTTACCAACACGGCAGGCATAGAAGGCTTGACCACCTAAAGCACTAAATGCAACGGTGGTATTTGCGGCAGAACCACCCGAAGCTTGGCCTTTATGTCTTTGTGTTTTAATTAAGTTGTTGTATAAATTTGCTTGTGTTTCACCATCGGTTAATTGCATAGTACCTTTTTGCAAGCTATGTTGAATGAGAAAGTCATCCGAGACTTGAAATTCTTGGTCAATTAATGCATTACCAATTGCAAAAAGGTCAACAGTTGCCATGTCTTTAAATCACAGTCAAAATTAAAAACGCTAAGTTTACACCAATGCTCAGGATTGCTGTAGTTTCATGAATAAAATTCAGCTGAATGAATGTTATTGATGAAAAATAGGGGTTTAGCAGAGTTATCAGGAAGGTTAGATGAACATCGAAATTAAAGAAGCACAAGAGTTACCAACGCAAATTCAGACTTTGGCCAAACATGCTGCTCAAGAAGGCTTTGATTTTGTCCATCGTTTAATTGAAGAATGGGAAAGTGGTAAAAACCGCTTTAATCAGCCTGGTGAGTTTTTATTGTTTGTTTACGATGGTGATCAATTGGTTGCATGTGGTGGCTTAAACCAGCAATGGAATGAGCAAGATATTGAAAGTCGTATTGGACGTGTACGTCGTTTTTATGTTTTGCCAAATTATCGTAAACATGGCGTAGGTAAACAGCTCTTGCAACATTTAGAGAAAAAAGCACGTGCTAATTTTTCGGCGTTGTGTTTAAACACTGATACCAAATTGGCAGCGCATTTTTATCAAAAACAGAATTATGTGTATGTCGAAAATCATCCAAACTATAGTTATTTTAAATACCTGATCTAGTTTTGCTCATGCTACAGCCAGTGCAGCGCAGCATTTTGTTGATACTTTGCAAATTTCAATCAATTTAGTCGGGTTTTCAACGTGAATTATCTAAAGAACTAAAGCTATAATGGCTTTAGTTTTTTATTTGCTTATTTTTAGGAGATCACATGACTGTAGATGTCACTGAAACCATTTCCCAGACTGTACATCCTGCGTTTCAGTTGGTACGTCAACACCATGTTGAAGCCTTAGACATTTTAGTGTCTGAATATAAACATAAAGTTACAGGTGCGGTGCATTATCACTTAGCGACAGAACATGATGAAAATGTATTTTTAGTCGCATTTCGCACTCAGCCGATGGACTCCAAAGGTGAGGCACATATTTTAGAACATACTGCGTTGTGTGGTTCTGAAAAATTCCCTGTCCGTGACCCGTTCTTTTTAATGATTCGTCGTTCATTGAATACTTTTATGAACGCATTTACCGCGGCAGATTGGACAGCTTATCCATTTGCAACACAAAACAAAAAAGATTTCCAAAACCTGCTTGCGGTGTATATGGATGCGGCTTTTGCAGCCAATTTAAATCCTCTCGATTTTGCTCAGGAAGGTATTCGTATTGAGCTGGAAAATGGCGAGCCTGTTTATAAAGGCGTGGTATTTAATGAAATGAAAGGTGCGATGAGTTCGCCATCCGATCAGCTTTATCACCAATTGGCTTATCATTTATTCCCTGAAACAACTTACCACTACAATTCAGGTGGCGACCCGAAAGATATTCCAGATTTAACCTATCAAGAATTGGTAGATTTTTATAAGTCACATTATCACCCAAGTAATGCGGTATTTATGACTTTTGGCAATACGCCTGCATACGATTTACAAGAACAGTTTGAACAGTTGGCTTTGGCGAAATTTGAACAGGGCGAAACGTTGTATTCGAAGCCTGAGCGTCGTTTAGCTGCGCCAGTGGCAGTGACTGAAAGTTATGCAGTCGATGCAGAAGAACTGAAAGATAAAACTTATCATGTTTTGGCGTGGTTATTGCCTGAAGCAAGCGATATTAAATTACGCTTAGGTATGCGTTTGGTTGAAGGTGTTTTACTTGAAAATTCTGCATCACCACTGCGTCATTATTTGGAAACTTGGGCGCATGCACAATCTACAGGGCCATTGACGGGCGTGGATGATTCCAACTTTGAAATGACCTTCTTCTGTGGTGTGCAAGGTTCTAACCCTGAACATGCAGCAGAATTTCAGGCGGGCGTTTTAAAAGTTTTACAAGACGTGGCTGCACAGCCTGTGGATACGGCATTGGTCGATGCAATTTTGCATCAAATTGAATTGCATCAGCGTGAAATTAATGGCGATGGTATGCCATACGGATTGAGCTTGATTTTAAATGGTTTAAGCAGTGCAATTCACCACAATGACCCAATTCAGGTGTGGGATGTAGATACTGCGATTGAGCAAGTCAAAGAAGAACTTAAAGATCCAATGTGGTTATCACGGCTAATTCAGACGCATTTAATTGATAACCCGCACCGTGTTCAAATGACTTTGGTTCCAGATGCAGAAAAATCGGCCAAAGATGCTGCACTTGAAAAAGCACGTCTGGCTGAGATAGGCGCACAACTCACAGATGAGCAAAAAGCAGAAATCGTCGCGCAAACGGAAGCTTTAAAAGTCCGTCAAGATACGCCCGATGATTTGAACTTATTGCCAAAAGTTGGTTTGGAAGATGTGCCTGCAGCCTTGCATATTGTGCAGGGTGAGTTGCGTGAAATTATCAGTAACCGCATTGATTATCCTTTAAATTTATATCATGCAGGAACCAATGGAATTTACTATCAGCAAGTGTTGATTCAAATTCCAGATGAAATTGTACAATCGCCATACTTTAATTTGCTGTCCATTTTAATGGGCGAAGTGGGTGCAGGTGAATACGGCTATTTAGAATTGCAACAGCTACAAACCGCAGTTAGCGGTGGTTTGGGCATGGGTGCATCTTTACGTTCTAAAGTCGATGACAAAAATCAGATCAGTGCATGGCTCACATTAACCACTAAGTCTTTGGTGAATAATCTTGAAGCCATCCGCTTGCTGAAATTAGCATTTGAGCAATTACGTTTTGATGAAAAAGACCGCATTATTGAGCTGTTACAACAACGAAAAACCCGTTGGCAGTCACGTTTGTCGGGTTCGGGGCACAGTTATGCCATGCAAATTGCAGGGCGTCATCACAGTGCTTTGGCGCAGCGTGATTACAACAACACAGGTTTGGGCGCATTAAATTGGTTGGCAGACTTGGTTGCTAAAATTGAAAAAGATGCAGCGGAATACGAGAAATTGATTGCTGAATTGCAATTGATTCACCATAAATTACTGCAAGCACCTAAGCAATTTTTGTTAGTATGTGAAGAACATCAATCTGACCGTTTGGTCGAAGAAGTTCAAGAAGTTTGGGATAAACTTATTGTTGCAGAAAATCCTGCTGCTTTAACTCAAGTTCCTGTAGATCATTCAACGCAAGATCAGGCATGGTTGATTCAAGCCAATGTGCAATTCTGTGCGGCTGCGTATCCTGCGGTGGAAGTGTCGCATCCTGATGCTGCACCTTTGATGGTATTGGCTGCATATTTGCGCAATGGTTTCTTACACAGCGCAATCCGTGAAAAAGGCGGTGCTTACGGTGGCGGTGCAAGCTACGATGGCAATGCATGTTCATTCCGTTTTTACAGTTATCGTGATCCACGCTTGGCAGAAACTTTCGCAGACTTTGAAGCGAGTATTGATTGGTTATTTAATGCAGAGCAATTGCCGCATCAACTAGAAGAAGCGATTTTAGGTTTAATTGCTAGTATGGATAAACCAGGTTCGCCTGCAGGTGAAGCGATTACTGCATGTTATGCATTATTGCACGCGCGTACACCCTCATTCCGCACAGTATTACGTGAGCGTTTATTGGCGGTGACTTTAGACGATTTAAAACGTGTTGCGGAGCAATATTTGCGTCAGCAGCAAGCATCTAAAGCCGTAGTCGCACCTGTGTCAAAACGTGAAGCATTGCTCGAACTTGGTTTTGAAATTAAACAAGTGAACTGATACGTGAAATAACAACGAAAACTTAGGGGGATTTATGAGCGCGTTCAAACTGTTTGAACGCACAGGACTGTCGCTGAGTGTTGCCGCACTCAGCACTGTGTTTGTGGCGAAAACCTATGCACAAGACCCAGCTAGCTTAGTTGCACCTGCAACACCTGAAGCCTGTGTGGCTTTAGAGTCAAATGCTGATCGTTTGGTGTGTTACGATGCTCTGTTTAAAATTCCTGAAGCAGAAAAAACAGCGCTGATTAGCGAACGTCAAGCTGCTCAGGCACTAGCGCCTGAACCCGAAACGGTGACAGAAAAAATTGCAGTAAGCGTAAGCAATTTATTTTCATTTGATGTACCAAAGCTTGATCCGAATGTATCTTTACTGGATAAGCGCTGGGAGCTTTCACCCGATAGCAAATTAGGCACATGGAATTTACGTGCTTATCAACCTGTGTATTTGATGCCTACTTTTTGGACGTCCGATAAAAATGAACGTCCACAAAGCTTGAATGAGCAAAATACCGTTCCCGTGGGTAAGGAGCAAAACCTGACCTCAATGGAAACCAAATTTCAGCTGTCTTTAAAAACCAAAGCGGTAGAAAATCTGTTGGGTGATAACGGTGATGTGTGGCTAGGTTATACCCAGTCATCACGTTGGCAGGTTTATAATGGTGATGAGTCACGTCCATTTCGTGAAACCAATTATGAGCCTGAAGCCAGTTTGATGTTCCGCACCAACTATACACTTATGGGGCTGCATGGTCGTTTATTGGGTGTGACGTTGAACCATCAATCCAATGGTCGTTCTGATCCATTATCACGCAGTTGGAATCGGGTGATTTTTAATTTAGGTTTTGAAAAAGACAATTTTGCCTTGATGTTACGTCCGTGGTATCGCATTGAAGAAGACCGCAGCGATGACAATAACCCTGAAATTAAAAATTATATCGGGCGTGGCGATATGTTGGCATTTTATCGCTGGAAAGAGCATGACTTTTCTTTGATGCTTCGTCATAGCTTAAAAGGCGGTGATGACGCGCACGGTGCAGCACAGTTTGACTGGGTTTTCCCAATCAGTGGAAAATTACGCGGTCATTTCCAATTGTTTGATGGTTATGGTGAAAGCCTGATTGATTATAACCACCGCGCCACCTATGTTGGTTTGGGTGTGTCTTTAATGAATTGGTTTTAAGTAGATTAAGATTGATTTCTCATTATTGCTCGCTGAATATAAAACGCCAATTTTGAAGATTGGCGTTTGTTTTTGAAGTCGGATCGTATCCAGCTTTTATCCAACTTGAATATCTGCGGTTGGATGTTTAAGTCGGCTTTTTTGTGGTGTGGCGATTAAATAAGCCAAAGTCAGCGGCCCTAAACGACCTGCAAACATCAACAACATTAAAATAATTAAGCTGGCAGGTTGTAATTCACCTGTAACACCACGGGATAAACCCACCGTGCACGCTGCAGATACAGCCTCAAACAACAGGTCTAAAAAATTCAGTTTCGGTTCAAGGGCAAGTAAGCTAAACAAACCGAGGCAAATTAACATACCTGTGATGCTGATCACCGCCAAAGCTTTAAAGGTGGTACGTTCAGGTACAGCATGATTAAACACACGCACCTCATCTGAACGTCTTAAAAAACTGATCACACTTAAAATGACAATAATAAATGTGCCAACTTTAATACCGCCTGCGGTACTGAGCGAACCACCACCAATAAACATCAGAAGCATGGTGAGCAAGGTCGAGCTATTTTGCATACTTGCGACATCTAGACTATTAAAGCCTGATGAGCGAGGAACGGTAGCGTGAAACCATGCATTGAGGGCTTGATCGCCAATACTCATGGCTGCAAGGGTATGTGGATTATTGGCTTCAATCGCCCAAATCAGCAGAAAGGCCACAAAGTTTAAACCAGCAATGGTCGATAAAATCAGCTTGCTATTGGGTGAGAGTTTTTTCCAGCGTTTGGCACGTTTAATATCCATGAGTACCACAAAACCAATACCGCCAATGATATACAGCATACTAATAGTTAAGGTAATCAGGTATTGATCTGCAAAACTCATTAAGCTATTGGGAAATAATGAAAATCCACCATTGTTAAAGGCTGAAACACTATAGAAAGCCGCATAGAAAAATGCATCGCTAAATGGATAATCCTGCATCCATGCCAAGGTTAAAATAACCGTGCCAATCCCTTCAAAAAACAATGAGTAGAGCAACACGCTTTTAATGGTCATCGACACTTTAGACAGGTTGGTTTGCCCAATGGTGTCTTGCGCCATGATTTGTTGTTTTAAACCAATTTTGGATGACAAACTTAAAACCGCTAAAATCGCAAAAGTCATAAAACCTAAGCCACCACATTGTAACAACAACATAATGACCATTTGCCCAAATACGGTATAAGCATCGCCAATATTCACTACAGACAATCCAGTGATCGTCACTGCAGATGTAGCAGTAAATAAGGCATTAATCCAACTCATCTCGCCATGATGGGAAATGGGCAGTTTCAGCAAGATTGTGCCAATGCTAATAAAGCTTAAAAAGCCCAGTGCCAAAAGACTGGGTGGGCTTAAATTGACAGTTTTGATTGGTTGTTTCGCTGTTTTTTTCATTCTGACTTAAATTGTTTAGATAAGCGTTTTAATGGTTCAAGTTGTCCTTCAACCACCAAAATATCATCTGTTTGTAGCATTAAATTGGATTCAAGCGTATAGAAAATCGTTTCGGCACGTTTAAACAGTAAAAGTTTAACCTCGGGTGCATGTGACATCAGACTATGAATGCGCGTGCCATGCAAGTTGTCTTTAATTTTTACTTTTACAATATAGTGGTTGTCGTTTAGGCTCATATAACGACTCACCATCGGATAACTCAGCGATTGCGCGATGCGAACGCCCATATCTTCTTCAGGGTGAATAATTTTACTTACGCCCAAGTGGGTCAAAATCATGGTGTGCGCTTTACTTTTGGCTTTAACGTAAATTTTAGAAATACCCAAATTCTTTAAATTTAAGACACACAAAATACTGGCTTCAATATCTTCACCAATGGCGACCACCACTGCATCACAATTTTGAATATTCAGTTCTTCCAAAACGTGTTCATCGGTTGCATCGGCAATCACCGCATGGGTAATTTGATCGGCAATGTTTTCTACAAACTTTTTATTGCTATCAATCCCAATGACATCATGGTTGAGTTTGACCAATTGTGTCGCCACAGTTGCACCAAAGCTACCTAAACCAATGACAGCAAATTGTGTCATAGCATCATCCTGAAAAATTATATTATTCTTCCAATATTCTAAAATATTTTAGGGCTCTATACTGTAGCAATATGACTAAAAAACCGCTGAAATCAGCGGTTTTTTGCACTTATTGAGATGTGTGATCGGTTATTTTAAGAAACGCTGATAACCCAAGTTATTAGTAATCTCTTGGTATGGATAAGTGATCTTTTCCAAAGTTTCAATTAAACCATCTGGGTTCTGTTTGGCATCCGAAGCTTCTAAACCGACCAATACACGACCTTCCGCTGCACCGTGGTTACGGTAATGGAACAGGGTGATGTTATGGGTTGGGCCTAAGCGCTCCAAGAAAGTCAGTAATGCACCCGGACGCTCTGGAAATTCCACACGGAATAGACGTTCATTTTCAATATCGGCATGACCACCGACCAAATAACGAATGTGTAGTTTTGCTACTTCATCATCCGACAAATCATCAACATCGTACTGGGTTTTGAGTAACTCATAAATGTCGTGGCGTTCTTTTTCACCAGATTTTAAGCTGATGCCGACAAAGACTTGTGCAGCAGTGGCATCGCTGGCGCGGTAGTTAAACTCGGTGATATTACGACCTTGCAGCGCACGGCAGAAGTTAAGGAACGCACCTTTTTCTTCTGGAATGGTCACGGCAAAAATTGCTTCTTTATGTTCACCGAGTTCAGTACGTTCCGCAATATAGCGTAAACGGTCAAAGTTCATGTTTGCGCCACAGACAATTGACACAATATTTTTATTTTGCAATTGGTGTTGCTCGACATATTTTTTGATGCCTGCCAAAGCCATTGCACCTGAAGGTTCTACAATGCTGCGGTTTTCATCAAAGGTGTCTTTAATTGCCGCACAGATTTCATCGGTATTCACCAAAACTACATCGCGCTCAACAATTGGGCCTGATTGATCTGATTTTTGTAGTTGTAAAACTTCAAACGGTTTCTCACCAATTTGTGCGACAGCAGTACCATCGGCAAATAAACCCACTTGCGGCAAAATAACCCGTTCATTGGCTTCAAAAGCCGCTTTTAAGCAAGCCGATTCATCATATTCTACAGGAATGACTTTGACATGCGGTGCGACATCGCCCAAGTAGGCTGCAACACCTGCAATTAAACCGCCACCACCAACAGCAACGAAAACATATTCGACATCGCGCCATTGACGCAAAATTTCATTGGCAATCGTACCTTGACCTGCCATGACCAATTCATCGTCATACGGTGGAATAAAAGTCATGCCTTCATCTTGGGCACGTTGAATTGCATATTTGTTGGCAACATCAAATGAGTCACCATGTAATACCACTTCGCCACCCAAGCGTTTTACCGCTTGTACTTTAATATCTGGCGTGGTTTTAGGCATAACGATAATGGCGCGAATGCCCAGTTTTTGCCCAGACAATGCTACACCTTGCGCATGGTTGCCTGCAGAGGCAGTAATTACACCACGTTCAAGTTGGTCTTTGGGTAATTGGCTAATACGGTTATACGCACCACGCAATTTAAAAGAGAATACAGGTTGTAAGTCTTCACGTTTAAAGCGAATGTTATTGTTCAGTTTTTCACTAATTCGTGGCGCTGCGTCGAGTGGGGTTTCGATTGCAACATCGTAGACCGTTGCTTGTAAAATTTGTCGAACCAAACGAGACAGCATGTTAATCTTCCATCTAACAGTTTAAAATAGGGGGTTATTGTAACAAACCCCTGCACATTTGCGCTGTAAAATCGGCAACAAATGTCAAAAATAGTTGAGTGAAGTCATGAGTCTGTATGCTACCCAAGATGAAAAGAAGCAAGCGGCTGCCAAAGCAGCATTAAAACATTTGCCTAAAGGCGGGATTTTGGGGGTAGGTACAGGCAGTACAGTGAATTTCCTGATTGATTTATTGCCTGAATTACAATTAGAAGCAGCTGTGGCAAGTTCTGAAGCGACTGCGGAGCGCTTAAAGAAACTTGGTATTGAAGTGGTCGATATGAACTCTGTGGGCAGTTTAGATGCTTATGTTGATGGTGCAGATGAAATTGACCGTCACATGCACATGATTAAAGGCGGCGGTGCAGCGTTGACCCGTGAAAAAATTGTGGCTTCTATTGCACGTAAGTTTATCTGTATTGTCGATGATTCAAAATGGGTAGAGCAATTAGGACGTGAGTTTCCATTGCCAATTGAGGTGATTCCAATGGCTCGTTCTGCGGTAGCACGCAAAATTGTGGCTTTAGGTGGCGATCCTGCTTACCGTGAAGGTGTGGTGACTGATAACGGTAACGTGATTTTAGATATTTATAATTTAAATATTTTAAATGCGTTGGAATTAGAAAAAACCTTGAATGATATTCCGGGTGTTGTGACCAATGGTATTTTTGCCATCAATAAAGCTGATATTGCAATTGTAGCGACCAATAACGGCATTGAAGAACGTACTGCGGTTTAATTCGTCTCCCAAGCCCCTTGTTTTTAATAGGGGGCTTTTCTCCCTCCTTTATTAAAGGAGGGTCGGGGAGGATTTAATAAAAGAACAACAATGACATTATCCGACTTACCTGAAATTCAAATTACACCACATGCAAAAGCAACACGTTTACGGTTACGTGTCGAGCCGAATCAAATTCGCTTAACTGTGCCGAAATATTGCACTCAGCGACAAATTCAGGATTTTTTGCAACAATCTGAACAGTGGATGATTGAAACTTGGCATAAACAGCAAGCACAGCAAGGACTTGTGCAGCGTGAATTGCCAAATCAGTTATCACTTTTTAATTTGCCTGAGCCTTTAAATATTCATTATCAAACACAAAAACACAGTTTTATTTTAGATTTAAAACAGCATTGCCTATGGGTTAGTGACCGCCAACCTGCGGCATATTTAAAAGCCTTTGTTATTGCTTATGCCAAACAAATGTTGCCGATATATTTGCAAACAGTCAGTCATGAAATTGCTTTGCCATTTAAACAGTGCGCAATTCGTCAACCGAAAACCCGTTGGGGCAGTTGCAGTACGCAACAGCATATTATGCTCAATAGCGCCTTGGTGTTGTTTCCTGAACAAATTGTGCGATATGTTGCTGTGCATGAGTTGGCGCATACACGACATTTTGATCATAGTCCTGCATTTTGGGTTGAAGTACAACGGCATGATGCGCACTATTTGCAGCATCGCAAGCAGTTAAAAACAACGTCTTTGCCTTGGTGGTGGTATCAATAAAAAAGCCAACACCCACATGATAAGACTACAATGCAAAGGTGTTGCACGTATTGACTACAATCCAAATCATCTTTTATAAAATCAACAGAATAAAGAAAAGCCCCAAAACCCTAGTAAAACAGTTCAGAAAACCAAAACTTCCTGTCATACTATAGCGTTAGCTTAAACATGCTTTTGAATTGAGGTAATGCACGTGATTTCAGTTGGTATTGTCGGTGGTACAGGTTATACAGGCGTTGAATTATTGCGTCTTTTGCTACGACACCCAAATGTGAAAGTAAATGTACTGACTTCACGTACAGAAGCGGGTCGCCGTGTAGATGATATGTTCCCAAGCCTGCGTGGACACACAGACCTGTGCTACTCAGATTTAAACATCGAAGAATTAAAACAGTGTGATGTGGTGTTCTTTGCTACACCGCACGGCGTTGCAATGCAACATGCTGCGGAGCTTGTTGCAGCCAACACCAAAGTGGTCGATTTAGCAGCAGACTTCCGTTTGCAAGATTTAGCACAGTTTGAAAAATGGTATGGCATGCAACATGCTTGCCCAGACATTTTAAAAGATTCAGTTTATGGCTTGTCTGAACTCAACCGGGAACAAATTAAACAAGCACAGGTGATTGGTAACCCAGGGTGTTATCCAACCACAGTGCAACTTGGTTTAGCGCCATTATTTAAACAAGCTGAAGCTTTAGTGAAACCTGAAAGTATTATTATTGATGCAAAATCGGGTGTATCTGGTGCAGGGCGTAAAGCCAGTTTGGGCATGATTTACTCTGAAAATGCCGACAACTTTAAGGCTTATGGCGTTGCGGGGCATCGTCATCATCCAGAAATTGTAGAAGCATTGGAAAATATTTCGGGTCAAAAAGATGTGTTTAATCACATTGTGTTTGTACCGCATTTAGTACCTATGATTCGCGGTATGCTCAGCACCATTTATGTAGATTTAACTGATGCAGGTGATGCAGCAGATTTACAAAGCCTGTATGAGCAGTTTTATGCCAATGAACAGTTTGTAGATGTCATGCCAGCCAACAGTTCACCAGAAACACGCTCAGTACGTGGCGCTAACCAGTTGCGTATCGCATTGTATAAGCCACAACCGAAAAAATTAGTACTTTTGGTGGCACAAGATAACTTGGTGAAAGGTGCAGCAGGGCAAGCAGTACAAAATATGAACCTCATGTTTGGTTTTGCAGAACATGCAGGACTTGAGGTGATTGGTTTATTACCATAAGAACACGTTTTTCAACTTCACACACATTTAGATTTCGATTTAAATGTGTGTTTTGAATGAATCAAAACAAGAGATGACGATGCATAACACCGATACAGAAACCACGTCACAGTCGAATTCAAGCATGACACCCTCATCTACACCGCCAGAAAAAAAGCCATTTCTTGAAAGCAATGCGCCTTTGGCAATTGGTGCTGCCATTTTAATTTTAGGTAGTGGCTTTTTGGGCTATTCAGTCGGGCATCGTCAGGGCTTAACTGTGGTTGGTTACGATGCCGATGCAGAACAACTGGTTGAAGTGGTGCAAGAACAAAAAACGCGTTTGGAAAGTCTGAATAAGAGCTTAAATGCTGCGGTTCAAGAACGCGATGTTGCGGTCAGTAACTCCAATGATTTGTATCAAGCTTTCACTCAAGCAACTGAAGATAAGCAACGTACTGAAGGCATGAGTGCGATTTATCGTGAAGTTTTGCGTCAACGTGGTGGTTTAAGCCTGACCGTGCAAAATCTTGGGGTGAAACCATTACCAGACAATGATTATGAATATCAGGTCGATTTGGTACAAGTGAGTCCAAACAAGCGACGTGCAAGTGGTACGGTAGAACTGCGTTTAATTCAAGGCACAGAAGTGCTGGTTGTTCCGATGGAAGACAGCAATTTTAATTTTGATAATTATGAGCGTTTAACAGGGCGCTGGAGCATGCCTAAAGGCTTTAATCCAGACTTTATTGAAGTCCGTTTAAATGGCGCAACTCCTGTGATTAAACGCTTCAGTTGGAGCAAAGGCAAAGCCGTGGAGGCAGATTCTGCCTTTATTTCTGAAATTCCACAAGCAGAAGCTAGCGCTCAATAATGTGTGATATGTAAAACTTATGCGAACCCAAAAAAGATCCATCTGTTTAAATGAAATTAAAACCACTTTTCATCAATCTGGCTATGTCGATTGGCATTTAACCCCGCGTTTAAGTGTGGATGATGCAGGACATGAAGATGATGGTGATATTGCGGTACAAACTGCGCCGCCACAATTAAAACGCCCACCTTTATATGTTGTCGTTTTAATGAACGATGATTACACCCCAATGGACTTTGTAATTGAAATTTTACAACAATACTTTGCAATGAATCTTGACCAAGCGACTCAAGTAATGCTAACTGTACACTATGAAGGAAAAGGTGTCGCAGGGGTCTATCCGCGGGATATTGCGGAAACGAAAGCGAACCAAGTCAATAATTACGCTCGATCACAAGGTCATCCATTACTTTGTCAGATTGAGCCTAAAGATTAAGGGGGTTACATGCTCAGTCGTCAATTAGAAGTATCACTACGTTTGGCTGTTAGCATGGCTCGTCAAAAGAGACACGAGTTTCTAACGGTTGAACATTTATTATTGGCTTTATTAGACAATGATTCGGCAGTCAATGCACTCAAGGCGTGTGGTGCAGATGTTATTGTGCTGCGTAAAGAACTCGAAGAATATGTAGAACAACATACCCCTAAACTTGCTGAAAATAACGATCAGGCGCCGCACCCGACCGAAAGTTTTGACCGCATTTTGCAGCGTGGTATTTTCCATGTGCAATCTAGCGGTGGTGACCGTACGGTTGAAGGCGCAGATATTTTAGTGGCAATGTACTCTGAACGTGATTCATTTGCCGTGTATCTACTCAAGCGTCATCAAATTAACCGTTTGACCTTAACGCAATACTTATCGCACGGTACACGTAAAGACGAAACGCAAGCGGAAGAAGAGGTTGAAGAATTAGATAGCGAAAGTTCAAGCTCTGCCAATGCTGGCCCGTTAGAGCTTTACACGCTAAATTTGAATACTGAAGCGCAAAAGGGTAAAACCGATCCGTTAATTGGGCGTGAAAAAGAAATTGAGCGTGCTGCACAAATTCTATGCCGTCGTCGTAAGAACAACCCATTGTTGGTGGGTGATCCAGGCGTGGGTAAAACCTCTATTGCCGAAGGTCTGGCGTGGCTGATTGTGAATGGTAAAGCGCCAAAACCACTCGAAAATGCCGAAGTATATAGTTTGGATATCGGTGCGTTGGTAGCGGGTACAAAATACCGTGGTGACTTTGAAAAGCGTTTAAAACAACTGTTAAATGCCTTGAAAAAGAAACCTGATGCCATTTTATTTATTGACGAAATCCACATGATTATTGGTGCAGGCTCAAGCATGGGCAGCACTATGGATGCATCAAATTTAATTAAACCTGCGTTGGCAAATGGTACTTTGCGTTGCATTGGCTCGACGACATTCCAAGAATATCGTCAGGTATTTGAAAAAGACCATGCACTTTCACGCCGTTTCCAAAAAATTGATGTGAATGAGCCTTCAATTTCAGAAACGATTGATATTTTACGTGGTTTAAAATCGAAATTTGAAGAATTTCACCATGTTAAATATGATGATAAAGCATTGGTGTCTGCGGTAGAGTTATCGGCCAAATTTATCAATGACCGTTTCTTGCCAGACAAAGCCATTGATGTGATTGATGAAGCAGGTGCGCAGCGCCGTTTAAGAGCTGAGCAAGATGATACTTTAATCACAGTAGAAAACATTGAAGATATCGTCTCTAAAATTGCACGTATTCCACCTAAAACCGTATCGAAAGATGACAAGACTGTACTTGAACATCTTGAGCGTGATTTAAAACGTGTGGTCTTTGGTCAAGATGAAGCTATTGAAGCGTTAGCATCAGCAATTAAACTGTCACGTGCTGGTTTAAAAACACCAGACAAACCAGTGGGTAGTTTTGTATTTGCTGGCCCGACAGGCGTTGGTAAAACCGAAGTTACCAAGCAGTTGGCAAAACTGTTGGGTGTGGAATTGGTTCGCTTTGATATGTCTGAGTACATGGAGCGCCATGCCGTTTCACGTTTAATTGGTGCACCTCCAGGCTATGTCGGTTTTGATCAGGGTGGCTTACTCACCGATGCGATTCATAAAAATCCGCATTGTGTGTTGTTGTTGGATGAAATTGAAAAAGCGCATCCTGATGTATTTAACCTATTGCTGCAAATTATGGATCATGGTTCATTGACCGATAATAATGGTCGTAAATCAGACTTCCGTAATGTGATTTTGGTTCTGACCACTAATATTGGTGCGGAAAGTATTTCCCGCGTGAGCATTGGTTTCATGGATCAAGACAACAGTAATGACAACCAAGAAGCGATGAAAAAAGCCTTCTCACCTGAGTTCCGTAACCGTTTGGATGGGGTCATTCAATTTAAAGCTTTACCTACTACAGTAATTGAAAATGTAGTGGATAAATTCTTGACTGAATTACAAGCGCAGTTGGATGATAAAAAAGTCATTCTTGAGGTTGATCAAGATGCGCGTGAATGGATGGCTGAGCATGGATATGATCGCTTAATGGGCGCACGTCCAATGCAACGTCTGATTCAGGAACACTTGAAAAAGCCATTGGCAGAAATGATTCTGTTTGGTGAACTTGCAGAACAGGGCGGTAATGTGGCTGTTTCTGTGAAGAAAGAGAACGGTAAGGCAGTCGGTTTGAAACTTGAAGTCTTTGAAGATCAAACGGCTGAACCAGCCTAATCAATCCTTATTTGAATTTTGAAAATAACCCATGTTGAACATGGGTTATTTTTTATGAATTCGCAGATGCGTGAACTTGAATCGTTACTGCTAAAAGAGAGACCACACAGGATTTATGGATTTTCAGATCACTAAAATTGCCAGCACAACGTTCTTGTTTTTTGTTACGGCAGTTATGGAAATATTAGGCTGTTATTTTCCTTATTTGATTTTAAATCAGGGGAAATCACAGTGGTTATGGCTGCCAACAATTTTAGCCTTAGCGGCTTTTGTGTGGTTATTGACTCTACATCCTGCGGCATCGGGGCGAATTTATGCGGCTTATGGTGGTATTTATATTTGTACAGCCTTGATTTGGTTAAAGTATGTAGATCAAGTCAATTTAACACGTTGGGATATGTTCGGTGGAATGATAGTAGTTTTAGGCGCATTGATCATTATTTTACAACCGCAAGGTTTAATACGTTAGGTTATATTTGGGTTTACGCATTAAACCTTAGGCATTAAATCTTAAAGCTGAGGTTGTTTTAGTTTTAAATACAGTTCAGTCTGCTTTAAATTGGCACTCGCTATTTGCCAATTGCACATTAAACTGGGTTTTTTCTGCACTGAGTTTTAAGTTCAATACATAGGGATTTACCCGTTGGAACTGATGCTCAAAAATAGATTCACAATTATGAATTAAGTTTTGTTTAATCATATTTTTGACATTGTTATAACCCGTACTTTCTACAAACTGCCTGAAGTCAGGTGAAATAATCATGCCACGAATATTGATTTGTTTGTCTGTCGCCGTACTTTGTTCAATCACTGTATTTTGATCGACCTGATAAGGCATAGTACGAGAATCTTCATCACTAATGACATCTAAAATTTCATTTAATGCAGCAACATTTTGAATTTTATAATCTGCACTTAAAATCTTTTGTTGGACTAAATATTGATCTAATTCACTGGCTTTGGCATAGAGTGAAGCACTCGCGATCAGTGTAGTGGTGCACAGCGTAATTGTAGCAAGTGTTTTATAAATCATATTGTTCATCTAGGCTCTTTTAGAAATTTTAGAAAAATAGACCATAACTCAAGATTATAGCGAGCCAAATAAAAAAACAGCACCTTTTGGTGCTGTTTGTAACAAAACTCATCAAAGTTTTGCGAATATTTAAGACGGGTTTTAAAGCTTAGTCTTTTTTAAGATTTTCATTCAATAAAAACTCAACCAATGCTTTTTGAGCATGTAAGCGATTTTCTGCTTCATCCCACACTACAGCATTTTTGTGATCGAGCATATTTTCAGAAATTTCTTCACCACGGTGCGCAGGTAAGCAGTGCATAAATAAACAATCAGGATGTGCTAAATCCATCAGGCGTTCATTCACTTGATAGTCTGCAAACGCTTTTTCACGAATTTTTTGTTCTTCTTCCTGTCCCATGCTTGCCCAAACATCGGTCACAATCAGATCAGCATTCACTGCTGCATCCTCAGCAGAATCGACCAATTCTACGCAGTGTGCAAATTCAGACAGGAAGCGCTGTTCTGGCTCATAACCTTTCGGTGTCGCAATTTTTAAATTAAAGCCCCACATGTGTGCTGCTTCAATATATGAGTTACACATATTGTTGCCATCACCAATCCACGCCACAGTTTTACCTTCAATTGAACCACGGTGTTCAACATAGGTTTGCATGTCTGCAAGGAGTTGGCATGGGTGATGATCGTCAGTTAAGGCATTGATCACAGGAACTTTAGAGTAAGAAGCAAAGCGTTCTACAATGTCGTGACCAAAGGTACGAATCATCACAATGTCAAGCATACTTGAAATGACGCGTGCAGAATCTTCAATTGGCTCACCGCGACCTAATTGTGTGTCACGTGATGATAAGAAGATCGCGCTACCACCAAACTGACTCATGCCAGCTTCAAACGATACACGGGTTCGGGTGCTGGATTTTTCAAAAATCATACCCATGACTTTGCCAGGAAAAGGCTGGAAAACTTCATTGTTATGCTGTTTACGCTTAAGCTCAATGGCGCGTTGCAAAATTTGATTCAGTTCTAAAGTCGATAAATCGCGTAATGTTAGAAAGTGACGTAGAGCCATTCGTTACTCCACAATAATTGCTGAATGAGAAAAAACAACAATTAGTTGTTGGTTGGTTAAGTGAAAAAGGGAATCGGCTAATATACTATAGGATGCAGAAATTGCAAAAAACTAAGCTTTTTGATGAGCGTCTAGAAAGCGATCTACACAATAACTTACATAATTGGTTGTTTCTTGTTCTGTTTCTTGTTTTGGAATACCCATGATGATACGCCATTCAAAATTTCTTAAAATACCGAAATACAGTTGTGCAGAATAAATAGGCTGTTCACAGCAAATTAAACCTTGCTGACTGGCATGTTCCAATACTTTGGCAATACAAAGTTGCACATGCAAAGGGCCGCGCTCATGTATGTGTAAGGCAATATCAGGATTGCGCTGACTTTGCTCTAATACCAGACGCATAAAGGCTGCATTTTCTGGTTCCAAAATATGATGATAAAAATTCAATAAGGTTTGAATCAAATAACCACGTAAATTTGAATCAATTTGTTCAAAGGGAATGTGAATATCCTGAAAAAATTTATCACGGCGATAATCACAAATAGCTTTGAATAACCCTTCTTTATTGCCAAAGTATTTATAGATCGACGCTTTAGAACCGCCTGCGTGTTGCACAATATCATCTAAGGATACGGCATCGTAACCACGCTCTAAAAATAGCTCAGTTGCACTGACTAATAACGCTACACATCGCTCATGACCACGCTTGGTTGGTGGTATATCTTTACCTAAAGGATCGAAATGGGCGAGTTCGTGCATATTGAGTAAAAAATCATCAATTAAATAGAAGGGAGATTGTCATTATAACAAATATATGTACAGCGTGCTGTGTCGAAGTGTACTTGCACATGGCATGATTTGAGCTGAAAAAGCCATATTTTTAGAAAATAGTTTAAATTTTGCTCATTTAGTGTACTAAAAAGCTGTGTTTATCAAAAATAAAGAATAACCAACATCACGAAAATTTATTGTGCAATAAATTTGAAAATTATTTGACTAAAGTTTTAGAGTATAGATTCTAAAAAGCCATGGCGTGATCTCGCATTCTCGATATACTCGAATCTCGAAAAATATAGTAAGAAAAGCGGAAAGGAAGATGACAGAACAAACATCTGCGGGCTTAAGATTCAGACAAGCCTTGGAAGTCGAAAAGCCATTACAAATTATCGGCACGGTAAATGCTTATGCTGCCATGATGGCAAAACAAGTGGGCTATAAAGCCATTTATTTATCTGGTGCAGGTGTTGCCAACTATTCTTACGGTTTACCTGACTTGGGCATGACCAGTTTAGACAACGTCTTGGAAGATGTACGTCGTATTACTGAGCGTGTTGATACACCATTATTGGTGGATATTGACACAGGTTGGGGCGGTGCATTCAATATTGCCCGCAGTATTAAACAAATGATTGCTGCGGGTGCTGCTGCAGTTCATATTGAAGATCAGGTTGCACAAAAGCGTTGTGGACATCGTCCAAACAAAGAAATTGTAACCCAGCAAGAAATGGTTGATCGTATTAAAGCGGCTGTTGATGCGAAAACCGATTCAAACTTTGTAGTCATGGCACGTACTGATGCCTTGCAAAAAGAAGGTTTACAGGCGGTTATTGACCGTGCTTGCGCATGTGTGGAAGCGGGTGCAGATGCAATTTTTGCAGAAGCTATGACTGATATTACCATGTATAAAACTGTATGTGATGCCGTAGGTGTACCTGTATTGGCAAACATTACCGAGTTTGGTGATACCCCTTATTACACCACTGAAGAATTGGCTGAGCAGGGCATTCGCATGGTGTTGTATCCACTTTCACCAACTCGTGCTATGCAAAAAGCAGCACTTGAAGTGATGCAATCCATTCGTAAAGATGGCACGCAAGTGAATGTCTTAGACAAAATGCAACAACGTAAAGAATTATACGAATTCCTTGATTATCATACTTTTGAAAATACATTAGACAAGCTGTTCAAACAGGAGAATTAAAAAAATGGCTGAAGGAAAAGTACTCACAGGCGCAGGATTGCGTGGACAAGTGGCAGGTAAAACCTCACTCTCAACTGTTGGTAAAAGTGGCGCAGGCTTAACTTACCGTGGTTATGATGTGCAAGACTTGGCAGAAAACTGTCAGTTTGAAGAAGTTGCATACTTGATTTTCTTTGGTGAATTGCCGACTTCAGAGCAATTGGCTGCCTATAAAGCAAAATTGAAATCTTTACGTGCATTGCCTCAAGCACTCAAAGAAGTGCTTGAGCGTATTCCTGCAGATTCACACCCAATGGATGTGATGCGTACAGGTGTTTCAATGCTAGGTAACTTAGAAACCGAACAGTCATTTGAACAGCAACAAGATGTAGCAGACCGCATCTTGGCGACTTTGCCAGCTATTATTTGCTACTGGTATCGTTATAGCCACGATGGCGTACGTATTGAAGAAAATACGGATGATGATTCAATTGGCGCACAATTCCTGCATTTATTACGTGGTGAAAAACCAAATGAATTGCATGAACAAGTCATGAATGTGTCATTAATTTTGTATGCAGAGCATGAGTTCAACGCATCAACATTTACAGCACGTGTTTGCGCATCAACTTTGTCTGACATGCATTCATGTATTACAGGCGCGATTGGTTCATTACGTGGCCCATTACACGGTGGCGCGAATGAAGCAGCGATGGAAATGATTGAAAATTGGACATCGCCAGAAGAAGCTGAACGTGAAATGCTAGGCAAGTTGGAACGTAAAGAAAAGATCATGGGCTTTGGTCATGCGATTTATAAAGACAATGATCCACGTAACGGCATCATCAAAATCTGGTCTGAGCGTTTAGCGCAAGATGTAGGTGATACAGTACTTTATCCTGTATCGGTGCGTTGTGAAGAAGTGATGTGGCGTGAGAAGAAATTATTCTGTAATGCTGACTTCTTCCATGCGTCTGCGTATCACTTTATGGGTATTGCGACCAAACTATTTACACCAATCTTTGTGATGAGCCGTGTAACAGGTTGGGCAGCACACGTGATGGAACAGCGTGCAGATAACCGTATTATCCGCCCAAGTGCAGATTATACAGGCCCAGAATTGCGTAAAGTTGTACCAATTGCAGAGCGTTCGGCTGCTTAATTGGTTGTCTAAAAAGCTGTACCGTGCATGAACATCATGTGATGCAGCAGTTTAGGCTGAAGATAAGGTTTCATTGTTAAGCAATGGAACCTTATTTTTTTTGAGGTTTGGATGAGGGTAGTCAAAAATACAATGAGTAATTATTGAAGCGTTAGAGAATTAAAAAAGATCGGGCGTACGATAGCGCATTTTTAAATATTTGATCATAAAAGAAGGTTGTTGTATTTTGTTTCTTAAGGTTGTAAATGGTTGCATGATTGGCTAAAATTTATTCCATAACTAATATGAGGAAAAAGCAATGTCACATGTAGCAGTTAAAATCGACAGCGATATTGTTGAATCAGCAAAGATTTACGGGATGGCTGAAAGTAGAAGTGCAACTAAACAAATTGAGTACTGGGCTAAAATTGGAAAAATCGCACAAGACAATCCCGATTTAACTTTTCAAGATATAGCAGATTTGTTGCTTAGTATGGCGCATGTCAAAGCAGGGAATACAACACCATATAGCTTTGGTTGAGTTCAATGAATATACAACAAACTCCCTTATTTGAACGGACAGTGAAAAAACTAACCAAGCAGCAGAAAAAAGATGTTGATAATGCCGTAATAACCGTTTGGAATAATCCTGATATCGGAGAAGCTAAAGTGGGGGATTTAGCAGGAGTATTTGTTTATAAATTTAAAATGGACAAACAGCTTGTGCTACTGGCTTACTCTGTGAGTGATGACGAAATCATGACACTCTATCTTTTAAAATTGGGCAGTCATGAGAATTTTTATAGAGACTTAAAAAGATAGGTTTACTTCAGGGTGCAGTACAAGTGTTTGTATCTTGCATTAGATCAATCAGGTCTTGAGCGACTAACAGAGTGAGCTGTTCTAGTCGTTGTAATGGATTGCCATCTAAAAAATATTTGTACTGAAAAGTTTGCTGCTGATAATGAATGGCGATAAAAAATGTCCCTACAGGTTTTTCTGGTGTGGCACTGCCGCCTGGTTTCAGTAACCCTGTGCATGCCACAATAAAATCAGCATGTTGAAATAGTTTTTTGCCTTGAACTGCCATGGCTTGTGTGACTTCTGCGGATTCAGCGGTATAGGTGGCAATTAAGTCACTATTCACATGCAAAATCTCACGTTTAATGCTTGGGTCGTAACTGACTAATCCACCAAGTAAAATATTGGCACCGCTATTTTTATAAATAGAAAACTGACTACATAAGTAACCTGAGCTGGCACTTTCAATAAAAGCCACAGTCTGTTGGCGTTGTTCAAGTATGGCACAGCATTGTTTGAGCATGATAAATCTGCAAGTGAATAGAATAAGTTGCTCAAGTGTACTGAATTTTGTCGACTTGTGCGAAAAAACATCAAAAAGTAAAATGCTAAAATAAGAATGTTCACGATTTAACTGCCTATAAATACAGCAAAATTTACAATTATAGGTTTAATCGTGGCATGAACGGTGATACAAATAAAAGTAAAGCAAAAAGTAATAAAAAGGATGCTGTGATGAAAACAACGGTGAAATATATCGTTTTAAAAAGTTTGGACTATCAACTTGGTACATCATTATTTGAGGATGAAATTGATGCTGATGCACAATATTTTGACCAAATTCCAAGCATTATTGAATATCAAAACTTGCGCTTTAAAGTCGTGAGTAAAGAACAAAAGCGTTTACAACTGATTGAGGAAAATGAGGAGCATCAAACCATCATTGTCAGAGTTTTGGTGATTTAAAGTCATTTCAATCTAGATTAGTCAGAGCTTCAATATAACAGCAGAATGATTGAGCATCAGTGGAGCGTATCGAAGTTGGTGTTTTTTTAGTCACTGGATGCAAAAAATTGTATTTCACATCACAAGAAAAAATTGAAGAATTGATTAAAAATGCTAACTACGTCACATATTTGTGTTGGTATTTTTGTAGATTAGCATTTTTCAAACGGGCTGTAATGGCTTAAATAAGCTTATGTTTTTTAGATCAATTTTTATTTAAACAGACTGATAATTGAGATAGAGAGAAAATTAATTAAAATATCTTAAAAATATAATCATGACAGATAGAACAAAATATAATTGAATTTTAACGTATTTTTTGAATGCGTGTTACATTTTGGTTTTTATTATATTGTTAAATAATAAAGTGTTTTTCTTAGATAAAATTAAAAAAAACAGTGTATTTTCTTTATTGGAATTGAGCATTTTTGTTATTGCTGTGTATAGTCCTTGCATCTCACAATAGTGAGGAAGTTTAAAGGGGCTAAATATAATGAATCATAATGCAATTATCATGATGACGCTGATCATTTTAGCTGTGGGATTTTCTCTAGGCATTTATGTGTATTTTGAACAAAAGAGAAAGCAAAATGAAGAAATTCAGCTGATCATTACAGAAGCAAGACAGGGTCTAGTAGAGTTAGATCGGAAATAATAATCTAGGTGTAAATCGTATACTTCGATGCGGATCCAATGGGATATGTTAAAGGTGAAAAATAGACTTAAAAAAGTAATTTTATGCCACTGTTTGTCGGTCAGATGACGATAAAATAAATGAACGAAACATAGCTGTAGTTTCTTAGTTTTCCCACATTCCCATGTGGGATTTTTTTTGTCTAAAATTTAGACTAGCGCAGTATTTATTAAGATAAGTCATTATTTTTATGTACAAAAGTGACCTTTATTATAAAGATTAAAATAAGGTGCATATTCCTGCATAAACCTACCACCTATTCCTATTCGTTCCCTACCACTCATTCCTATTCCAAGTCGGCCACTTAGGGTTTATTCAGTAATAGAATTACAAGAAGAATGAACCTCATAAAAAGTATTCAAATGCCAATATTGCACAACAGCGCTACTTATATCATTTAGCGATGAACTGATTTACGATTACGTTCGATGATCGATTAAAAAATCGAACTTACACAAAATAATTTACAGGCTCTAAAATACGTTTAGTACTTTTAGCAGTATCAATAACAATACCACCACCTTTCTTCGCAACCGTTACCATCCCTGTACTAATCGCTGCTGAAAGTCCATTGAGTGCTGTTGTCATCTCCTAATTTTGGTGGGTATTTAGCCTTATCGACTACAGCCCCTTAATTAATTACTTCAAGAAAATCATCTATTAAATTGAGTAAATCTAGACTTTTACATTTAGAAAAAATTACCTTATTTACAATGTTATCTTTGTATTCAAAAAAATGATCTTCATATAAAAACCAAGTAAAATAAATAGTATTATTATTCCTTGCTGCCCTTTTACTGAAATCATCAAAGGTTTCTTCTAAAGTGATTCTGTAATTCTCAGATAATAAACCTTTAGGATAGAAAAATTTTTTACAATTTTCATCATTTATCACATTGCTATAATAGTAATTATCATTTAGTAAGTTTTTTAGTGAATTTATAAAGCTAGTCACATAAGTAGGAGAGTCTAAAGTTCCTAGATACTCCCCCTCAATACATAAACGCAATGGGATGAAATTACTATTCTGATAATTTCCATCAAACTCTATAAAAACTTGATCGTTTCCAATTCTATTCATTTGCTATCTACCATTTTTATCAAGTCAGAAGGGACATCAGAAATCTTGATATTTCGTTCCTTTCCTGAGGACGTAATACCTTTTGTCGAACCATTCCAATGGAAATTGCCATTACCATCATCTTGAAACCTATGATAAATGACCTTCCCATCTTTATTTTCAATTGCCCATCTATTTTTGGATCACTATCAATTTTTACACTGTTTTCCCATAATTTTACATGATTGTCAGTAATTATTGCTTTAGTAGAGTTATAAGGCATATTTCCATCTTTCAAGTCATGATGTCCTGGATTTTCATAATATTGTGTTTCAACATTAATAACTTTATCTTTAGTTGATGGCTTGGTGCCTTCGACTATGTAATTACCAATAGTATTATTACTTTCGTCCTTATGTATGCCTAAAATCAGCAAAAAATCTATTTTTTAAATTCAGTAATATTAATAGGCTGATCTTTGACTAACTCAAGTACTCCTTCACCACCTTTAAAGTGAATAGATACACCATCATCATTGCTCAGTAAAATACCGCTACCAGATACAGCACGTTTTAAATGATAAACTGTGTCTGAATTATCTACCATTTCTGCAGTTTCAAAATTATCTGAAGATTTTAATTCAATGGTTAAATCTTGTGGGCCATTAAAATAAATAACTTGTGTTTCTGCAGGTGCATTACTTTGTACTTTTTCTTGGCTCACTTCATTATTTAAATTTGAGTTACATCCCATTAAACCGAATGCAAGTAATGTTGCCCCTAAAATATATTTCATTTTTGTACCTTTTCTAAAAAATTGAAGCAAACTTATACTAATGACTTTAACTTTTGATAAAAAGATGGAATTACACTTTTATACTAAATTTTACTGAAAGTAATGAAGCTAAAGTTGACTAAATAAATCAGGAATTGTCTTCTTTAAAAATTAATGCAAAAAAATATAGCAATATATGTTTCTTTAAATAAAACCTACATACACTCACATTCCTTGATCTTGAATTATTGTACGCTCATGTCATCTTAATTTTTGAATTTCAGCTATGAGTAAAAATAAAATGTACGATGCTCAGGTTTTACAGCAACAATATGAGCAATGGCATGATTTACATCGACAGATGCGAGAAGCGCAGCAAAAATGGCAAGCTGCAGAAAAGCTCTGGCAAGAATTACAGGCCTATTATCAAAGTGAACAATGGCTTGAGGACTATGAAAATGCGCCTGAACTTAGCTGCCGCGAAGGGGAATATTCTATATTATCGCAAGATACGCTATGGAATGCTTTAGAAGAGCGTCGCCAACATGCAATTGATTGGATGAAACTGAGTTTAAGTGTGATTGAGAATTAAACTTAATCCAAACTTACATCTAATTTATTTTGATCAATAAAACTATCATCACAGTTTTATTCAGTAAATTTACTGCATATTTAATCAGTTATGTTATTTTGAGTTGGTTTGAAGAAATTAAAAACGAGTATCAACATGAAAAAGTTATATAGTGTTTTGGCTGTTTTAAGTGTGGCAACTTTAGCTGCGTGTAGTAATCAGCCTATCAATGAACAAACTCAGGTGCCACAGACCATGCAAAATTGTGTCCCAGAATCTGCTGCGCAGTTAGTTGGTAAAACAGGTTTGACTGAAACACAAATTAAAGCGCTTACCCGAGCTGAAATTGTGAGAATGGTTACACCAGGTCAGCCTGTAACAATGGATTATCGTATGAATCGCGTCACTGTAGTGGTCGATCCGAAAACTAAAATTATTCTACAAGCTTCTTGCGGCTAAACAATTTTAAGAAATTTTCTCAATATTACCCTGAAAATTTGATCTGATTTTCAGGGTTTTTCGTTTTAATCAGCCAATCACTCAAAATTAAAGTACTACAGTGTTAATATATCGGTTGTCTTAAAATTTTAGATCAGGTTAGAAATGCACTTATTTATGTGTTTGAAAAATCAAGGAAATATACATTGATGCAAGCCTTGAATATATCGACACGTTTAGGTGGATTCTACTTTTTCTACTATGCAATTGTTGGGACGTTTTTGCCTTTTTGGAGCCTGTACTTAGAAGATCAAGGCTTTAATTATCAGGAAATTGGTGTTTTATCTTCCATTGCCATTTTAACGCGCTTTTTCGCGCCTTTTATTTGGGGATGGATTGCCGATAAATCAGGCAAACGGATGCTTTTGGTGCGCATCGCAACTTGGATGGAAGCCAGTATTTGGTTACTGATTTTTATTGTTCCGAATAGCTTTCAGTCTGTTGCATTACTCATGCTAATTTTTAGCTTTTTCCAAAACGCAATTTTGGCACAATTTGAAGGCGTGACTTTGTTTTGGTTGGGCGAGAAACGTGCGGAACTCTATGGCAAAGTGCGTAAATGGGGCTCTATAGGTTTTATTGTCGGGGTTTTTGGCATAGGTGCTATTTTAGAAATTATACCAATCTCCATGTTACCGATGTTGCTACTCAGTATTTCTTTACTGGCATTTCTATGGTCATTCAGTATTCAAGAACCAAGCACCGCACCCATTGCACAAAAACAACTTGAACCCTTATTGCCCATTTTAAAGCGCCCAGTGGTCCATTCATTTTTTATTATTGAATTGATTTTGCTGTTTTCGCATGCACCATTTTATAGTTTTTATAGTAATTTTTTAAGTCAGGCAGGATTTAGCACAAGTCAGATCGGTTTATTATGGTCTGTCGGGGTGGTTGCTGAAATCATTATGTTTGCCTATGCGAGTTTGTTTTTAAAGCGTTGGTCTTGGCGTTCACTGGTTGCCGTATGTTTAATTTTAACAGGCTTACGTTGGGTGATAGTTGGTTTATTTCCATCCATATTTTTTGCACATTTTTTTGCACAAAGCATCCATGCCTTTAGTTTTGGATTATTTCATATCATTGCCATGCGGGTGATTTTTCAAAACTTTTCTGCAGGGCAACAAGGTCGTGGGCAAGCACTTTACAGTACCATGTGGGGTTTAGGTGTTGCACTGGGGAGTATTTTGGCAGGGCATTATTGGGATATTGTTTCAGGCGAATGGATTTTTATTTTTGCAGGATTATCTACACTCGTTGGTCTGTGTTTTATTTGGGGATTGCCAAAGCAATTAGAATCGCAGTCAATGTCGAGTGATACCAAAGCCTAGTTGGTAATAGCGTTCTTTTATCAAAAATAGAAGCAAGCAACGTTGGATTAGCATAGTTTGCTTGCTTCTTACTCATTGCTACATCAAATACGGATTTTAGCGTATTGATGCCACCACGGTTGAGCCGTTTCAAGTTGTGCGGCCAGTTGTAAAAGCACATCTTCACGTGCAAAAGGCGCAATAAACTGCGAACCCAATGGTAAGTTATCTTTATTCCAATACAATGGCACAGACATTGCTGGCAGCCCAGTAATATTGGCAAGTTGAGTAAATGGCACCCATTTTAGGTTTTCTTTGACAATGCGATCGACCAATTTACCTTGCGCTAACCAATGTGCTTTACCTGCATGTAATAGTGTTTTTAAAATTGGTTTTTGCCATGCAGGAGTTTTAACTTCGCCATTTTTTGGTGCAACTGAGGCAGTTGCAGGGATGAGGTATAAATCATAACGCTCAAAGAATTGATTCATTTGCGCGACATATACCCCCCAATTATTCAAATTACGAATGTAATCTACTGACGTGGTTTTTGCGCCAAAGGCAGCCAAAGCCAAAGAGTCGAGCTCAAAATTATCGGAATGATTTGGCAGGCGAGTTTGAATTTCAGCAATTAAATAAGCAAATTGGCTAAACCATGTGGTAATAAAATCTTTGGCCAATTGCATACCATCAATAGCCGGACGGTCTTCAACAACTTCATGCCCTAAAGATTCTAAAAGCTGTACGGTTTTTTGAATGGCATTGATCGCATCTTGTGAAACAGCTGTACCAATCGGAGATTGGGTCGAATATGCGATTCTTAATTTTTTTGGCGCTTGCTGAATTGCATCTAAATAACTGCGTTCAGGAGCTTCAATTTTGAAAAGTGAATGACCATCTGCGCCATGCGTTGCATCGAGCATTGCCGCACTGTCACGTACACTTTTACTTAAAATATGTTGCATCGCTGCACCATGCATGGCTTCACTGAGTTGTGGCCCCCACGGGGTGCGTCCACGACTTGGTTTTAAACCAAACAAACCACAGTAAGACGCAGGAATACGAATTGAACCACCGCCATCACTTGCCCCTGCAATCGGCACAATACCTGCCGCAACTGCAGACGCAGAACCACCAGAAGAACCACCACTATTGTGTTTCAAATTCCATGGATTTTTACATGCACCCCAAGCATCTGGCTCGGTTATCCCTTTAATCCCAAATTCAGGCGTGTTGGTACGTCCAAAGGTAACGATTCCGCTATTTTCCCAACGATTTACAATTTCTGCATTTTGTTCTGCAAGATGATGCGCACGTTTTAAACCCTGACAACCAAATGAAGTCGGATAGCCTGCATATTGTTGAAATAAGTCTTTGACTAAAAAGGGCACACCTGCAAATGGGCCTGTTAATTTTGTTTGTGTGCGCTGCCGTGCATGTTCATGCATAGGAATAATAATGGCATTTAATTGTGGATTGGTTTGTTCAGCATGTTGTAACGCAATATCTAATAATTCTGAGGCCTGAACATCCTTTTTGGCAACGAGCTCTGCCAAGCCTAAAGCATCATATTGGAGGTATTCTGCAAGTTTCATTTCAATCCTGAAAATCTGTATTGTCAAATTGATGTTGTATGCTATTTTTGTTTAAGAAGCAAGAATGACCCGATTACGACCTTGCATTTTTGCCTGATATAGCGCCTGATCTGCCTGAATAATTAAATCTTGTAAAGGGAGATTGGTGGGTAAGTGTGTATGTGACACGCCCATGCTTACTGTAAAATGAATGGGTTCAAGGTTTTCTAAATTTAACGCTTGATGTTCAATACACATACGAATACGTTCTGCAATGCGTTGAGTTTTATTTAAGTTATTATTGTTCAGCAAAATAATGAACTCTTCACCACCAATGCGACAAAATAAATCGTGATCACGTAAATTGCTTTTAACGATGTTAGAGAGATGTTGCAAAGCACGGTCACCGACATAATGCCCATATTGATCATTCATTTTTTTAAAATCGTCGATATCTAACATAATTAAAGACAATGAATGATTGTTTTTATGCTTTAAAGCTTTTTCACTTAACTGAGTAAAACTACGGCGGTTCAGTGTTTCGGTTAAACTGTCATGATTTGCCAAATACAATACTTCTCTATACAACTGATTTCGGTTTTGGCTAATCACACATAAAATTAACGTGGCAAGACCTAAAATAATTAAACCCACACGAATAGAAATAATGGTGGTTAAATAACTCGAATTCACTTGATCTATAAACAAGCCTGTGACGCTGTGATACAGAGTTAAACAGACCAAGCTATTAATCAGTGCCAAATTAAAAAGTTGATAGCTGGCAGCTGCCCAAATTAATGCAGCCAATGGATACAACAATGCACCTGGTCCATAAAAAATATGGGTGCAGGCGATAGAGATCAGTAATGCAAAAAAGGGCAAGATATCCTGAATTTGAGTTTCTTTAGCATATTGATTATTTATAAGTTTTTTGAATTTAGACCAGCCTGGGGCAGCCAAAATTAAAGGTAAGACAATTACCGCATTTAAAATTTCACCAGACCACCAAGTAAAAAAATCAATCCAACGATTTTCTTTTAACATAAAGGTGTGCGGCAAATTTGGCAGCAGAAGAATGGCAAATAAAGCCCCAAAGAAACAGCCTAAAGTTACAGCAATAATATGTGGATATAGCTCTGACACATTATTATTGCTCGCTGGAAGTTTAGCGCGGGCAAAATTAAAGAAAAACAACCCACTAAAAACAGCAACAAAGTTTGAAAGCGTTAAACCTAGCGTCATCAGGAAAGTATTGTCTGTGACCAAATCGGCGCCCATATAGCCAAAAAAAGCACCCAAAATTCCACCAAAACTTTTTAAAGATGGAAAGCGAATGAGTAGCCCCAACAAGAGGGCGTTGCTTGGCCAAAAAAACGAAAAGTAGCTAAGCGGGGGAGTAAAAATACCCAATAAACAAGCAAAAAATACCACAACGGCAAGCAGCCCAAAGGCAAATATTTGCTTTTGAGTCGAAGATATAGTTTGCGGTATGCTAAAGTTTTGCAAGTACTAAACTCACTTTTGCAATGGGTTGATAATTAAGAAAAAAACTTGAATGAGTGTGACACTCACAACAGAAACGCGATCATATCAAATAACCATTACCTACAAAGTCGATTAAATGTAAACTGAGTCACACTTTTGTTAAATAAAATTGTTGTGTTATGTTTTTGCTTGCAGATTTGGATTAAAAATATGCTAAGTTGTCTAAACGGTTTATATCTTTAAATAAATGTATGAAAAAAATATATCTAACCACAGTTTTAAGCTTATGTTCTGTCTGCGCGATTGCGAATGAAAATACAACAATAGATTCAGCCAAGTTAACGCCAGTAGCAGCAGAAACGACCAATAAATTTCGTGTGGTGACCCGTCCAGAAATTGTGGGGCTGTGGGGCATGCAAATCCCAAATAATCGTAAATGTATTGAATATTACAACTTTAAAAGTAATAGCGATGTGGTGATTAAAAGCGGTCAAGAATGGTCTGCAGGTGTATATGATTATCAACCTTCACAAGACCCTGCAAATTCGTTACCGGCTTTAATTTTGCAAGTTAAATATGACAATAATGAAGTGGATTGTTCTGGATATCAGGAAGACCAAACAGGGGACATTTCACAATATTTTGTAAAATGGAAAAATGCGCACACCATTAATTTCTGTAGTAATGAAAAAGCAGAACAATGTTTTGCGACGTTGTACCGCGTCCTGCCTTAAACTTTTCATTATTTGGTCTATTAGAGATCTTTTATAAACTCGTACCCCTCATCCTGTAGCGCGTGTATTGATCATCTAGAGCGCTAAAGCACAAAAGTAGTGAATTTCAATCTTTCATTAGACGAATTATTGATGATCATTTTTCGAATCCAGAATCAATTAACAAGAGCGACACATTTTAGTGAGTTGAAAAGTTAGGTGAATTCTTAGAATCATTAGACTTTTTCAACCGGCAATGACCTTATTACATAAATTTGGAGCAAGCTGTGATTTAAAGGTTTGAGGAAATTTAAATATAATTAAAACATAGTGTTAGATATTTGTTTCAACAAAGCTCTTACAAATAAGACTTTATTTTCTCTTATTCATATACGAGTGTACGAGTGCATTTTAATTTAATGAAAATTTTATCGTCTTGCTGAAAATAAAAACGGCTACTGAGCCATGCAAGCATTTTGCGACACATGGCTCAGCAATAAATCCATAATTATGCCTCGTCAATTTCTAAAGGATTTAGACTTTTGGCAGAGCTTGCTTTAAATGGTGCGCCAATTTGCTTTAAATCTGAACCTGATGGGGCTTGATACACTTTTAAGCCAAACTCCGGAATAATTGCCAGCAAATGATCAAAAATATCGGATTGAATACTTTCATATTCTTTCCATGCAGTGGTTTTGGTAAAGGCATAAATTTCTAGTGGTAAACCTTCACTGCTTGGCTGTAGTTGACGAATAATCAATGACTGAGATTGATTAATGCCAGGATGCTGTTTCAGATAAAACTCAACATAGGCGCGGAAAGTCCCTAAATTGGTTAAACGGCGTTGGTTGTATTGTGATTGATTTGCTAACTGCTGATTAAACTGCTCAATTTCTTCATTTTTGCTATGTAAATATTGATCCAATAACAAAAACTCTTTAAGTTTGCTTTGTTCATGTTCAGTCATAAAGTGCACAGAACTTTGATCAATTAAAATGGCACGTTTAATACGTCGGGCACCAGCTTCCTGCATGCCACGCCAGTTTTTAAAGGTATCGGTAATGAGTTTATTGGTTGGAATAGTGGTCAGGGTTTTATCCCAGTTTTGCACGGTGACTGTATGTAATGACATATCAATGACATCACCATCGGCATTTAAAGAAGGCATTTCAATCCAGTCACCAATCCGTACCATATCGTAGGAAGAAATTTGTACCGAAGCCACTAGAGATAAAATGGTATTTTGGAAAACCAACATCAAAACAGCAGCCATCGCACCAAAACCTGCGAGTAAGGTAAACACATCTTTTTTCAGGAAAGTGCCTAAAATCATGAGGGCACAGACCACATAAATAATGAGTTTAACTAACTGCAAATAGCCCTTAATTGGCTTGTTGCGTGACTTAGGGTTGCGTTGATAGAACAGGTTAAAAATATTTAAAAATTCAGAAATTGCCAATGCAATGGTCAGGAATATAAAGGCTTGCGCACCCATTTGCACAAAGCTTTCTACTTTATCTGACAAATGCGGTACGGTGGTGATGCCGTTCATAATCACGACAGCTGGGACAATGTTGGCAATACGTCGGATGACACTATGCTGTGAAATAATTTCACTATTGGCAAAGGTCATTTTAGAAATCAGTTTGCGAATCCCGCGCACTACAATTTGCTTGGCAATAAAGTTGGCTAAAATTGCCAGTAGAATCACAATACTGAGTGAGGTCAGCATTTCTAACCAAGGGTATTGGTTATACCATTCCTGAATATTTTGAATAAAATTAAATTCTTGCAAAAGGTCCTCGCTTTAAGGTTGCTGATTTTCGTCTGCACGGCACTTAGAATTTTGGCCTGCAATTCACCTTAATTCTTCATTGATGTATGAAATTGTTAGATAGTGTATCGACTAAAGTTTAAATTTGAAGGCTGAGTAACTTTTTGCTACATTTCAATTATTTGTTTTTACTGAAAGTTTTCAATCAAGTTGCAGTCATAATAAAAAAGCCAGTACAGATACTGGCTTTGAATAGATACCTAGCATAAATACTTGCGTGATCTACCACATTAAATCATCTGGAATCACATAGGCTGCGTATGGATCTTCTTCATCTGTCGTGGCTTCATTTTTCTCGGCATTATTGACAATAATAAAGCCTTCCATTTTGCTATTAATACGTTCAGCTAAAGCTTTAGGCAGGAACGCATAACTGTCATTTTCTTTGGCAATCACCAAACTACCTGCCACGAGTGCATTGTAAATTTGTTGATTGATATACACTTTTTTAATCTTGCCATCTAAAAACTGATAAGCCACTTCACCATCGGTATCACGAATTTTATGCTGCTGAATCATTTGCATAATTGCTGCTTTCAGTTCTTTTTCCTGTAAAGCGGCTTTCTTTTCTTGCTCAATAGCTTGGTCTTTGGCGAGTTTTTCTTGCTGTGCCTGTGCAATTTTGGCTTTCACTTCAGCATCTTTACTTTCACCTGTGCGCTGTTCGTGTAAGGTTTGTTTAGACAGTTTTTTTGCTTTTTTATTATCCACTAAACCCGCTTTGAGCAATTGTGCCTGTAGTGCATTTTTAACCATGATAATTTCCGAAACTTAATGTTGAAGATGTCGATAGCGAAAATAAATAATCCAATACACCAAACTCAAACTTAGGCTGAGTCCTGCAGGTACCAGAAAAGAATTCAGTTTAAATGTAGGATAAATGGCTGCAGCGAGTAATCCACCCACAAAGAAACCAATTAAAATCAGTAGGTGTAAAACAATACGCCTTTTTTCAACTTGTAAGCCCCGCACTCGATAACCGAGAGCTAAGCCTAAATCGGTCAATACCCCAGATAAATGTGTGGTGCGGATGATGGTGCCTTTATAGTAGCTGATCATGGCATTTTGTATGCCCATGGCAACCGATGCCCAAAGCAGGGCATAACGTGGGAAATAAGGCAATAATGCCCAGCAGATTAAAATAAAAAATGCCACCAAACTCATGGGCAAACCATAACGACGCCCTAAGCGAAAATTGCTATTTCCTAAAATGACGCCGCTATAAAATGAGCCAATCACATAGCACAAAATCACCAGAAACAAGAAAATCATGGCTTCTGGTTTCCAGTCGATTAGCGCCATCGCCAAGATACTAACGTTACCAGTCATGTGCGAAACGGACTGGTGCAATACGGTCACCAATCCGAGTACGTTAATAATTCCAGCATTGACGGCTAGAAAAAAAGCACCAAATTGCACCCAAAGGGGTAAAGTTTGAAAAGGCATAATGGATGATTGCGTAAGTTTCCTAACGCATTGTATCTTAACTCAAACCACGGTCAACCGCAGTAGTAAATAGCACATCGGTAGATGAGTTAAGTGCAGTTTCGGTTGAATCTTGCAATACGCTAATGACCATACCAATTGCAACAACTTGCATGGCAATATCTGAAGAAATACCAAATAAGCCACACGCTACAGGAATCAGCAGTAACGAGCCGCCCGCAACGCCTGAAGCACCACAGGCCGACACCGTTGCAACCACAGATAAAATCAGCATGGTGCTAAAATCGACAGAAATTCCTAAAGTATTTACCGCAGCTAAGGTCAAAACGGTAATGGTGACCGATGCGCCTGCCATGTTAATTACTGCACCTAACGGAATTGCAACACTCGCGGTTGATTCCTGTACGCCTAAACGCTTGGCTAAGTCTAAATTGACAGGGATATTGGCTGCAGAACTACGGGTAAAGAAAGCAGTAATGCCACTTTCGCGTAAGCATTGAAAAACTAAAGGATAAGGATTGCTGCGGGTCACAAATGCCACCATGATTGGGTTGATGACCAACGCGACAAAGAACATCGTACCTAACAAGACTGCCAATAATTGAGCATAACTGGCTAAGGTGCTCAAGCCTGCATCGGCAAATGTCACGGCAACCAAGCCAAAAATACCGAAAGGCGCAAAGTTAATCACCAAGCGAATAACGCGATTGACTGCATTGGCTGCATCATTCAACAATGCTTTGGTGGACTCTGTAGCATGGCGGAAGGCAATCCCTAAAGCCACAGCCCAAGCCAAAATACCAATAAAGTTGGCTTCGGCAATGGCAACTACAGGGTTAGCAACAAAACTAAGTAAAAGATTATTCAAAATTTCAGCAAGACTGCCCGGCGGGGTTAATTCTGACTGTGTTGCAACATCTAAAAATAATGTACTTGGGAAAAGTGAGCTTGCAATGACCGCACTGAGCGCAGCCAAGAACATACCAATCGCATACATCAGCATAATCGGTTTGATATAAGCATTGCTACTTCCAATTTTAAAATTGGCAATGGATGCCATGACCAAAATAAAGACTAAAATTGGCGCAACAGACTTTAGGGCTTTAATAAATAAATCACCCAAAAGGCTTAAATAAGGCGCAGATTCTGGAAATAAAATTGCAACAGCCACACCGAGTACAATTGCAATCATAATTCGGGAGACTAAACTCAAACGCAAAAAAGCTGAAAACATACGAAAATAAGGTAAAAGAAAAGCGGCTATTTTATACTGAAATATCCATGTGCTTAAAAATAATTTTGATTTAAAAGTTAAGTCTATATTTTTAAAAGTGATATTTATTAAACTGTTTAAATTTCAGCAAGATAAAAGTACTCATTGATCAAAAAGTATGTGTGTTGAACATCCAGTTTTAAAGATAAAATTAAAGATCAATTTCTTGATCTTTAAGTCAGTTCAGGCGCAAGCTCTTGCATGGCTAAATAATGTGAAAAAAAAACTTTTCCATTTAAATGCTGCAAAAGTTTTGAGTGTTGTAATTTGTCCATTACCGGGCCTTTAATTTCAGAAAAATGCAGACAAATATTCAATTTTTTTAGTTCAAGATTTAAATCTTCCAGCATTTCGAGTGCGCTTAAATCAATACTGCTAATACTCGAACAATTCACCACTACATGCTTTAACTGAGGGTTTTGGCTGACTTGATTAATAAAAAAGCCTTTTAAAGTATTGGCATTTAAAAAGGTTAGATTTTCATCAATTCGCATGGATAGCACGTGTGGCGCGGTACGCACTTGATGCCGCTGAATATTACGAAAATGTTGTGTGCCTTCAAGTAAACCAATTACCGCAATATGTGGTCGGCTAATACGCCACAACATTAGAATAAAGGTGGACACAATCCCAATAATTAAACCTGTCGAAATATCAATGAATACAACACCAAAGAACGTCACCCACATGGCCAGACCATCGGCTTTGGAATAACGCCAAGTTTCTTTAAAAGATTGGAACTCGACCAGTTTCCAAATTGAAACAATAATGGTTGCAGCCAAAACAGCCAGTGGTAAGTCTTGGAAAAATCCCGTGAAGTATAAACTGACAATAACAATCACGATGGAGGTAAATACACCTGCCATTGGTGTTTTTGCACCTGCATCGGCATTGACCACGGTACGCGACAAACTGCCTGTGACGGGAAAAGAGGAGCTAACACCTGCGCCAAAATTGGCTAAACCGAGTGCAATCAGTTCCTGATTGCTATTTAAGTGACTACGTTGTTGTAAGGCGGTGGCTTGCGCAATAGACAGAGATTCCACAAAACTGATCATGGCAATCATGGCTGCGCCAGGAAGGAGTTGTAGAACAAGTTGTGCATTCCATTCAGGGAATTGAATAGGCGGAAATCCTGAAGGAATTTCTCCGACTGTTTTAATGCCGATTTGTTGCAAATGCAATGAATAAACCAAAGCAATTGAACCGATCACCAATACCAATGGCAAGGCTTTTAAGATAAAGCCGCTACCTCGAACACGCTCACGAATGGCATTACTGTTGATGATTTTAGGGGCATAAATTAGAAATAAAATGGCAGCAACACCCAAGAGCACGCTATAAAAATGGGTTTGTCCCACATATTTCCAAAAGCTGTATAAGAACTCAGGTAAGTTATTGGCTTTAAGGGGGATGTCTAACACAAATTTAAGCTGTCCAATCGCAATCATTAATGCAGAGGCAATAATGAAGCTTTTAATAACAGGATGGCTAATGAGTTGAATTAAAAAACCGAAGCGAAAAATCCCTAAAAGTAGCGAAATAATGCCGACCATCACAGCAAGTAAACAGGCTGCTTGAATATAAGCTGCCGAGCCGACTTCAAATAATGGATTGAGCGTCGCAAAGGTCATCATGGAAATAATGGCGACTGGGCCAATGGACAAGGTTGGGCTGCCACCAACCAAGGCGTACATGATCATGGGGATCACGCTCGCGTATAAACCCATGACAGGAGGCAAACCTGCAAGCATGGCATAGGCCATTCCTTGAGGTACCAACATGGCAATGACAATAAACGCAGACAGCAGATCAGATTTCAATGTTTCTGCATTGTATTTTCGCAGCCATTGCCAAGCAGGTAGTACACGAGCCAAACGTGAATTGAAATCTGACATACTGAAATCTAAATCATAAATTTAGATATATTATGAACAAAAAATGCTAAGAAGTCTTTGAAATAGCAGGAGAGTATTCAAGTTTTATGGTGATGCCTGATAATACAGGCATTATCATTTAGACCTGCGGGCAATAAAGTGCATAGAGGGTATTAAGTACCTGCACCATTTTTTCATCTTTAATTGAATAAAAAATTTGCTTGCCATCACGGCGGGTATTCACCACATCACTTTTACGCAGCATCATTAATTGTTGCGATAAAGTAGGCTGATGAATTTGAGTTATTTCTTCAATTTGCGATACGTTTAATTCTTGTTGAGATAAATGACAAAGAATTAAAAGACGGTCACTATTCGCCAAAGATTTTAAAATTCCAACAACGGTATCCGCAGATTCACGCATTGATGTGATTTCAAGACCATCGTTCATTGTTTTATTCTCTTAATTTACAGCTAACCCAATATATATTAGGCGGGAGTGGAAGATAAATTATATAACATAAATCATTATTTATATATGAGAACAAGTATCATTTAAGAAAAGATATCAGCCAATCATAAATAATGGGCTGATATTCTAATCAAAAAATTGATAAAAAAGTGGCTGAGTTACAATAAAACCTATTTTTTCACCTGTTCAAAACTTTTTAATTCTTTCTCACTAAATTCACTCGATGCAGCTAATAACTCGTGAATTTCTGGGTTATACCAAGCAAAGTATTCAGACATTTTGGCACTAAAAGTATCATCTAGGCTTATCTGCGCAGCATTGTGTTGCAACAAGGCTTGCTGATCTAAACTGCTGATAAAACTTTTTAAGGTGGCACTATCAAAATAATATGCAGACTTAAATTGTGCAGAATCTGCAGCGCGTTGTAATACGGTTTTGGTCATTTTTTCCAAAACTTTCAGATTTAAAGGGATGTGTGCGCTATAACGCTGCAAAAGCCCTTGAATCAATACGAAATTATTTAAACTTGGTTTTGCCAGTTCAGCTAAGGCATAGAGTTCATGCTGTGTAGCTGGGTTCGGCTGTAATTGCAGATTTGCTTCTGTAACCCAATTTTGCTGAATAAAGTACGCCACAATTTTTTCGATTTCTTGAGAAAGTTCTTGCGCCGTCCATGCCAAGAAAAACTCTTGCTTCAAATATGGATAAATCGCCTGCAGTTTTTGCATTAAATCTGCGCATGATAATGCTAAATTTTGTTCATTAAACTGCTGCACAATTAATGCTACACACGCAGGCAAAATAAAGCAGTGCAAAATATTATTGCTAAAATAGCTCAATAAGATTTTTTGGCTTTCTGCGACTCGAATCTGTTCTACACCATCTTGGTTATAACGCTCAACTTGTTTAAGTTTTAGCGCATATTCAATAATTTCTTGTGGATTTAAACCCGTAATAATCATACGTGGGTCGTAGCACAATTGTTTGAGCAAACGTCGATATTGTTCAATTCGGGCGAGCAGCTCATCTTGTTTCAATGCATGTTGATCGGCATTTAATAAAATCAGAGAGATGAGGGCGATTGGGTTAATCACCACCGCTTTATTGATATTTTCCAAGATTGCATGCGCAGTATGATCTACCGTGTGAATCACAGAGGTCGGTAGTTCATCATTTATGTTCAGTTTTACATCGCGTGCTTGGTTGGCAGTTAAAACATCATCTAAAAATACAGGTTCGCCAAAGTTGACATAGACCTGACCAAAGACTTTTTCAATTTTACGGGCAGAGTTTAAAATACCCCATAAAGATTCGGCTTCTTTCGGTTTGCCGTTTAATTCATTTAAATAAGATGTGCCTTCAATCAGTTTTTCATAACCAAAATACGTTGGAATAAATGCAATTGGTTTGGTTGCTCCGCGTAAATGGCTTTGAATGGTCATCGACAACATGCCTTTTTTCGGCGGTAACAATAAACCTGTACGTGAGCGTCCACCTTCAATGAAGTATTCGAGTGGGGTGTTGCGTGACAATAAACTGTGTATATATTCTTTAAATACCGAGGTGTATAATTCATTGCCGCTGAAAGTACGGCGAATAAAATACGCACCTGCACCACGCATTAATTGACCCACAATTGGTAAATTTAAATTAATACCTGCTGCAATATGCGGCACCATCAAGCCACGATTAAAAATCACATAAGACAGCAACAAATAGTCGATGTGGCTACGATGACAAGGGGTATAGACGATTTCATAGTCTTTGGCGAGTTCGCGTACCGTGTCAAAGTGATGCACTTCAATGCCATCATAGAGCTGTGTCCAAAGCTTGGTCAGTGCCAGTTCAGCAAAACGCAAAGTCGAATAAGAAAAGTCCGATACAATTTCAGTTAAATAGCTTTTAGCACGGTTTTCTGCTTCAAACATACTGACTTTTTGTTCGATACTTTCTTTACGAATAGCTTGTTGTACTGCTTCACTTTTCATCAACGCATGAATCAAATTACGGCGGTCAGATAAGTCTGGGCCTAAAATCGCTTCTTTGTGTTGATTAAAATTGTGTTCCAGATGTTGCTCAATAAAGTGCGCAGGCGATAAGTGTGGTTGTTGTTGTGTGGCTTGTTCAATAAGCTGACGTAAGGAAATTGCTTTATGAAACTCGATGTAGTTATCACGTGAATAGAGCGAAATATTAATGGTTTGTTTAAGCTTGTTTGGCGTAGACCATGCATCGGCAAATAATGCTTTAAACCAAGAGTCTTCGTATTCGGGTGAACGTCCCCAAAGTACAGTTACGGGAACTAACAACACATCATGTTCAGGATGTTGCTCTAAGGTTTCAATGAGTCGAATCAATTTAGCAGAGTAGTGATAAGCACTGTGCTGTGGGTTTTTCTCACGCAAGACCAAAATGGAATCGTCTTCCTGATGCTCGGCAATGTTTAAAGGCGCATACACAGAAGGTAAACCACGAGATTGCGTCTGCTGATCAATCAATACGGTATTGCTGAGAGAGGCATCTTGCAGCACATAACAAAATTGTGTTTTTTCAGAGCTTTGTGCAACACGATGTTCTAATTCTGCAGTCGTGCCTAATACTTGTGGCGTCACAATCTTATCTAAGATTTTTTTAGTGAAATTACGATAAAGCTGACTGTAACGTTTATTAGACATTGCATTCCCTACATTTTGTTATGTGTTGCTATTGTCAAAAAATAAATAGCGAATTTCAAACCCAAGTGCCGAGAAAATCGACAATTAAACTGAGGTCGTCATCTCTTTATTCTAATTCGCATTTTGTTGAAAGCTAATCATATTTTTGTATAAAACAATTTTCGTGAAACATCGGCAAAAATTTTATAAAAAGGTATGATAATTTAAATTTTGTTTATATAGATATAACTTAGGGAATAATCATGACCACAGATGCAGCTTTTTCAACACCAGCAAATTTAGGGATTGCCGTATATAGCAATAATGCAGAAGCGATTGGTAACACGCCATTGGTACGCATTAACCGTTTAATTTCTGGCGATGCAACGGTTTTAGCCAAAGTGGAAAGCCGTAACCCTGCATTTTCTGTGAAATGCCGTATTGGTGCTGCTTTAATTGCCGATGCTGAAAGACGTGGCGTGTTAAAAGCAGGTATGCATATTGTAGAACCGACCAGCGGTAATACAGGAATCGCTTTGGCATTTGTAGCTGCAGCAAAAGGTTATGAGATTACACTAACGATGCCTGCAAGCATGAGTATTGAGCGCCGTAAGGTGTTGAAAGCGTTGGGTGCAAATTTGGTGCTGACTGAGCCTGCAAAAGGTATGAAAGGCGCGGTGGATGAAGCAGAGCGTTTGGCAACCGAACATCCTGAAACTTATTATTTGCCGCAGCAGTTTAATAACCCTGCCAATCCGCAAATTCATGAAGAAACCACAGGCCCAGAAATTTGGGCAGCAACAGGCGGCAAGGTCGATATTCTTGTTGCAGGTGTAGGTACAGGCGGTACGATTTCTGGTATTTCGCGTTATTTCAAAAAGGTAAAAGGTCAGGCATTGCATACTGTTGCAGTCGAGCCTGCTGAATCTCCAATTATCGCTCAGGCCAAGCGTGGTGAAGCCATTACGCCTGCACCACATAAAATTCAGGGGATTGGCGCTAACTTTATTCCAAAAAACCTAGATTTAGATTTGGTGGATGAAGTGATTGCGATTGAAAGTGCTGAAGCAATTGACTGGGCGCGTAAAACAGCAACCCAAGAAGGTATTTTAGTCGGTATTTCAAGTGGTGCAGCAATGGCTGCTGCTGCAAAATTGGCGGCACGTCCTGAAAATGCAGGTAAAAATATTGTGGTGATTTTACCTGACAGTGGTGAGCGTTATTTATCTTCAGTATTATTTGAAGATATTAGTGCAGAATGATGTGTCTTTAGACAGTCAAAAGAATTTGAAAAATCCCAAAGTTTGAACTTTGGGATTTTTTATTTAGAGAATAAATTTATGAGGTGAGTTAATACGTTCTGAAAAGCAAATTTCTTTCTACTTAGACGCTAATATTTAGCGGGATCAGCAATGAATCCAACGAAGCTAACTATGTAAAAATCAAACAATCGCAGATACTTTATCTGGCGTCATCAGTGCTTGATTAATATATAGCTTGATTAAGCGTTCACGTGACCCAATAGCTTTTTGATAATGGGTAGAATTGAGTAATAACGACGCACCATAAGTTACTGTCCAAATATAAGACAGATAATCACGGATCGACATCGCGCTGTTAAAGGACTCTAAATAGGCTTGGGTGATGTCCTTAATTTCTAAAATACGCTGCTCACGAATATCGTATAACTGTTCAAACAATTCATTTAGTTTACGTTCATTATTGGTTAAGCGTTCTTCAATCGAGTGCAGCAAAATCGTACGGTTGGAATTAAGCATGTTATACAGCATGTACTGCGAAACATAAGTTTGAAAGTTATGGTGATACTGTTTGGAAATATCCAATAAACGCTGTTCATTTAAAATAATTAACTCTAAATAGAGCTGATTTTTACTTTTGAAATATTTATAAATTGTGCCTTTGGCAATATCTAACTCTGCAGCCAACTCACTTAATGTAATATCATTATGATTTTCCAGTAATAAAACCTCAGCCATTGCCAAAATTTTCTCTTTACGACGTCGGAAATTTTCTTGGCGTAGAGTCGTCATCAATCAATATTCCAATTACAACCAATTAAGCATGTTGGAGTCTAGTGCAGTTTGAGCAACTTGAAAATAGCACCAAGGTCTTGAAAAGGTAAGTTTTAACGTATGTTCATCAGTGAACCAATGAATTTAAAAAATATCATGTGAAAAATAGCACAATCCATAAGCCAAATCGGTTGTCAATAAAACTGAACCAAACAGGTCATTTTAGTGAAATAAAATTGGATTTCTAAAACTTTTATTCTATTTTTCATAAGCAAGGCCTAAAAGTCTAAGATCAATCAAGCATAGCAATTCAGCACTTTGCGAGATTGCAATGCTCATCTTTTGATTTACATTTAACGTGAATTACTTGCTAACTCACAGGGATGTTATTTGTAATTTTAAAAAGCATGGCTTTTACGGTAATCACTTTAAAAAGACGGTAATAAGGGACTAAAAATGATTGTAATTGTAGATGCTGTACGTACCGCAATGGGCGGCTTTCAAGGTTCACTGGCAAGTTGTACAGCACCCGATTTAGGCGCGGTTGCAATTCAACACGCAGTTGCACGTGCAGGTTTAAGTGGGACTGACATTGATGAAGTAATTTTTGGTTGTGTATTGCCTGCAGGTTTGAAGCAAGGCCCTGCACGTCAGGCGATGCGTCAAGCGGGTTTACCCGATAGTACAGGTGCAACCACCATCAATAAAATTTGTGGCTCTGGCATGAAAGCTGTTATGCAGGCAGCCGATGCTATTCAGGCAGGTTCAGCGCAGATTGTGGTCGCTGGCGGTATGGAATCTATGTCGAATGCGCCGTATTTGCTAGATAAAGCACGTGCAGGTTTCCGTATGGGACACGGCAAAGTCACAGACCACATGTTTCAGGAAGGTTTAGAAGATGCTGAAACAGGCTTGTCGATGGGCGTGCTGGCGCAAGACATGGCAGACAAGAAAAACTATACCCGTGAGCAGCAGGATGAATACGCAATTCGCTCTTTAAACCGCGCGGTAGAAGCCATTCAAAACGGTTATTTTAAAAATGAAATCGTGCCTGTCACTGTTCATTCACGTAAAGGTGATGTGATTGTCGATCAGGATGAACAACCGTTAAATGCCAAAGTCGATAAAATTAGCAGTTTGCGTCCCGCATTTAAAAAAGATGGCACGATTACAGCCGCCAATGCCAGCTCTATTTCAGATGGCGCATCTGCTCTGGTGATTACATCAGATGTGGTTGCGGCAGAGCGTGGCTTAAAACCGCTTGCAAAAGTTGTGGCATACGCGACACATTCACAACATCCTTCTGAGTTTACTCTTGCTCCTGTAGGGGCGATTCAAAAAGTGCTAGATAAAGCAGGGTGGTCGGTTGCCGATGTAGATTTGTGGGAAATTAATGAAGCCTTTGCCATGGTAACCATGCTTGCGATAGATGCTTTTGATTTAGACCCTGCCAAAGTGAATATTCAGGGTGGTGCATGTGCTTTGGGGCATCCTCTAGGTTCTTCAGGTTCACGTATTATTGTGACGCTCATTCATGCATTGCAACGTATAGGCGCGAAAAAAGGCGTGGCATCTTTATGTATTGGCGGTGGTGAAGCCACAGCGATTGCGGTGGAGTTAGTTTAAGTCCAGCTCGTCTAACTGCAGATTCATCTATAAAAAATAGAGTTCTCGAAAGAACTCTATTTTTTTAACTTTTAACTTATTAACAATAACAATGAAGTTTTATGCTTGGATAAACTGCTTCACTGCTTGGTTAAATTCATTTGGCAATTCTACGTTAGAAATGTGCGATGCATTGATTTCAAACAATTGGCTATTGGCAATACGTTCAACCATAAATTGACCATCGACAACTGTTGTCACAGGGTCTTGCTGACCTGCAACCACTAAAACAGGCACAGTGATGTCTTTAAGTTGTTCACGTACATCCGCTTTAGCCAAAGCTTCGCAACAGCTCGCATAACCTTCGGCGCTGCCAGCTGCCAAGTCGTTTTGAAGATTGTTGACCACTGTCGCGTTGCTTTGGATAAAGGGTTCAGTAAACCAGCGTGATGCTGCAGTCGAAGCAATCGGTTGTAAACCTTGTTCACGTACCAATGCGGCACGGTCATTCCAAGCCTGTTCTTGACCAATTTTTGCCGCAGTATTACACACCACCACCTGATTAAAACGTTCAGGGCGATGAATCGCTAACCATTGACCTGTTAAACCGCCCATAGAAATACCACAGAATGCCGCTTTTTCAACATTTAAGTGATCGAGTAGATTTACAACATCTTGACCCAATTGATCAATGCTATATGGACCTTGCGGAGCTGATGATGCACCGTGACCACGTGTGTCGTAGCAAATTACAAAAAAGTCTTGCTGGAAAAAATCAATCTGTGCTTGCCACATTTTGAAGTTTGTACCCAGCGAGTTTGAAAAAATCAGTGCAGGTTTTGTAGCATCACCAAAAGTTTGGTAATTGATTTGCGCATCATTTGAGGTAAAAGTTGGCATTTTTTTTTAAATCCTTAATCTTATAAATCCCCCTAAATCCCCCTTTATGAAAGGGGAACTTTTAATGAGGATTAAACACGTTCAATAATCAAAGCAATACCTTGACCAACACCAATACACATTGAACATAAACCGTATTTACCGCCAGTTTGTTCAAGTTGGTTCAGTGCTGTAGTGACTAAACGCGCACCAGATGCACCAAGTGGGTGACCTAAAGCAATTGCACCACCGTTTGGATTGACTTTCTCTGAACCATCTTCAATGCCTAAGTCACGAGTACATGCTAATGCTTGTGCAGCAAAGGCTTCGTTCAGTTCAATCACGTCCATTTGTTCAATGGTCAAACCTGTTTGTGCCAACAATTTTTTGATTGCAGGCGCAGGACCAAAGCCCATAATACGTGGTTCAACACCAACAACAGTTGAAGCAATGATTTTGGCACGTGGTTTTAAGCCGTGTTGTGCAACCGCTTCTTCAGAAGCAATCAGTAGGGCAGCCGCACCATCGTTAATACCTGACGCGTTACCTGCAGTCACAGTACCGTCTGCTTTTACCACTGGCTTTAATTTTGCCAATGCTTCGGCTGTGGTTGATGCACGTGGATGTTCGTCTGCAGCAACAACGACAGGCTCGCCTTTACGTTGTGGAATTTCTACTGCAATAATTTCTTTGTCAAAGAAACCGCGTGCTTGTGCAGCAGCAGTACGTTGTTGGCTGGTTAGAGCAAACAAGTCTTGATCGGCACGGTTAATATTGAACTGTTCCGCTACATTTTCAGCAGTTTGCGGCATAGTTTCTACGCCGTACATTTCTTTGAGTTTCGGGTTAATGAAACGCCAGCCCATTGTGGTGTCTTCAATTTTTTGACTACGACCATAAGCAGATTCTGATTTACCCATCACAAATGGAGCGCGGCTCATTGATTCAACACCACCTGCAATAATCAGGTTTGCTTCACCTGCTTTAATTGCACGTGCGGCCATTGCAATTGCGTCTAGCGATGAACCACATAAACGGTTTACAGTGGTTGCTGGCACTTGGTACGGTAAACCTGCTAAAAGTGCAGACATACGACCCACGTTACGGTTGTCTTCACCTGCTTGGTTGGCACAGCCGTAAATCACGTCATCAACTTGTTCCCAGTTTACAGATGGATTGCGTTGCATAAGTGCTTTGATCGGTAATGCGCCTAAGTCATCAGCACGGACTGGAGCTAAACCACCTGCATAACGACCAAATGGGGTACGGATGGCATCGACGATATATGCGTTTTTCATATTTTATTTTCCAAATATCTTAATCTCTCCCAACCTCCCTTTAAAAAAGGGAGGAGATTCCCACCCAAAATTACTTGATGGAAGTCCCCCTTTGAAAAAGGGGGATTTAGGGGGATTAAAAATTATATTTAAAGACGATTAAGCCTGAGTCGCATCAATCAGCTTTGCACCAGTCAATGACTGTAATTCTTCAAAGCTCAAGCCTTCAACTTTTTCAAGAACTTTCATGTCTTCAGGAGTTACGTCAATCACACATAAGTCAGTGTAAATGCGGTCTACACATTTCAAGCCAGTTGCTGGGTAAGTCAATTCAGCCACGATTTTTGGTTCACCTTTTTTGGTGACGTGATCGGTTGTGATAAAGACTTTTTTCGCACCAACGGCTAAGTCCATTGCGCCACCAACAGCAGGAATCGCATCTGGCGCACCTGTGTGCCAGTTTGCCAAGTCGCCATTTTCAGCCACTTGGAATGCACCCAATACTGCGATGTCTAAGTGACCGCCACGCATCATGGCAAAAGAGTCACCATGATGGAAGAATGAGCCGCCTGTTAGCATGGTCACGAATTCTTTACCTGCGTTGATTAACTCAGGGTCTTCTTCACCTGCAGGAGGTGGTGGACCGAAAGCCAATAAACCGTTTTCAGAGTGTAAGAATACGTCTTTGTCTGAAGGCAGGTAGTTTGAAATTTTAGTTGGTAAGCCAATGCCGAGGTTGACATAAGCACCGTCTGGAATGTCTTGTGCCACACGTTCAGCGATTTGATCACGTGTTAATTTGGTATAGCTCATGATGTTCTCCTTCACGTGACAGTTATGCAGATTGTTCAGGTTGTTTTGCGCCAACGGCAACAACGTGCTGAACGAAAATACCCGGAGTGATGATGTGTTCAGGATCTAACGCGCCTAACTCAACCACTTCAGAAACCTGTGCAATTGTCACATCGGCAGCCATCGCCATGATTGGGCCAAAGTTACGTGCAGATTTACGGTACACCAAGTTACCCCAACGGTCGCCTTGCTGTGCTTTAATTAAAGCAAAGTCTGCGCGGATTGGGTTTTCTAGTACGTAGTCTTTACCTTCATAATTTAAGGTTGGTTTGCCTTCTGCAAGTAAAGTACCAAAACCTGTAGGGGTATAGATTGGACCTAGACCCATACCTGCAGCCTGAATACGGCATGCCAAGTTACCTTGCGGCACCAGTTCAAGCTCGATTTTGCCTGCGCGGTAAAGTTCATCAAATACCCAAGAGTCAGACTGACGTGGGAATGAACAGATAATTTTACGTACCGCGCCAGCTTTTAGCAGTTTCGCTAAACCGTAGTCACCATTACCTGCGTTGTTGTTTACAATAATTAAATCTTTGATGCCAAGTTCAATCAAACCATCAATGAGTTCCGCTGGCTGACCTGCGGTACCAAAACCACCAATCATGATGGTTGAACCATCTTTAATTTGCGAAAGGACTTCTGTTAAAGAAGTTTGACTTTTATCAATCATAATGTGTCCTAGACAATTGCCTGTCCATTAACTTTTGGAACTTTGAGTTGAAGGTAGGGGTGCTGCTGAGTTGTCGCGTTTGGTTAATACCCAATGTGCGATCAAACCAATACAGATGCCCCAAAATACAGAACTTAGCCCTAAAAACTGCATGCCAGAGGCAGTTGCTAAAAAGGTGATGAGGGCTGCATCACGCTGTGATTCTTTACTCATTGCAACTGAAATATTGGTGGCAATTGCACCCAAAAGTGCAAGTCCAGCCAAAGCTGCAATCAGTTCTTTGGGCAATAGGCTAAATAGCATGACGATGCTACCCGCAAATAACCCACCTAAAATATAGAAAATACCGTTTGCAACACCTGCAATATATCGCTTTTCTTTCAGTTCGTGCGCATCTTTACCTAAGCATAATGCTGCAGTAATAGAGGCAAGTACAATGGTAATTCCTCCCACACACGCAACGGCAAGAGAAGCGATACTGGTCGCACTAATAATAGGCTTAGCAGGCATGTCATAACCGCTAATTTTAATAATTGCCATACCCGGTAAAAACTGCCCAGACAAGCTGACTAAAATTAAAGGTAATGCCAAGTTTAAGGTTGAATTCCACGTCCATTCAGGTGCAATAAACTGTGGAATTGCCAAACTAAAATTGGTGGTGACAGGGTTAATTTTACCGAGCATTAAGCTGAGTATAATGCCTGCAGCAAGCACCCAAATCATGGCATAACGTGGACTAAAACGCTTTGCCAATAAAAATACCGCTAGCATCCCAAATACAATGTATGGCAGGGTATCGGTTGCAGTAAATAAGCCTAAGCCAAATTGAACCAAAATACCTGCCATCATGCCTGCTGCGACTTCTTGCGGAATCCAAGACAGGAGTTTGTCAAAATAACCTGTGATTCCAATCAAAAAAATCACCACAGCAGAGGTGATGTAGGCTGCAACTGCTTCATTCAGGGTAATATCGGGAAACAGTGTGACCAGCAATGCGGTACCGGGTGCAGACCAAGCGGTGACCACAGGCACTTTGTATTTAATGGACAAAAAGATACCTGCGACAGCAGCACCAATAGAAATTCCCCAAATCCATGAAATCATCATGTCTGGGGAAACTTGGGCTTGCTGTGCCGCTTGGAAATAGATGATCAATGGCCCTGAATAGGAGATCAGCACTGCTAAGAATCCTGCAACAGTGGCTGAAATTGACCAGTCATTTTTTAAAGTTTGGAACAGGTGACTCATTGACGATTTGCCTCCTTGCGTCAAGCAATGATCCTGTTGAAGTTGGTCATGATCTTGGCTTAGCCCTGATCACCACCACCTACAGGTACAACGGTACCTGTCATGTACGATGACTCATCAGAAGCAAGGAACAGAATCGCATTCACTTGTTCCTGAATGGTGCCATAGCGACCCAAGAAGGTACGATCAATGGTTTGATCGACCACTTGTTGCATCCACTCTTTTTCAGATTCTGAAAGTGGGTTGGCATTACGTGGCACTTTACGTGGTGGCGCTTCTGTACCGCCAGTTGCAATGGCATTGACACGAATACCATCTTTGGCATGTTCAAAGGCGAGGGAAGCAGTTAAACCGTTTACACCACCTTTAGACGCCGAATATGGCACGCGGTTAATACCACGTGTTGCAATTGAAGATACGTTTACAATGGTACCTTTCTGGTTTTTCACCATTTCAGGCAATACTGCGCGGCAGCACCACATAGTAGGGAACAATGAACGATTCACTTCTTTGATAATTTCTTCTTCAGAAAATTCTTCAAAAGGTTTCATCCAAATTGCACCGCCTACGTTGTTGATGAGCACATCAACACGACCATAGGTTTCAAGTGCTTTAGCAACCACAGATTCTGCACCTGCAAAAGTTTCAAGGTTGGCTTTTACGGTTACTGCATCGCCACCGTGTTCTTCAATTTCGGCCAACACTTCTTCTACATAGGGAGAAAGGTCTGCCATAACCACTTGGGCACCTTCACTCGCCACTTGTAAAGCCACACCGCGACCAATGCCTTGAGCGGCACCAGTCACGATTACAACTTTGTTTTCAAATCTTTTTGTGCGATTCATTGTATTCTCCGACTGCGTTTATTGAATGTCTAACAAACTTAGTTGGCAGAGAATTTTTCAAATAAGAAGCTAGCAGGTTTAACGCCTTCAGCATCTAACCAACCGCGTACCGCTTCTACCATTGGTACTGGACCACATAAGTAGATGTCTACATCACCACCGTTAAGCCATTCGTTTTCGATATGACCTGTAACATAACCCTTACGCTCATGTGCAGATTCTGGGTTAGCGACTACAGTGCGATATTCGAACCAAGAGAATTTGTCTTGAAGTTCGTTTAATTTTTCAATTGCAACCAAGTCAAAATCATTGGTTACACCAAATACTAAACGTATTGGATGTTCTGAACCTTTTTCTTCAAGCACTTGCAGCATAGACATGAATGGTGCAATACCTGTACCGCCTGCTAACATCACTACTGGACGAGCAACGTTACGTAAGTAGAAGCTACCAAATGGACCCGTAAAGGTCATTTTGTCGCCAGCTTTGGCATTTTGGCTTAAGAATTCGCTCATTTTGCCGTTTGGTACGTTACGTACTACAAAACCAGTTAAGCGGTTACCAGGCTTAGAGCTGAAAGAATATGAACGGGTTTCTGTTGTACCAGGAATACCCACATTCACGTATTGACCTGCAAGGAAGTGAATGTCTGGTTGACCTTCATCTAACTGAATATCAAAGGTAATCGTCGAGTCAGATAAGTTTTCGACACGAGCCAAAGTACCTTCAAATGCATGAATTTCAGTTTTACATACATCAGAAGTTGCTTGAATTTGGAATACTGCGTCAGAAGTTGGTTTACATTGGCATGCAAGAATGTAGCCTTGTTCAGCTTCTTCTGGTGTCAATGCATCTTCAATATAAGTTTCTTCAGGCATGTCATACGAACCTGATTCACAAAACGCACGGCACGTTCCACATGCACCGTCACGGCAGTCCAAAGGAATATTGATCTTTTGACGGTAAGCTGCGTCTGACAGTGTTTCACCATCTGTAACAGAAATAAAACGTGTAACGCCATCTTCAAATTGAAGTGCAACATTGTGGTTTGACATGGCTGAATATCCTATATAAATCTTTGAAACTAGACCTTTCAGCCAAGATTCCATCTGGCTGAAAGGTTTTTACCTTGCTGTAAATGAATACAGTCTTAGAGGTGGTAGATATCGATTACTTGGTTGATGTAATCGTTTTTCAGCACCACGTACTTGCTTAAAATTTGCGGTTTGTCGCCAGAAAAATCGATTTCATAGCGTGACATACCAAAGTAGCTGTAGTTAGTTTTGTAACGGAAACTTAAAGTGTTCCAGTTAAAACGTACAGTGACTTTATCGCCATCACGTTCAACAATTTCAATGTTGCTGATGTTGTGGCTTGTGCGTGTATCTGGCATGGTTGCAGATGAACGCTCAGTTTTGATACGGAACACACGGTCTTCTAAACCTTGACGGTCTGGATAGTAAATCAAAGAGATTTCAGACTGTGGATCTTGAGTTAAACGGTCATCGTCATCCCAAGCTGGCATCCAGAAAGAAGCAGTAGGAGCGTAGCACTGTAACCACTCATCCCATTGCTCATCATCTAAGAAGCGAGCTTCTTGATAAAGGAATTGAGCAATATTTTCTAAAGTAATCGCGCTCATGCGTTTTCTCCTTCAGTAGATGCAGCAATTTCTTTTTCAGTCGCAATACCTTTTTTGATTAGATCTAACCAATGTTGGTGCTGTGAAAGATATAAACCTTCGTCTTCAGTTTTAATACCTGAAAGTTTTGGTTTTAAACCGATTTCGTTTGCAGCATCGTCTGGACCTTGGATCCAATGCTTAGAACCACGGCACATATCGTTCCACTCAAGTGCGATACCTGCGTAGCCAACTTGACATGCACGGAATTCTTCAAGATCGTCTGGTGTAGCCATACCTGATGCGTTAAAGAAGTCTTCGTACTGACGAATACGGCGTGCGCGTGCTTCTGGCTCTTCACCTACAGGTGCGATACAGTAAATCGTCACTTCAGTCTTATCGACAGAAAGAGGACGTAACACACGAATTTGTGAACCGAACTGATCCATGAAGTACACGTTTGGATAGATACACAAGTTACGTGAACGCTCGATCATCCATTTCGCCATTGCTTCACCGAATTGCTCGGTGTATTCATCTTTCTTGGCAAAGTTAGGACGGTCTTCTGGGTTAGCCCATTGAGTCCAAAGGAGCATGTGACCATTTTCAAAGCCGTAAGAACCACCGCCTTGTTTGCCCCATGAACCTGCGCTCATTGCACGGATGTTATCGCCAGCTTCTTTTTCTTTACGTTGCTGAGTTGTTGCAGCGTAGTTCCAGTGTACTGCAGACACGTGGTAACCATCGGCACCGTTTTCAGCAGTTAACTTCCAGTTACCTTCATAGGTGTAAGTCGAAGAACCACGTAAAACTTCAAGACCTTGTTGAGATTGACCCACAATCATGTCAATGATTTTAGTCGCTTCGCCTAGGTATTCTTCTAAAGAAGGAACATCTGGGTTTAAGCTACCAAACAAGAAACCTTTATAGCTTTCAAAGCGGGCAACTTTTTTCAAGTCGTGTGAACCGTCTTTGTTAAAGCAATCTGAATAACCTGCATCTGCTGGGTCTTTAACTTTTAACAACTTACCAGAGTTGTTGAAAGTCCAACCGTGGAATGGGCAAGTATAAGTTGCTTTGTTACCACGCTTGTAACGACATAATTGTGCACCACGGTGTGAACACGAGTTGATCATGGCATTCAATTCGCCATTGCGGTTACGCGCAATGATGATTGGCTGACGACCAATGTAAGTGGTGTAGTAGTCATTGTTGTTTGGAATTTGGCTTTCATGTGCCAAATAAACCCAGTTGCCTTCAAAAATGTATTTCATTTCTAGGTCAAACAGGGCTTGGTCTGTGAATACTGAACGGTGTAATTTAAATTCACCAGATTCAAAATCATCAACCAATAATTCGTCAATACGGTCTAAGTGGCTAGTATTGATAACAGGAATACGAGGCATGTCCTTTCTCCGACTTTCCAAGGAGGGCAGTCATCGGGATGGGGCAACGACCACATCCCGATTCCATTTCAAATTATGCGCTTGCGCGGCGACGTTCAACTTCAGTAGAAGGAACGCCAGCTTGATCTTTCTGAAGAACAATGTTGAACTGGATGTGTTTGAAAGGACCTTTCAGACCACGTTTTGCAATTTCAGCTTCATCAGTCACGTCAACCGCAGTTGCCACCAGACCTTCACGAGTCGCGAATGCAAAGTCATCCCACAGGTATTGGTCGCCTTCAATATTGAATTGAGTAGTCAGCTTGCGGTAACCCGGTGCAGATACGAAGTAATGTACGTGCGATGGACGGTTACCGTGACGGCCTAGCTTGTCCAGTACAAACTGAGTTGTACCTTCTGGAGGGCAGCCATAACCCACTGGCATTGTCGTCAATGCAGTATATTGACCATCGGCAGCGGTAATGATGCTGCGACGCAGGTTAAAGTCAGACTGTGACTTGTCAAAGAATGAGTAGTTGCCCAGGCTGTTGGCATGCCAGATTTCAACTTTAGCACCTTCAACACGGTTGCCGTCAGTATCAGTCACTGTACCTTCAATGATCAGCGTCGGGATTTTGCCTTCTTCAGAACCATCGTCCATACGCGCAAAGCTTACTGTTTCAGGTGCGCCAGAGACATAAAGTGGACCTTCAATCGTACGTGGCGTACCGCCAGTAATGCCTGCTTTAGCATCCGCTTCATCAGCACGTAAGTCTAGGTAGTGTTCCAGACCCAAACCTGCAGCCAATAAACCTAATTCGTTCGCTTGACCGGCATCAGTAAAGTATTCCAGACCTTTCCACAGTTCTGACTGAGAAATATCAAGATCTTCGATCGCTTGGAAAAGGTCACCCAATAAACGCACAACAACTTGTTGTACACGTTCATCTACAGGGCCTGTCGCTGTATCAACGTTCATTTGCTTAACTAATGCATCAATTTCTTGGCGATTCATTTTCATTCTCCTTGGAGGTGTGCTTTGGTGGCGAATATCTCTGGACTAAAAACGAGATAATTGGCTGCCACTTTCCTTGTTTACTTGGTTTGCTAAATGTTTACTTTGGTGCTGGAGTAAGGTGCTTACTCCAGTTTCCGAATTAAATCAGGTGTCATCTTCACGAATTGATGAAGGGTGGCGGTTCAATGCCATCACTTCAATATTCATGTAAGGGTAGAGCGGAAGACCTTGCAGAATGTTGTGCAGTTCTTCATTGCTCTCAACATCAAAAATACTGATGTTTGAATACTGGCCAGTAATACGCCAAATATGACGCCATTTACCTTGACGCTGTAATTCCTGCGAATATGCTTTTTCAACGGCTTTAATTTCGTTAGCAGTTTCTGCTGGCATATCCAATGGAATGTTTACATCCATACGTACGTGGAAAAGCATGGGTTTCTCCTAATTACTGACGACGCAAGTTGTCAATTTTGTCTTCATCCAACTCAATACCTAAACCTGCACCTGTTGGAAGGTGTAATTCAAAGTCTTGGTACTGAAGTGGAGTTTTTAAAATTTCTTCGGTCAGCAATAACGGACCAAATAATTCTGTGCCATAAGCTAAATTCTGGAAGGTCGAGAACACATGCGCAGATGCAATCGTGCCGACAGGGCCTTCAAGCATTGTGCCGCCATATAGGTCGATGCCTGCCAACTGTGCAATTGTTGCAACTTCACAACCTTCGATTAGACCCGCAGATTGGGCAACTTTAACTGCAAATACAGATGCAGCATTACGTTTTGCCAATTGATAAGCGCTTTGTGGGCCCATCAATGATTCATCTGCCATGATGGCAATATCAAATTTACGTGTTAAACGCTCCATGGCATCAATGTTGTCAATTGCACATGGTTGTTCAATTAAATCGACACCACCATCTTGTAAAAGCTGGATGCCTTTAATTGCTTCAAGTTCTGACCAAGCACGGTTTACGTCTACACGAATAGAAACGTCTTTACCCAATGCTTGTTTGATTGCCAATACGTGTTCTACATCTTGCTCTACTGGGCGTGAACCGATTTTGAGCTTGAATGTGTTGTGGCGTTTAGCCGCAATCATTTTTTGTGCTTCAGCGATGTCTTTTTCTGTATCGCCAGATGCAAGTACCCATAACACAGGAACCGAGTTGCGTAGGCGACCATCTAAAATTTCACTTAAAGGTTGGTTTAAGCGCTGCGCTTGAATATCTAATAAAGCAGTTTGAATGGCACATTTCGCGAAACGGTTGCCATTGATATTCTTTTTAATGACCTGTAAAGTTTGCGCAACATTCAAGCCAGCTAAAGTTTTTAGCAATGATGCGAAATATGTTTCGATATTGGTTTTTACGCTTTCTGGGCTTTCTTCACCATAGCCCAAGCCGCCAATCGTGGTTGCTTCGCCCCAGCCAACAAAACCATCTTCAGTGGTGATTTTGACTAATACAAGGGTTTGGGTTTGCATGGTTGCAACCGCCATCTTGTGTGGACGGATGGTTGGTATTTCCACCAGCAAAGTTTCTACTGACTTATACATGGTTTGCCCTTCATATCATTGCTTTATTACAGTTATGTGATATACCTTAAAAGAATAAATTGCATTGGTCGAAGATCAAATATGCATTTTTTTATACTTAAAAGGTATTTTGAGCTATGGAACTCAGACATTTACGTTATTTTGTTGCTGTTGTAGAAGAGCAAAGTTTCACCAAGGCAGCAGAAAAACTCTTTATTGCTCAACCACCTTTGAGCAGACAGATCCAAAATTTAGAACAAGAGCTTGGAATTCAACTATTTGAGCGTGGAAGTAGACCGCTTAAGACCACCGAAGCAGGCCAATTCTTTTACCAACATGCCGTTAAACTTTTGTCTAATGCGGAAGAAATCAAGTCGATGACAAAACGTGTCGGTATTGCTGGTCGTACTGTGACTATTGGCTTCGTTGGTTCTTTATTGTTCGGATTATTGTCAAGAATTGTGTATTTGTTTAAGCAGCAGCATCCGCATTTAAAAATAGAAATGGTGGAAATGACCACCAATGACCAAATTCAGGCACTTAAAGAAGGGCGCATAGATGTTGGATTTGGACGCTTAAGAATTTCTGATCCTGCAGTTAAACGTATCTTATTACGTGAAGAACGCTTGATGGTTGCAGTACATTCGAGCCACCCATTTGCGGCACAAAAAGAAGGTGTATATTTGGCGGATGTTGTTGATCAACAACTATTTTTATATCCAAATCACAACAAGCCAAACTTCTCTACCCAAATTCGTGGCGTGTTTTCTGAGTATGGTTTAGAACCTCGCAAAATTCGTGAAGTGCGTGAATTACAATTGGCGTTGGGTTTTGTTGCTGCAGGTGAGGGCTTGTGTATCGTGCCAGAAAGCGCACAAAATATTCATTTGGCACATTTGCACTTTATACCTTTATTAGATGACTCGGCTGTAAGTCCTGTGTTTATGGCAATTCGTAATATGGATGAAAGTGAAGACATTCGATCTTTGTTTGACTGCATTTATCAAGTTTATGATTTGGAAGCATTTGCTTATGATCGCAATGTATTCTAGTAAAGCCATATAAAACAAATATTTATAACTATATTTTTTATATAAAAGCACAGATATTTTTAACAAAATACTGTTATGTGAATTGCCTGAAAAAACTTTTTTAAGCATCACATTACAGTATTTTTTTCGCCTTGTTATTTTTATCTATTTTAAAATCAATATCTTACAAAACTATAGACTTTTTAGGTATGTATCTATGCCTATTCAGTTTTGGACAAATTTTAACTTATTATTCATTGTGTGCATCTGAGTTGGAGTAACGGACTTCACAATTAGGAGGTGAAGCAAGATGCAAAGCAATAAAATTAATATTAATACCTTGATTGACGAGGCCAAGTTCACGCCATTCCATTGGGGCGTATTGTTTTGGTGTTTGATGATCATTATTTTTGACGGTTACGACTTGGTCATTTATGGGGTTGCATTACCACTACTGATGCAAGAGTGGGCGCTCAGTGCAGTACAAGCAGGTTTACTGGCCAGTACGGCATTGTTTGGCATGATGTTTGGTGCCATGACCTTCGGTACCTTATCGGACAAGTTAGGTCGTAAAAAGACCATCATGATCTGTGTGGCTATTTTCAGTGGCTTTACATTCTTAGGTGCGTTTGCAAGTAATCCAGTTGAATTTGGTATTTTACGTTTCCTTGCTGGGCTTGGTATTGGCGGTGTAATGCCAAACGTTGTGGCCCTTATGACAGAATATGCGCCAAAGCGTATTCGTAGTACTTTGGTTGCGCTGATGTTTAGTGGTTATGCCATTGGCGGTATGACTTCAGCATTGTTGGGTGCATGGTTAGTGCCAGAGTTTGGTTGGAAAATCATGTTTTACATCGCAATTATTCCATTGGTGGCTTTACCATTAATTTGGAAATTCTTGCCTGAGTCACTCATGTATTTGACCAACAAGAAAGAAATTGAGCAAACCCGTAGTATTGTGCAAAAAATTTCACCAAGCCAACAATTAAATGGTGACACTGAGTTTGTACTGAATGAAGTGACTAAAGGCGATGAAGCACCTGTAAAAGCATTGTTCCAGCAAGGCCGTATGTTCAGTACGTTCATGTTCTGGATCGCATTCTTCATGTGCTTGTTAATGGTTTATGCTTTGGGCAGCTGGTTACCAAAATTAATGATCCAAGCGGGTTATTCATTGGGTGCAAGTATGATCTTCTTATTCGCACTGAATATTGGTGGCATGATTGGCGCAATTGGTGGTGGTGCATTGGCTGACCGCTTCCATATCAAAAAAGTACTCACCATTATGTTTATCTGTGGTGCAGCAGCATTAATTCTGCTTGGCTTTAACAGTCCACAAATTGTGTTGTACACCTTAATTGCAGTTGCTGGGGCAGCAACCATTGGTTCACAAATCTTACTTTATACTTTCGTCGCACAATATTACCCATCTACTGTACGTTCTACAGGTATGGGCTGGGCGTCAGGTATTGGTCGCATCGGTGCAATCGTTGGGCCAGTACTCACAGGTGCACTATTAACCATGAATTTACCGCACCAAATGAACTTCTTTGCTATTGCGATTCCAGGTGTAATTGCTGCCTTAGCAATCTTCATGGTGAATTTAAAAACGTCTGTAGAAGCTAAAGCCGCTGCGGAGCCTGCTGTAGAAAGCAATCCAGTCGCACAAAAAGCAACCCAATAATTTCTTTACCTTTCCATTAATCTACAGTCATCAATGATATAGATCGCCATCGTAAGCGATGGTGATCTGTTGCTAGAATTTGATGGCACAATAACAAGCGAGTTTAGGATGAACGCGAAAACATTAACCCAATCTTTTAATTTTCAATCTACAACGGTTCGACCAACAATGCAGCGCACGCTCATGATGAGCATGATTGCATTGAGTATGGGTGGTATGAGTGTTGCAGCTCAGGCGCAGACCCAACAGCAAACGGAAATTGAGCAACTAAGACAGGAAGTTCAAGCTTTACGTGGTCTGATAGAACAGCAAAAAGTACAAAATGCGCAAACAGCAAGTGCAATTGCCAATGTACAACGCAGTTCAGCAAGCCCGAGTCCAATTCTGAAAACAGCCAAAGGTGCTGAGTTCAACTTATATGGTAATGTGCGTTTAGATGCGTCTTATCAGGTTGAGGGCAGTAGCCGAGATTTGCCATATAACCACATTAATGCAGTGGCGTTAGAAGGCAATAATGAAAGTAGTGATCGTTTAAGATCAACGCTTTCTGCTACACGTTTAGGTTTGGATTTTAAAAGCCCAGTGGGCGATCAAGATCTAAAAGGTAAAATTGAAGTCGATTTCTTGGGCGGTTCAAATTTTGATAATTTACGTATTCGTCATGCTTACTTAAATTATGGCAACTGGTTAATTGGTCAAACTTGGTCAAACTTTGCCATTCCAGACTATATGCCAGAAACCATTGATGCTTTGGCATTTGTAGGTGGTGCAGTAAAACGTACACCTCAGGTACGTCATACTACAAAATTTAGTCCACAAACTAATTTGGTGGTGGCTGCTGAAGACCCTAAAGATGCCACAATTAGCCAGCGTTTACCTGCATTAACAGCACGTTTAAATCATCAATTTGCAGATAATTTAAATGTTAGTGTTCGTGCTATGGGCCATGAAAAACGTGTTAATTCTGAAGAAGAAATGGCATGGGGTGTGGGCGTAGGTGTAAAATATGAAGTTGTCCCTGGCACAACCCTTAAAGCAGATTATTACCATGTTAAAGGTGATAGCAGCTTTGTGTCATTTACAAACAGAGGCGTAGTTGCTCAAGCAAATGGTGATCTTATTCAAAGTGAATTTGATTCAATTATGGTGGGTATAACTCAAAAATTCAGCGATAAAATACACGGCACACTTGGCTATGGTTATATGAGTTTTGATGAAAATCAAAGTTATACTAATATTTTGAAAAACTCTTTTCCAAAAGATTCAACGCAATCTGATGCGACTCGTGCTAACAAAGAATTATGGCAAGGCTGGGCAAATATTTTCTATAGCCCGCGTAAACCATTAAGCTTTGGTCTAGAGTATGTCTATGGTGAACGTACTGCTTTAGAAGCTGTTAATGGTAGTAAAACAGGTGAAGATAACCGAATCAATGCAGTCGCAATTTATAACTTCTAAAATAGCCCTGTCAATCACAAAAGAGCTGAGCCAAAACTCAGCTCTTTTTTATTGTCGGGTGATCGGCTCTGTAATTTTAGGCATGAGTATATTGGGTGATGTGTTGCTGTATTACCGCAGACAAAACATCCAGTGCAGTCGCAATATCACTGTTCCAAGCAAAAGAACAGTTTAAACGAATAAAGTTCTGGCTGACCTGTTCAGAACGGAACAACTGACTTGGCGCAATGCCAATCTTATTTTGAATCAATTGCTGATAAATCGTATAGCCATCTATATATGCAGGCAGTTCAATCCATAAAAAGTAACCACTAGAATAGTAGTGAATTTTACAAGCTGGGTTTAAGCGCTGTTTCAATTGCTGATAAAACACTTTTTTATGTTTTTCCAATTGTTTGCGTAATTGACGCAAATGTTTTTCATAATGATGATGCGAAAGAAAATCCACCAAAGTATTTTGCAGTAAGGGACTTGCAGAAACCGTGCTCATGAGTTGCAAATGCTGAATAGCATTGGAAAATTGACCTGCATAAACCCAACCGACCCGCACAGCAGAACCCAAAGTTTTAGAAAAAGAAGCGCAATGCAGTACGCGTTGTTGTCGGTCAAAATACTTCATGGGCAGTGGTTTTTGCGTACCGTAATACAATTCTTGATAGACATCATCTTCAATTAAATACACTTGATATTCTTCAAGCAAACTCGCAATACGTTGCTTAATTTCATCTCTGACACTAAAGCCAATAGGGTTATGAATATTCAACATCAACCAGCAGACTTTAATTGGGTATTGTTTTAAGGCTTGTTCAAATGAGTCTAAATCGAAACCTGAAACAGGGTGTTCTGGAATGGTAATCACCTGTAAACCAAGACGTTCAGCCGCTTGCCATGCACCATAAAAAATAGTTTCTTGTAATAGAATAAAATCTCCAGGTTTGGTCAAAGCTTGTAATGACAAATTGAGCGCATCTAATGCGCCAGATGTAATGACAATGTCATTTGCATGGGTGGGTATGCCTTGTAAACAGTAGCGATTTGCAATTATGGTTCTTAATTCATAATTGCCCGGTGGCATGTGGTCGTGGCTAAAATAACTGCTTTTTCGCTTGGCGTGCTGCGCTAAAATTTGCATTAACTTTGGGTTAAACAGTAATTCTGCATTGGGAAAGGCAGAGCCTAAAGGACTGACATCTGCAGACTGAATTGATTTTAAATAGCCAAAGACCAAAGAGTTCATTTGAATATGTGCATTTAAACTCAAACTGCTTGGTACAGGTCGTTCAGTTTGATTGAGACGTTCTGCGACATAAAACCCCGACTTTTGTTTAGCGTAAACCAATCCCTGAGCTTCAAGTTCTTGATAAGCGTTTAGCACGGTCATTAAGCTATAACCACTGATTTGTGATTGTTCTCTTAACGAAGGTAACTTGCTATGTGCTTTCCATGCACCATTTTCAATGAGTTGCCGAATGTTCAACGCCAATTGTTCAGATTTATACATGGTATGACTCAAGCATTTTTTGCAGCTGTTACTTATTTTGATCTATTTTTAGGTTTAAAACATTAAATAATTTCTTTTTTTATAACAGATTGGCATGTATCTAAAATCAACTGTTATAGTTTTTAATAAATATTTTGTATCTACAGCAATGCTTTAGAATTTTACATAATCTGTATATCCCCATAATCTGGCTAGATTGGAGTCGATATGCAAGAAGATAACTCACGCAAACCACAGAAATATGCCGATAGCAGTATTTCAGACAAAGCATTTAAGCACATGATTATTTGGTTTACCGTGTATGTAGCTTTATTTTGTATCGGCGTGGCTGTTGTGGTGAATTTAGATAAGTTCTAAACAGTTTTTGAATAACAGCACACCTATAATCGCTTCAAGATATGAAAAACATTCATTTGAATTTTAATGAATGTTTTTTTTGTTTATAAAAGAGATCGTAAGCGCATAACTCAAAAGCAATGGTAATCCTCCCTAAAAATAATTGAGTTTAAAAGTAGAAAATCGAATAACCTTGATTTAAGGAGATTTTCTATGAAAACATCTAAGTATTCAGACAGCTTGATCATGAGTATCTTGAAGCAAGCTGA